>JBOGLX010000082.1:0-19565 GCA_050745765.1 Occallatibacter sp. | reverse complement strand
TCTTGGGGTTGTGCTTCTGCAGCACCTTGGTGATCGCCGCCGTCAGCGTGGTCTTGCCGTGATCGATGTGCCCGATCGTGCCCACGTTCACATGCGGCTTGGAACGATCAAATTTTTCCTTCGCCATCTTTCAATTCTCCATTGCAGATTCGAACCTAAAACCAATTCGCCTAGCGACCGGCTTTGCTCGGCCCGACGGAGGGACCGGAACTACCGCCGTCGCCAGATACTGCCATTTCAGAAGCATGGCCGATTGATCGCCTAAATCAATCCATACGCCCAGCTCATCAGCGCCAGCGACATTGGCCTCTAAGCTGGATTCTTCAAATACGCCTGAAAGCGCCGCGACACCTTCAGGGGATAGCCTGAACCGTACCGTGTCCCCAGGCAAGACTGCTCCGCTCATGCCACTGCATCCTTGCAGGCAAACAACTTCCCAAGTTCTTCGAAATCCTGTTCAGTGCCCCGTCCGGTAATCCGATCCACAAGCTCAGGTCCTATCGAGATCGGGCGCATCGATGATCTATCCGGCACCGCAATCCACTCCCGCCGGGAGCCATCCCAGACGACGTAGCGCAGCGGAAATGCAGAGAATTCCCCAAGCCTCGCTGCCAGGAGCTGTCCCTGAGTTTGCATTCGCTGGCGTGCAAGTTCCCAGGCATACTCACGACGTGCATCAGCCACATAGGGAAGTCCTAGCTTTCGAGAGGCGATATATCGATCCGGATCGACTTTCGGAAGATCCGACTCGGGCGCGCGTTGCGCTCTGGCCCACTCCTCACCGGAAACTAGAGGAAGTCCTTCGATTTTGACCTCTACTTCTCGTTCCATCGTCTTCCTCAGTAGTACGCGTACACCCTGAAATACCTTTGCCGCAGCTCCAGCGGCACTTTCTCCACCAGCCGCAGGTAGCGCTCGCGGGTCAGACCCTGGTCCGAGACGGGCAGCGCGTCATACAGCGCGATCGCTTCCTTGCCCAGCAGCCCGCGGTTCAGCACGCTTTCAAAGTCGCGCACCCGCAGACGACCCTTGGTTACGCGGTTCAAAAAAACGTCTACATCGCGCGCATCGAACGCCGCGTCAACCAGCGCGTGAAGCCGCGCATATCCCTGCTCGTCGCTCACTGCAATCGCTGCCTGCTCGAACATCGCTTACCCTCGGCTCAGTCCTTGCCAATTCCTGCCCTGCCAATTCCTGGAGCGGGAGACGGGACTCGAACCCGCGACCAACAGCTTGGAAGGCTGTGACTCTACCACTGAGTTACTCCCGCCCTGAAGCAGTTCACAGTTCTTAGTTCGCAGTTCACAGTCTGGTTCATGCCGATGCGAGCATTTGCGGCACGCTGCTCGAAAACTGTGAACTACGAACTGTGAACTACGAACTGCCCTTCCAATTTCTGGAGCTGATGACCAGGATTGAACTGGTGACCTCTCCCTTACCAAGGGAGTGCTCTACCAACTGAGCTACATCAGCCCGCAAACTTAACTCCGCGGCCCCGAGCCGTCGCCTTCGATCCTGCCGCGCCGAATCCGTTCCGCATGACGCGCCAGCAGCGTGCGCAGCGCCATCACCCCGATCACAAACAGTGGAATCCACCGCATCTCCACCGGCCTGCCCATCACCAGCACTTTGTCCGCGCTCATGGTGAACCACACCAGCAACGCTAAAATCCCGTACATCCCGAGCGCCGTCCAGAACTTACGGTCCAGATCCGCGCCCGCGCTGTGCATCCCCTCGATCATGCGCTTTTGCTCGGCCCGATACAAATTCATTTGGCTCCGCCCTCGCCGCGCATTCCATTCATTCGAACAACACCCAACTCACAGCACACAGCTCGGAAACGCCTCGACCCCAACTGATCGATCCCTGTTCCCTGTTCCCTGATCCCTGAAATGGTGCACAGGGGAGGATTCGAACCTCCGTAGCTCGCAAGGAGCGGCAGATTTACAGTCTGCTGCCATTAACCGCTCGGCCACCTGTGCCCAAACACCCCAACGGCCAAAGAGCCGTCGCCGGGGACCTCGTTCAATCGCCCAATCGCCTCGGCGAAAATACCCTCGCCGTCAACCCAGCCCAATCGCCGCCTGCCGCTCTCGAAACACCTCTTCGGCGCATCGCGCTCCTTCCGGAGAGCTTCCGGCGCCTCGGAGTATGTGTACCTCAGTGGGATCGCCGCGGAGGACTCGCCCGGCCGGGAAAACCCCGCGCCGGCGCGACTTTCTGCCGTCTCTCTCGCTCCCTGGAACGATCGGTCGAAGTGGAGCTGGCGAAGGGATTTGAACCCCCGACCCTCTGATTACAAATCAGATGCTCTACCAGCTGAGCTACGCCAGCCCAAACCACCCGCAAACCGCGCCGGAGAGTGAGTTAATGCGCGCGGACACACTCCCGCTCCGCGCGTACAACGGCACAGAAATCAAGGTTAGCACACCGGCATTCGGCGGGCAAACGCGCACACATTCCGGTAGCGGCTCAGTTTGGATTTCCGCTCGCGACCCAAAGCGAGCCTGACGCGCCGGCTCAGTCCGCCGGGCGAGCGGGTGGGAGCGGAGCAAAAAGCGCCCGTCAAACAATTCTAGCAGTGCCCTGAAAATCGCCATACGCGCGCCGATTGAGGTATGATTGCGTCTATTAGGGTGTGCGTCCGGCTCCCCGCCGGTCGCCTCGGTGGTGTTTTGTGTCTAAGCTTTTCAAGCGTCTTGTCTTCGTGCTCTCCTTGAGCATCTTTGCCGCTCTCGGCCTGGGCCTTGCCCTGGGCCAGTTCGGCCTCTTCGGCGTCCACGCCAGCGGCGAGCAGGATGGCGCCTACCGGCAGATGCGCGTCTACGCCGAGGTCCTGCAGAAGATCCAAAGCGACTACGTCACGCAGCCCAACATCAATAGCGTGACCGATGGCGCCCTGCACGGCCTGCTCGACTCGCTCGACGCCGATTCCAGCTACCTCACCCCGGCCGAATACAAGATCTACAAGGAACACCCCGGCACGGCGCAGGTGGGCATCGTCACCTCCAAGCGCTTCGGCTACGCCACCGTGGTCAGTGTGCTGCCCGGCTCGCCCGCCGCCACCAATCACCTCATCGACGGCGACGTCATCGAGGCCATCGAGGGTCACTCCACCCGCGAAATGTCGCTGGCCGTCATCCGCATCATGCTTGAGGGCCAGCCCGGCTCCTCGCTGACCATCTCGGTGGTCCGCCCCGGCAAGCCCGATCCCGACAAGATCGTCATGACCCGCGCCGCCGAAGCCACTCCAGCCCTCGGCGAGCAGGAATACGACAACGGCGCCGTCCTCTACCTCAAGCCCGGTGAGCTGACCGCCGAGCGCGTCGATCAGATCGCGCAACAGATCAAAACCGCCGGCAAGGGCAAGAAGATCGTCCTCGACCTGCGCGACTGTTTCGGCAGCGACGAAGCGCAGGGCTTCCGCCTCGCCAACTTCTTCATCAAGCAGGGCACCCTGGGCACGCTGGTGGGCCAGAAGTACCCGGCCAAAACGTTTACCGCCGATCCCGGCCTGTTCCTCACCAGCGCCCCCGTTGCGGTGCTCACCAACGGGGGCACCTTCGGCGCGCCTGAGATCGCCGCCGCCGCCATCGAGGGCCTCCACCGCGGTCCTGTAGTGGGCGCGCAGACCTTTGGCGAGGGTTCGGTGCAGAAGACCATCGACCTGCCCGGCGGCGCCGCCGTCCTGCTTACCGTTGCCAAGTACGAAGGCCCCGATGGCAAAATGATCGAGGACGACGCCGTCAGCCCCACCGTAGCCGTAGTGCAGCCCAGCCAGGAAGACGAGTTCCAGCCCGCCCCCTCGAACGGCGACCAGACCCTCAACAAGGCCCTCGACCTGCTGAAGGCAAGCAACAGTTAGCCCGACGGCGAACTCCAACTCGGACGGCGCGGTTCCACCACACGGTTCTCCAATTGGTGTAGACCGACGCCACGACAGCTAAGTGTCTTTTCCTCACTGGGCTGCCCAGCGACAATCTGGGCCCCAGCAAGCGGTCCTTGCTTTGCTGGGGTGGTCGACATGTCTTCGTCGATGGGGTGGAAAGTAGAAGCCACCTTAATGGGAGTTACCGGGCCGCGAAGTCGTTGGTTGCGTGACTGGTGACTGCACATACGGCACTGGCGGGCTGTGTGGACCGGTTTCCCAACCCTGGGAAGCGAAATCCTTTGGCAGGCTCAGGACTGGCTCTGGGGTACGCGAGGTTCGTGATCGAGCACCCGTCCCAAGACTTGGGCAACCAGCTTTTGGCGTGTACATTGCGGTGCTCAGAAGACTATTCTGGAAATTCCGGCCAAAAGGGCAATAATAGCGTGAGAAGTGGAGGATTTCAGTCTGGAAGGAGGCTGCTATGTTTATGGCTAAGCTCGGCGGGCTCCCAAGGAAAACGGGAACTCACCAAAGCACGCGGTCTTGGAGCTCGGTGCATCCGCGGCAAGGGTCCACTCGGAGTCGGGACAAGTCGCCGGCTCAACGGGCTTCGGTGCCTTCCGGGAATCAACATGGCCATCAGGCGAAGCAAGAAATCAGATGCCCTGCTCCGGCGATGGTTGTCGCGTCATCGGATTTCAGCCAGATACCTGTGTTTCCAATGGATCAGCCGGACCTATCCCGGAGGTTCTCCCCGGCCGCACCGTCTTCACTCACGGAAAATCCGTTGGCAAAGGGCCCGCTCACAGAGGCAAATGATCGGTTTGAGCTTGAAGCAAACCGCATTGCCGAGCACATGACGCGCAACGCTGACGCCAACGCAATCAACATGGGCCAAGGCATGTCGCTCGCTACGACTCTCTCGTCATCGACAGTTTCAGGCGTTGAGAGTGGCCAACCTCTTCCCGCTCCGATTCGTGCATATTTTGAGCCGCGCTTTGGACAAGACTTGAGCCGAGTGCGCATCCACACCAGTGACCGGGCTGCTGAGCTCAGTCAATCGTTAGAGGCGGAGGCGTTTACGTACGGCCATGATGTCTATTTTGATCGAAACCGCTTAGTCCGCGCTGGCGACACCGGAATGAGTCTGCTCGCGCATGAGCTGGCTCATGTGGTTCAACAGGCATCAACAGGGATGCCGAGAGTTCAACGGCAGGCCCAAGGAAAGGCAAGGCCGCCGACTGCCGTTTGGAGAATTCCGACAAAGGGATGGTATAAAGACGTGCAGAACAATCCCTATGGCGGTTTGCCGGAAGCTCTCTACCCGAGCACACCAGATGACTTTATGTCACTAACATCCATCTATATGGACGTCGACCAAATGGATCGGATTCAGTTCGATGCCGAGACCTTACAGGAGCAGGGTTCAGCAGACCGACGCCTATCCACCGCATCCCCGGAATGGGCGTCCTGGTTTGTGCAAGAGCGAGTCCCGGGATCGGTTGCACCGAATTTAGGGGCGCTGCAGGCAGAGTACGAAAAGCTCAGAGCTGACGTGCCAGGCCAGATCTCCTCCATAAAGACACCCATGCTGAAGGAATTTCTGTCGCAGAGAATTCATGTGTTGATTCCGCCATTCAGTCGTGCGCGGAAGCTGCGCCGCTCCGAACACTTTGAGGGCAAGATCGCGCCGGTGAACGGATTTGGTCCCGACTATCTCCGGGAGGACAGACTGCTCAGGCTCTTGCTCAATTATCCATTCTGACCCTTGAGGCGCCGCTTCAGCTCAACTGATTTATGAAAACGGGAAGCGGCGCTGGTGCTGCTCAGATCGAGAATGGGACTCGATATGCGAGACCGGACAGGTCTCGATAGAAGGTCTCGATAGAAGGTCTCGAGATGAAAGACGGAAAGACTCGCGCGAGGAATTGCGATACGCGGGGGGGGGTAGCACAGGCCCCGGAAGGACGCCAGAAACGCCATAAAGAAATTGGAAAACCGCTTTAAGAGGCCCGCGCCGTTCGTATTTTTCCGCAGGCGGAGGCGTTCCCGGTCTTGCACTCGCTGGTTCGCCTCCACGCACGAACCCGTTCCATCCGTTCGCCAAAATGCTACCCTCAGGCTAAGGCTCTCTATTCCGGGCGCTCACGATTAGCACCCACGAGGCTCTATCTCCTTGGCTGTCACCCCCAACCAGCCCGCTGAGCCGCGCCGTCTTGGTCAGTTCCGCCGGCTCGCCAACGCTGACCACTGGCCCGATCCCGGTCCGCGCGCCCGTTCCAGCTCCGGCGTAGAGCTCTCCCCCAGCCTCAAGCCGGCTCCCAGGCTCGCCCCGCCCATCCGCCGCCCCCACCGTAAGCTCGCCGGCCGTTCCGCCCTCGTCGTCCTGCTCATTCTCGCCGCCGTCACCGGCTCCCTCGCCGGCCTCACCCTCGTCTACTCCGCCAACCTGCCCCAGATCGGCGAGCTCGAAAACTACCGCCCTTCCACCATGACCGACCTCTACGGCCTCCACGGCCAGCTCTTCGGCACCATCGCCCTCGAGCGCCGCGACGTGGTCGGGTACAACGCCTTCCCCCCCATCCTCCGCGATGCCGTCATCTCCATTGAAGACAAAACCTTCTGGTCTCACTGGGGCATCAACGTCTTCCGCATCCTCGGCGCCGCCATGCACGACATCCGCACCCATAGCCGCGGCCAGGGCGCCTCCACGCTCACCATGCAGCTCGCCCGCAATCTGTTTCTTAACGACGACCGCACCTTCTCCCGCAAGATCCAGGAGGTCTATCTCGCCATCCAGATCGAGCGCGCCTTCACCAAGCAGCAGATCTTCACCCTCTATGCCAACCAGATCTATCTCGGCAGCGGCATGTATGGCTTCGAGGCCGCGTCCGAGTACTTTTTCTCCAAGCACGCCAAAGATCTCACCCTGACCGAAGCGGCCCTCCTCGCCGGACTGCCCAAAGGCCCTGTCGCCTTTTCGCCGATTCTTTATCCCGAGCGCGCCCTTCGCCGCCGCAACCTCGTCCTCGACGAGATGGAGCACGACAAAATCGTTACTCACGCCCAGGCCGAGGCCGCCCGCGAAGCCCCGCTCGGCCTCCATCTCGCCCAGCCTACCGGCTCCGTTGCCCCGTGGTTCCAGGACGCCGTCCGCGCCGAGCTCGATAATCGCTTTGGCAGCGATGAGGTCCACGAGGACGGCCTGCGCGTCCAGACCACTCTCGATCTCAACCTGCAAAAAGTCGCCAACCGCGCCGTCCTCGACGGCCTGGCCGCTTACGAGCGCCGCAAGGGCTGGACCGGCCGCCTTGAAAACGTCCTCGCCGCCGGCGGCAGCCTCGATACCTACAAGCATCCCGACTGGTCCATCGTCTACGGCCCCGGCGATTACGTCCACGCCGTCGTCCTGCGCGTCCTGCCCCTGCAAATCTTCGCCCGCGTCGGTTCCCAACAAATCGTCCTCCTGTCCGAGGACTGGAAGTGGACCGGCCGCCGCTACGCCGACGCCCTCGTCAAACCCGGCGACATTATTTACGTGCAGCTATCGAACACCGTTGAAGACGGCCTCCGCCTCGCCGCACTAGAACAGGACTCCGGCGTCCAGGGCGCGCTGATGGCCATCGATAACGCCACCGGCGACGTTCTCGCCATGGTCGGAGGGCGCGACTACGCGCTCTCCCAGTTCAACCGCGCGACACAAGCAGAGCGGCAAGTCGGCTCCAGCTTCAAGCCCTACGTCTACACCGCCGCCATCGAGGACGGCGTCAAGCCCACCGACATCGTCCTCGACAGCCCCGTGCGCTTCGGCTCCTACGTCCCCCACGACTACGAGGACAACTTCAAGGGCCCCATGACCGTCACCGCCGCCTTCGCCGATTCGCGCAACATTCCCGCCCTCAAGCTCGCCGACCGCGTGGGCATCGACAACGTCATCGACATGGCCCGCCGCTTCGGCGTCACTTCCAACATTCCGCCCTATCTCCCCATCGCCCTCGGCGCCGTGGGCATCGCGCTTCAGCAGCAGGTGGCCTCCTACGCTGTCTTTCCCAACGACGGCCTCCGCGTCGCCCCGCGCCTCATCCGCAGCGTCTCGAACGCCGACGGCATTACGCTGTGGCAGGATCCATCGGCGGTCAGGCAAGTCATCGACCAGCAGACCGCGCGCACCATGATGACGCTGCTTGAAGCGGTCATCCACTCCGGCACCGGCGCCGCCGCGTCGCAGTTGGACCACCCCCTCGGCGGCAAAACCGGCACCACCAGCGACTTCACCAACGCCTGGTTCATCGGCTTTTCGCCGTCCATCACCTGCGGCGTCTGGGTGGGTTACGACAGTGAAGAGTCTCTGGGCAAAGGCGAAACCGGCGCCCGCGCAGCGCTGCCCATCTGGATCGACTTCATGCGCGCCGCCATCGCCAACCACCCCAACGAGCGGTTTCCCGGCGAGCAAACACCGCTGCCCACCATCGAAGCCGCCGATGCCAGGCCGCAGCCCCGCCTGGCGCTATCGCGGCGCGAGAGCAAGACCCTCGGGAATCTCCGCCGGCCGCTCGGCCTTAGAGTCCCCCGCCTTCCTCACTGAACCGCTGCGATCGCGGTAGCCTCTGCCGGGTCGGTCCCCGTGGCGCCGGTGAGAGCCGAGTCAAGCTCGCCGGCGGTGGTCGAATCGAAGGTGTAGGCTTCGAGATCGGGGCTGCCGCCGAAGTCGACCGCCAGCAGGTAGTTGCCGTCGGGGTCGGCGGCCAGGCCCACAGTCTCAATCCCTGCGGCCGCGCTGCTGACGGCCGTGAGCGAATACGTGGAGCCGCTGACGGTCACCGCAAAACCGGCGACGTTGCCGTCCGAGCTGCCGCTCACCGTGCGGTTGGCCGCGTACACATAGTCGCCGTCGGAGAGCGGAAGAATCGCGTAAGGCGCCAGGCCCTGGCTCGCATAGGGCGACCCGGAGACTTCCTTCATGGTGCTGTAGTTGAACACGCGCACGCCGCCCGTGTTCTTGTCGGTGGCGGTTGCGGCGATTGCCGCAGTTTCGCCAATGTAAACCACGCGGTCGGTGGGATCGACAGCCACGGAGTGCGCCGCGCCAGCGGAGTTCACCACCGGAATGTTCGATTCGGTTCCGAAGGGCGTGCCGCTTGCGGCATTAAACGCCACCTGTTCCGTCCCGCTGGAGCCGTCGGCCACAAACACGTTGCTGTCGTCCGGCGAAACGGCTAACTGGTAGACCGTAATCGCCGGAAGCACCGCCGTCTGCTCGGTCTTCGAAGCTGGCAAGCCGGTCGAAGAGTCAATGGGGATGGCGAGCACATCCGCCGCGTTGGGACCGGCCTCGACCAGCCACGTGCCACTGGTGGCCGACACCACCTGCATGGTGGTGGCTACATCGGACGAGATGGCCGCCCCGCTGTTCGCCACCGTCAGACCGCCGCCCGAGGCGATGGTGTAAAGAAAGATGCCGTCCGCCGTGCCCACATAGAGAAACGTTCCGCCCGGCGCAACGGCGATAGCCGCTGGCGCACTCCCCAGAGTGTAGGGGCTGCCGGATACTTTAGTCAGCACGCCGGAGACGATGGAGTAGCCGGCAATTTCGCCGGTGGCCTGATCGGCCACGTAGAACACTCCGCTCGGAAGCGTCGATGAGGATCCACCGCTGCCGGAGCCACTCGGGGCCTGCCAGAAATTTCCACATCCGGTGAGCAGCACGCTTGCCGAGAGCAGCCAAGTCCACTTTCCGATCTTCATCGCCACTCCTCGACGGGTTGCCGCAATCGTTCTTGGAGGCGCATCCTGAGGACTCCTATCTGAGCAAAGAGTATCGTCTCAGCGCGTGTCCTGTCTTGCCGGGCTCCGCCGGGTCTCAAGCGGCGCACGGCATGCAGCGGTTCCACCGTCGTTTTTATCTCGCCGCCATCTTCGCTGACAGTCCGTGGTAGAAGTCTGGCTTTGAAAGGGCACGACCTTAGTCGTGTCCCCATGAGCCTCCGGTTCACCCAAAACAATGAAAACCAACCAACTACTCTGTCATCCTGAGCGGAGCCGCTCGCGTCTTTTGCGAGCGGCGCAGTCGAAGGATCTGCGGTTCGGGATGTGCGTCGGCGGGTGGTTTTCTCGCCGTGCCGTAAAGCCAACAAAATTAGGGGGGCTAAAAAGCCCCTGAGGTACGGTTTTTCTAAAACTTAACTTTCACCAAAGGCTGTTAAGCGTGCACGTGCTAAGTGTGCGAGTTATATTCCCGCGGCCCGGCAGCTACCATTCCGCTTCGCTGCCGCCCGTGAATATACCAGCAGCACCAGGCAGTTTCGTGAATCTGCTCGTCGCGCGGAGCGATAAGGTCGCGGTAAGTTACCTTTCCGTAGAAAAAGATCTTTTCATCCCAACTTTCCACCTTCTTCAATCTATCTTCGGACTGGCATAGCTCCTTGACTTCGCCGCGGCTGAAGGTTTTGATCTCCGTGGATTCGCCGGGAAGCAGAATGACTGGCGCGAAAGATGCGCCGGCTTTTTCTTCGTCGTAGTGGGGCGGATCGGGAAGCCGCGCTTCGTCGGCGGCAAAGGCAGTCTGGTTGTCGATGGCCACAATTCTCGCCGGCGTGCGCCCCTGGTTCCTGGCCACGATCGCGAAGCCGTTCTCGACCGTGCGCGCGGGATCGGCGGAGACCAGAATCCACGGACGTTCGGCCTCGACAAGAGATTGCGCGTACAACAAGGCGGCCTGGGCGCTGTCGGCCGCGGCCGCGGCCACTTTTTCTCCGTTTCGCATCGCGCGCTCGATCTTTCTCAGCGTGGAAAGAGCCAGCATAATGCCCACATAGGCAAGCACCACCAGCACCAGGCCGGCCGCCCAGGCGATGCGCTCGTGCATGGGCCAGATTGGCGCCGTCGCGGGGGCGGGATTTGCGACGGTGATCTGCTGGGGCTGCTCGTCGCAGACGCCGCCGGGGCAGTTAGGCGGCGCCGTTGCGCCGGCCGGGTTCGGCTGCGCGGCGGTGGAGGATGGCGGCTGACCCTGAAGCGCGGGGCCCGACGGGCCGACGGCCTGAGCCGCGGCTCCGGGAGGCACCTGCACAAAAGCCAACAGCAGCGCGGCGTAAGTCAGACTCTTGAGCATCATGGCGCAAATGTAACACACGGCGCGCGCGTCCCGGTGAACTGTTGCGCACAGAGCCGCGGCCCATCGAGGAGCGGCCCGTCAAGCGAGCGCAATGCCCGACAGATAAGAGATCGCATTCGCCAGCCAACGCTGCTGCAAGGGTGCACTGAAAGCCGGCGCGCGATGGACAAGCACCGGCGTGCTGCCCAGCCGGCAGACAAAACTGGCGGCGCCGATGTTGCGGTCGTGGCCGCGGCTGTAGCCCATGATTACTTCAGGATCGGAAGCGCCTGACGCGCGTTCGATCTGGAGGCCGTTCGATTGCTTGCCGCGCGCCTGATAGTGAATGCCGAGGGTGCGGTTACTGGGAAGGCCTGCAAACGTTGCGTGCTCGCGGACGAACAGCCAGTTGCCCATCCAAGGCGCGCGCAAATCGCCGACCTGGCCGCGATAGGTGAAAGCGCCGGCCACGGAAAGCTGTTTGGCGACTCCGTCGGCGAGCGAGTCGACTGGAACCGCAGCGAGAAGCGGCGTGCCGGCGCGCACCTCGGCCAGAACTTCATCGGGAATCGCGCCCCGCGGCTCTGTATCGGGCGCAGCGTCACGCAATGGAAACTCTTCGGCTTCCGTTTCGTCAATTCCGGCGCTGTCGAGCTTCGATCCTCTTATGACTCCGCTGGCGGCGATGAGATCGTACTTTGCGCCCGGCGCAAACTCCGAGACAGTCACTCCCGGTAGAGCGGCAAGCTGGTCGCGCAACGGAGCCAGCAGGCCGCTCACACCGACCGTGACGGGGCGCGCGAATTGCGGCTTCGCGTTGGCGACCCAGACTTCGCGCGTAAAGTCCGCGCCCGGCGCGCCGTCCGCTGTTAATTGGAAGCGATAAACGCCTTCGTGCGCAAAGGCCGGCGTGGTGACGGCAGTTTCGATTGTGTAACTGAACTGGTCGGCAACCGGCGCAGGCGCCGCCCAGGAGCCAAGCTGCGTGACGGCTCCGCCAGGGTCGCTCATCGAGAACCGCAGCTTGCCGCCGATCGGTTTGCCTGTCTCGTTGAACAGATAGAGATCGAAGACGGCGCTCTCGCCCATCGCGTAGCAGAGCTTGCGCTGCTTGGCCACCGGCCGCACGGGCTTGAGGCTCGACGCAATCAAGTCCGGATCGCCCTTGAAGTTGCGCAGGTTGTCCACGATGCCCGAGTGATTTTCGATGGCTGTCGATTCCCATCCGCTGATCACGGCAAAATCCAAGGCGTCGCAGATGCGCACATTTTCGAGATACTGCTGCCAGCTCTCGTAAACCTTCGCGCCCATCGACTGAAACAGATCTGCAGCCGTAGGAAACGCGCCGCGAAATCCCCAACGATCGAGGAAGATGTTGTAAGCCGCGAGGATCTCCTTGTGATCGGTGAGATCGTAGCTTGTGCCGTGGCCGCCAAAGGCGCGCGTCTCAATCTGCTGCACCATGAGCGCGTGGTTGTCGGCTACGGCGCAGCCCTCCATCTCGCCAAACTCGACCAGCGCTGTTTTGAGGGGCTGGTTATAAGTGAAGTTATCGGGACCTTTGTAGAACTCGTCGTACCATTGGTCGCCCGCGCCCTGGTGATTGTTCCACCAGCCGGCCCACGGCTCCTGGTCGCTGCGGTGGATCGTGTTGTCGTAAGGCGAGTACCACGCTTGCGGGGCGCGGCGCGGCGGAGCGGTGAATCCATCGTCCAGCACCACCGAGCGCGACGGATCTTCTTTGTGCATCTCGTCGAGCGGCACAAAAGTCTCCGGGTTGCCGAGGTCGGCGCCAATCTCGTTCTGCAGCGTGTACTGGATGAGCGACGGATGACTGCGGAACGCGCGCACCATGGCGCGGCACTTGGCCAGCATGAATTGCCGCGAAAATCGGTCGGCTTCATCTTGCGGATTCTGCATCACCGTGCCCGCCGCGTTGGCCGCGACTCCTGAAGGCAGGCGGCCGATGGCGAACTTGCCGCCGCCGGGTTCCATGTAGCGCAGCAGGCCCAGCCGGTCGTGCTGGCGGAAGACTTCTTCCTTGCCCACGTTGCGATGAAAGTTGAGGCAATTGAGGCCGAGACGCTGCGCCTGGCGCACTTCGCGTTCGGCCAGCGCGGGCGTGGGCCACAGGCCGTTCATGCCCCAGAAGCCCCATGAGATCGCCGAGAACAATTTGATGCGGCGGCCGTTAAGTTGAAAAATTGCATTTGTTCCCAGGCCTGTTGGCGCAAACCAGCGAAAGCCGAAGGTGCGCATGCGCACGTCGCTTTCGCCGCCTGCCGGCAGCGTGGCGCGAAGCCGGTAGAGAACCGGCGTTGCCAGCTCCCAAAGGCGCGCGTCTTTGTAGCTCAGGCTTGCATGGACGGTGTGCGAGCCGTCTTCAGATGGCGTGGCCGGAATTTCGCCATTCGCGCTTGCCAGCACCTTGTTCGAGCCAGGTTCAAGCAACTCGAACTTCACCTGGCCGCTGGGAGCGCCTTCGACCTTTGCGAATGCCGTGATCGTGCGCGGCTCGGGCGTGTTCAGCACCCACGCATCCGCAATCCTCGCGCTGCGCGGCGCGGCGTAGACCACCAGCTCGCGGTCCAGTCCGGCGAAGCCGTGAGAACGGTAGACGTTCACTTTGCCCCAGCGAATTGTCGTGCCATCGACCCAGTCGTAGCGCCCGCCGGGGTTGGTGATGCGGATGGCGAGACGATTCACGCCGCCGGGTTTCGCCGCGGAGGTCAGGTCGCATTCGAATGGCAGCTCCTCTATAACGGAGTAGCCCGTGAGTTGTCCGTTCAGGTAGACCTCGGCGCGCATTCTGGCGCCGCGCACATGCAGCAGGATGCGTTTGCCCCGCATCGACGCGGGGATTTCGATTTCGCGCCACCACCACGAAACGCCGCGGTATGCGCCATTCTGCGGCACCGGATCGGTCGCGGCCCAGCGATATTCTTTCGGCGTGTAGGAGCGCGAGCCGTATGCGCCCCAGAAATACTGCTCAACGGTAGCCGGCAGCGTGGCCGTTGTGTAATCGGCGCCGCCGTTGCGGGCGTAGAGGCTTTCCCATCCGCCGGTGGGCGCGTTCGTGGGGAGCTTGGTCAGATCCACATCGTCCGGCAGATAGATCGTGTCGTCTTCCCATGCGGCCGTCCGGTCGATCCAGAGATTCCATCCTTCGTCGGGGACGACAACGCTGCCGGAAGCGAAGCCTTCAGTGGAACTCTGCGGGCCCGCGGTGCGCGGTTGTTCGGCGCGAAGGTCCAGGCCCGCGATCGCGCTCGCGGCTGCGCAGCTTGCGAGAAAACGTCTTCTGTTCATGCTAGTTCCCCTCCCGCCAGGCGGACCCAGACCCCGCCGGCAGCGGTGTAGCGCAAGTGACCATCGCGCAGTTGCAAATGCCATCTTCCACTTAGACTACTGCGGCGGCTTGGGAAGAATGAACGGGGCCCAATGATCATTGCCGCGCAAAAACACACGCGGTGCATATTTTTTTGCCTGCGCGGCCGTGAGAATGTGAGCGAATTTCTCGCGGCCGCCGGGATGCGCGCCGGGGCCTGTTGAATTGTACTCGGCATAGAACGCCGTTTCGAGCGAATGGGTTTCGCCGGGATGCCATTCGCGCCAGCCCTCCGGATTGATTTGATCACCCATCTCCGTATTGAGGTAAATCACCGTCGCGTAAGATCGCCACGGCCGGCCGAGAAAGACCTTGCCGCCGAGGCCCGGCGCGGCTGTCAGAGTGCAGTGGTCGAAGACGAAGCCCGAGTCTTCCGTGGCATAGTGTTTGGACTGAGCGGTGATGAATCCGCCGCTGTGCGGCGTGCTGTAAATCGTGCAGTGGTCGAAGACAGTTTTGCCGTCGCCGAAGATGAAGTCGACGTTGCCGGCGATGTAACAGTTCAAGAAGAATTGCCGTGCGGGCGCGCAGTTCTGGCCGCCGGACGAGCATCCGTGGCTGCCTACGTAAACCGTGTCCTGGTTGCCCAGCAGGCGCACATTGCTAAAAACGTCGCGATCGCCCGTGGCCAGCAAGGCCAGCGCCTGCGAGCCCTCGGGAAGCTGAGGATGCGTCTTGTTGAAGTCGTTCTCGAAAGTGATGTTCTCGGCAAAAAAGTTGTCGGCCGTCACGTTCACCGTGGCCGAGTGCAGCGTGCCCCCGTTCGTGCCGGCGCTGCGATCGTCCACCACCACGGTTTTGCTTGCGTCGGCGTAGGGGCTGCGAATCTGAATGTCCGGCTTGTCGATGGTCAGCACTTCGCGATAAGTTCCCGGCGCAACCGAAATCAGCGCGTGACCGGATGCGGGAATCGCGTTGATGGCCTGTTGAATGGAGTAGTAATCGCCGGTGCCGTCGGCCGCGACGTAGTAGGTGCGATCGACGGGAGGCACTTTGCCGGCCACTTGCGGAGCGTCGGTGTCCGGCGGAAACGGAACGAAGCGCGCCTCGCATGAGAGCGGCGTGCCCGCAACCGCACCCGGCGTCTGCACAACATTCACATCGTCCCCGCTCGGCTCCAGATTGACGCGCTGCCTGCCGATGGTGATGGTGGCGTCCTTGGCGATTATGCGCGAGCGATCGAGGCCGTCCGCGAAGACGTTATCGAGCGTAAGTTCGAGTTTATGATCGGCATCGAGGCCCATAAACGTATAAGTGCCCGGCGTGAGGATGTGGACGTTCTCGAGCGCGATGCCGGTGTAAATGGGCAGCAGGTTTCCTTTGAAGTCCGTATAGTGCGGCGTGAACACCAGCGGGTTGGTCACGTTGCGGATGCAGACGTTGCGATAGACGAGGTCGTGAACAAAGCCGCCGCGGCTGGGGTCGGACTTGATGCGGATGCCATTTTCCGCGCCGTCGATGGTCAGGTCATCGACCAGCATGTGGTCCACGCCGCCGCTGGTTCCGCTGCCGATGGACATGCCGTGGCCCGTATAGAAATGGTTGTGCAAAATCGAAATGTCGGAGGACGGACCACCCCGCCCCGACGACACTGCAACGTCGTCGTCTCCCGCATGGATGAAGCAGTGCTCGATGGTCACATTACGCGAAGATTTCGGATCGATGCCGTCCGTGTTGCGCGCCGTGGCCGGCGTCATGATCTTCACGCCCCACGCCGTGAATCCGTCCGTATTGACCACAGCGACGTGGTAGCCGGGCGAGTTGCGTAGCGTGATCCGGTACATGGTGAAGTTGTGCGCGTTCACAATTGCAATAAGGGGGAAGACGCTTTGCGATTTGTCCATCACCTTGGCCTCATGCGCCAGTTCCCACCAGGTCTGGTTCTGCCCGAGCAGCGTGTCGCCGCCGCGGCCGTCGATCGAGCCTTCGCCCATGACGCCGCTGTTGCTGACATTGATGGCGGAGATGAGCGGCTTGCATCCGTGTCCGCGTTCGGCCACCAGGCCGCAACTGCCCGGCGCCAGATCGAAGCGCCGCGGGGCGCGCGAAGCCGCCAGCACCGTCTTCGCGTCCACCACCAGGGTGACGCCCGAGCGCAGGCTGAGCGGCCCGGTGATAAAAACGTTCGCTCGTCCGCGAGCGCGAAGCACCACGGCCTTGCCCGGCGGGCAACCGTCGATCGCCTCCTGAATCCGCGCCGTATCCGGCTTGCGCTCGTCCGCCGCCGCAATAACTCCCTTAACGCCCACAATGCGCGCCTTGAGCACGGTGCAGGCCGGCGGAATGTGCGGCTCGGTGACGGTGCGCGTGTCCTGGGCCCGGGCCTGGACCGTTAACGTGAAGGCGGCGACAAAAAAAATCGTCGCGGCGAGCAAACGGAAAGGCAAAAAGCGCATGGAAATCTCCGATTAGGCGGCATCAGGCCGACAGTTTTCCGGGAAGTGCTGCCCTTCCGCGAGGACTGACCACCGGCAAACTCAATGTATAGAAGAGGGCTCGCGCGCCGGTCAAGCCGCGCAGGCGCAGGGTAGTGGGTCAGTTTGACCGGGATTCGAAGGGTACGGGCTTCAGCCAGTACATAAGCAGCTGAAAAATCAGCGAGGCACTATAGGGCGCGGAAAAACTCGGTCGAAGCATCGCTTTGTAGCAAGGGCACGACTTTAGTCGGGCCGAGGACGCTCATTTTAAAGACTCGGGCTTCAGCCCCTGCTTCGCTTGCCCTGCCGTTCAAGCCGAATTTGGCCTTTTTCCGCAAACTCTTTAGCCCATGCTGGATGAGACCGAGCGGCGCCGCGGCGCGCCAACCGGCGCGGCTCTTGCCGACAGCGGGTTCTTCTCGGTCAAGAACCTCGAACAAATGGAGCGCGACAACATCGATGGCTATGTACCGGATTCGAATCTGGCAGCGGCGCTGAACCTGGGCGTTCGCTGCCGCGGCCGAGCGCGCGCCGCGGCCCATCGCAGAATGCGCGCCAAGCTGCGATCGCCGGCCGGGCAGGCCCTCTACGCGCGGCGCAAGTCGGTGGTCGAACCGGTCTTCGGAGTGCTGAAACAACAACGCGGAATGAGACAATTTCGCACCCCGTGGGATCGAAGCAGTCAACAACGAATTCACTCTGGCCACGCTGGCCTTCAACATCACCCGGCTGCAGGTCATGCAGGCAGCCTAAACCGCCAACGCAACCCCACACCCAACCCCGCGCTGACCCAAGCACCATCGGAGCACGGAAAACTCGGCAAAAGGTAGCCGCTTCAGCGGGCAAAACGGCGCTCTCACGCAGACACTAAAGCCCACCCTCACTTTGGCGCATTTGCGGCACGACTGAAGTCGTGCCCTTTCAAAGCCAGTTTTCCCAATAAGGGTGTCAAGAAAACAATGAACTGGCCGCGGCTCTTACTGGCTGCCCTCGCCATGAATCCAGATAGCGTTGCCGCCGCCTGGGGCCATGTGTACATTGAGCACCGTGGTTTTGTCTACCTGCTCTTCGGTGAAGGTGGTGTCGGTGGCTACTTCGGCGGCGTCGGGGGCGTCGGCGTAGATCTGGGCTACGTACTTGCCGTCGCCGAGAAAGCTGAGCGGGAGCTTGATGTCGCGCGGGGTCCAGTTGGTGATCGAGCCTACGTACCAGTCCTTTCCGCTGCGCCGGGCTACCGAGATCCATTGCATGGGCATGCCGTCGATTACGTGGACCTGGTCCCAGGTAGTGGGCACCTGCTTGATGAAGTCGAAGGCCTTCTGGACCTCATAGTGCTCGGGGTAGTCGGAGACCATCATCAGCGGGCTCTCGAAGATTACGTAGAGGGCGAGCTCCTGCGCGCGCGTGTCCAGGCCCATGGGCTCGTAGTTGCGGGCGATGAAGTTTTTGAGGTTCGAGTTGCCGAAGGCGCCGGGGGTGTAATCCATGGGGCCGGCTAACATGCGCGTGAAGGGCAGTGTGGCGTTGTGCGCCGGCGTGGTGCGCGCGCTCACCTTCAGATACTCCTTGCCCATGACGCCTTCGCGGGTGATGAGGTTGGGCCAGGTGCGGCGCAGGCCGTCGGGTTTGTAGGCGCCATGATAGTCGATCATCAGGTGATGGGCGGCGGCGTTCTCGATGACGCGATGATACCAATTGACCATCCACTGATCGTCGCGGTTCATAAAGTCGATTTTGACGCCGGCGATGCCCCACTTTTCAAACATGGGAAACGCGGTGTCCATGTATTTATTGACCGAAGTCCAGTGGGCCCAGAGCCATATCTTCACGTTGCGTTCTTTGGCGTAGCGCAGTAACTCGGGCATGTTAATGTCCGGGTTGACCTCGGTGATGTTATCCATCTGGTTGGATTGCTGCGGACCGCCGGTGGGTGGAACGGCCCAGCCTGCGTCGATGAGCATGTAAGGGAAGCCGGACTTCGAGGCAAAGTCGATGTAGTGCTCCATGGTGAGCGTATTCATGCCGGTTTTGAATTTGACGCTGGGCGCGGCATTGCCGGACCACCAGTTCCATGCCGACTTACCCGCTTTGATCCACGAAGTATCTTCGATCTTCGACGGGGGATTGAGATTGAGGATTATGTTCGACTCGATGAGCTTTCCTGGCTGGTCGCCGATCATGAGCACACGCCAGGGGCTATAAAACGGGGCTGCAGTATCGACGGCAACGCTGGGATCGCCGGGGTGCGGGGCTAACTTCGCCCTAACTCGGAAGCCGGCAGCGCCACCGTCTTTCTGGATATACATGCCGGCGTAGTTATCGATGTCCGCCTCGGTAATGGCCACCCATCCTATTCCCGGCTCGTTGGCGAGATAGGGGCAGGCGATCAGCCATTCAGGGTGAAGGCCGCTCACCATGCGCAATTGATACCCGTCCTCATAAGCCGTCTGAAATCCATCGAGGATAAGTGGATAAGTTACCGCGTCTTTTACATAAGTGAACTGAGTCAGCTCGTTCGCGATTTCAACGTGCCGCATCGATGGCTGCTGGGGCACATAGTAGCGGAAGGCGACGCCGCTGTTAAAGGCGCGGACCTCGATTGTAAGCTTGCGGCCGCTTGCATCGGCGAACTCCGCGCGCACGCCGTTGTAATGGTTGCGAACAGTGCTGGTTTTGCCTACGGGAATGGTGTAACTCTCGTCGACGGCTTCGGGCTGCGAGCCGGTGAGGCGCATTCCCGGACCCAGCGCCGGCTGGCCTTTGAGATTGAGCCCCAGCGCGGATTCGGCGATGAGC
>JBOGLX010000081.1:0-4343 GCA_050745765.1 Occallatibacter sp. | reverse complement strand
AAGCCGATTTCCACATTACCTCCGCCCCAACGACTGCTAATCTGATTGAAATTTAAAAATCGAAAGGCAAAACCCGGTTCGCCTACCCTTCGCTCTCTTCAGGCTCATCCTTCGATTGGAAAAGACTCCTTTGATTGTGAACATCCATGGCTCGCCATGGAGAGGAGCAGTTTTTCGTCCTACTGGGCAGAAATCGACTTGATCGCTGGCCCCGTTGCACAGACAGCCGAAAACGTGAGCACATTGGCCGCGCCCGCCCGGTCGAGCGAAGCCTGAATCCAGATCGCGCCCTCCGCACCGCCGGTCGAAGGAAATGCAATGCGCGTGGCGTCCTGCCCGTTCGTCCGCAGCTGGGCAAATCGCGGCGACTTGTCCGGATTGGTATACACAACTTCGATCGCAGCCATGCGCGCCCGAGACGCCACACCGGTAAAGCTGAGCGGTTGATCCTTCGCGAGAGCTGCAAAACCGCGGACCGGCGTCACGGCCGCGCCGGCCGCCTCATAATGGGTCATCTTGCCCTCGGTCCCGCGCACCAGCAGCAGCACCGCATCGCCTGCCGCCACAGGAGCCGCGTAGGTACGATCGAAGCGCCCGTTATCCTTCCCGCTCCACAGGTCCTTCACTTCCGCCGAAGAACCGGCCAGTCCCAGCTCGCTCCAATCCACCGAAATCCGCGCGGCGGCCGCCGTCCGATTCAAGAGCAGCACGGCGCGCTCCCCAGCCGGCGCCAGACGCTTCGACCACACTTCCAGCCCCGTTGCCGGCTCCGCAACTTTCACCGCCTGCAGCCCGAGCGCATCCTGATCGACCGCGATCGCGCCGTGGTTGCTGAGCATGGCGAGATCTGCATCGGTCAGCTTCGTGAGGTCCGCGCCGATCAGCAGCGGCGCGCCCGACATTGCCCACAGACTCATGTGTACTCGGTCCTGCGCCTCGGTCAGGCCCGGCATCCCCAGCACCATCATGTCCGGATCGTTGTAGAAACCCGTATGCTGCGCCTCTGGATGGATCCCCTGGTCGAAGTTCGAAAGCATCCTCTCAAAACTGGCTCGCCGCCCGCTGCTTTTGCTCCCGGCCACAATCGGAGCCACAATGTCCCCGCTTGTCCTCCAGATGTCCGCCCGCACCCCGCCCGTGCCCGGCGCCCACGTCCACGGGCTCTGCTTTCCCCACTCGCAAATCGAAAAATACAGCCGGTGTCCGGTCATCGCTTCCGCCCTGGCGATTGCCCGTGCAATCTCGTCATACTGAACCGCCGGGTCGAGATTCTCTTTGTCCCCCCCGCACCAGTCCACCTTCACATAATCGAATCCCCACCGTGCGAACTCAAGAAAGTCCTGCTCATAGTGGCCTTCGCTGCCTTCGTTCGGATAGCCGGGACCAATGTCGGGATAAAAAGTCCCGCATCCATTCCGTCCCGCGTCCGTATAGATCCCCGCCTTCAGTCCAAGGCCGTGAATGTAGCGGACGATATTCGACATATCGCCCGCACGCTCTCCCGCAGCCAGCGCCGGCCAGGCCCTTGGATCGACCACAATGTTGCCCTCAGCGTCGCGCCTCCCGAGCCACCACCCCTCGTCGATATTGACGTATTGATAGCCTGCCTTATGCAATCCGGTAGCGATCATGGCTTTCGCCTGATCGACAATCACCTGGGAATCGACGGTATTCGAGAAGCTGTTCCACGACGACCAGCCCATCGGCGGAAGAGGCACTGCAATCTGTTTCGGAGTGCTCTGTGCCCTCAGGCTTGCTGAGCCGCAAAGGAAAATGGCCGCGAGCGCCGCAATAAACGCCAACGCAGTCAGGCTCATGGTCTTGCGACCTGAGTTGCCCATCGAAATCTCCATAGATAATCTTCGTTCCCCGACCGGCTCCCATTGCCGATCGGCTCCCATTATCGATGCCGGAAAGGCATTACGCAACCGGCGGCTGAGCCGCCTCTCGCGCAGTCCAGGCCCAATCCCAGGCCCAACAGAAAAATTCGTCCACTTTTGCAGATTATTTCGGCAAAACGTCTACCATGAGATTCCATGGCAACCATCTTCGAAAAACTCCAGCTAAAAGACCGGCAGGAGATCGTGGTTCTGCACGCGCCGGAGAGCTTTCAACCCGAGCTCGCCCGCCTGCCCGTCATCACCATCCATCACCACCTGGAGTCGGTCCCGGAAACCGGCTTCCTCCTCGCCTTCGTCACCCGCAAGAGCGAAGTGGACGCCCTCGCGCCCAAAATCGCGAAGCGCGCCAAAGGCGACGCCGTAGTGTGGTTCGCCTATCCCAAAGGCACGTCGAAAAAATACAAATGCGACTTCAACCGCGACACCGGCTGGGACGCGCTCAAGGCCGAAGGATTCGACACCGTCCGCTCCATCGCCATCGACGAAGACTGGACCGCCCTCCGCTTCCGCCGCAGCGAGTTCGTCAAGGCGCGCCAGTAGCCAAGTAACAGTCCCTCACCGGCATTTCCGACCTCGATGGATGAAACGAGTGCCCCACCCTCACCGCGTTTTTGTTTCTGCGGCTAGGGTGGGAAGCGGATGATCGCTGCAAGTCCAGTTTCTTTAAAGAACGATGGCACCGGGCGACCTGCCCTCCGCGCGATCTTCGCGCGCTTGATGCGGGAGCTCGTGTGCCTGCCGTGCCGCGTCCTTCGCCGGCCGCGGCAAAGCGCCGAAGAGCCGTTCTTCGGCAAACTTAACCGGCCCGCAGGGCCTCACCAACACAAAGGAGAAAAAACATGTCAATCAGTCGTCATAAGCTGTACCCGGCCACGGCCGAGCTCCATCGCCACGCGCGCCGTCACGAGCTGCCCGAGATTCAAAGGCTGGCCGCGCTGGTCCGCGAGGACAAGGCCATTCCGCCGCACCGGGCGCTGCCCCTCTCCAACGACGAGGACGCACTGCTCACGGACAATGACATCGGGACCGAGGCGCCGGTTTCCGACAACCAGTAACCTTCGATCGGGGGAGCTGCTCAGGCGTCAGTTGCGACAGCGAATAGCCCCGGCAGCACTTCTCCCGCTTTACCTTCCACAACATGCGTAAATGCAGCAGCATTCAGCGGCGCTTCGGGCCCTACGTAAACGGTCCGCGCGCCGCGCTGCCGCGCCCAGTGCACAAAGCCGGCCGCCGGATAAACCGACCCCGACGTGCCCACGACCACCATAAGCGAAGCCCTGGCGATCTCCTCCTGAATGCGGTCCATCTCCAGCGGAACTTCGCCGAAGAAAACAATGTGTGGCCGCATCCGCCCGCCACACGCGCACCGCCCCACTTCGTCCAGGCTGCGATAAATCGCGCGGTCCTCTACCGGCTCCCGCCCGCACTCCCGCTCGCAGCGCGATTTAGCCAGTTCCCCGTGCATGTGCACCAAGTTCGCTGAGCCGGCCCGCTCGTGCAGGTCGTCCACATTCTGCGTGCAAAGAAAAAACCGCTCGCTGCCCAGCTTCGATTCGAGTTCAGCCAGCGCAAGATGCGCCGGATTCGGCTCAGCCTTAAGCCCCTGCTCCCGCCGCGCCGAGTAAAACTTCCAAACCTCCGCCGGATCGCGCCGCCACGCCTCGGGCGTACAAATATCCTCGATCCGGTACCCCGCCCAAAGCCCATCCAAAGCCCGAAACGTAGGCAGTCCGCTCTCCGCGCTGATCCCAGCCCCAGTCAGAACGAAAACCTGATCCCCCACCCCTACAGAAATCGCGCTCATTCCTCTACCCGTCAAGGCGCCCGTTTTCTAGTCCCTAGTCCCTAGTCCCTGACCCCTGACCTCTGAAACCTGCTTTCACGGTTCCAGCAATATCTTCCCCGTAGTCTTCCGCGCCTCCAGGTCGAATTGCGCCTGCGCCGCATCGGCCAGCGCATACGTATGCTCGGTGCGCAGCTTCAACTCGCCGCTGGCCGCCCAGCCGAGCACGTCGCCGGCCCGCCATTCCAGTTCCTCGCGCGTAGCAATGTAGTGCCACAGCGACGGCCGCGTCACAAACAACGACCCTTTGCCGCTAAGCTGGATCAAATCGAACGGCGGCACTGGCCCGCTTGCCCCGCCGAACAGCGCCAGCAGTCCCCGCGGCCGCAGACAGTTAAGGCTGCCTTCAAAGGTAGTCTTGCCCACCGAGTCGTAAACCACGTCCACGCCCTTGCCGCCGGTCAGCCGCTTCACCTCCGGCTCGAAGTCCTGCTCGGTGTAAAGAATTACGTCTGACGCCCCGGCCTCGCGCGACAGTTCCGCCTTGTCCTCTGTCGAAACTGTCGTTATCACGCGCGCGCCCAGCCGCACCGCCATCTGCGTCAGCAGCAGCCCCACGCCGCCCGCGCCGGCATGAACCAGCACCGTGTCTCCAGCCT
>JBOGLX010000080.1:0-25940 GCA_050745765.1 Occallatibacter sp. | reverse complement strand
TTCCTTATAACCGTCAGTCGCGTGGAAAACTCAGCAACTCCCCGCAGACGCATCAAAAAAGTCACAGGCTCTCAGGATGACAATCCCTGGGGAGAAGCAGGCAAGGGGCGGACGCGGACATTGCTTTAACAGGGAAGAATAAAGCCCGCCTTGTAGCTTGTTCGAATTGCGCAGGAAGGAGGTTAGGTGTCCTCAGCCATCGGCAACGAGCGGCCCGCGCCGGACAAAGTCATCGCCGACATCGCCGATTACGCCCTGGGCTTCGAAGTGCGGAGCGAGTTGGCCTACGCCACGGCGCGCCACTGCCTGATCGACACGCTCGGCTGCGGGTTGGAGGCGCTCGAATATCCGGCCTGCACCAAGCTGCTCGGGCCGATCGTTCCGGGCACGGTCGTCCCCAATGGCGCCCGCGTTCCGGGCACGGATTTTGTGCTCGATCCGGTGCAGGCGGCGTTCAACATCGGCGCCACGATCCGCTGGCTCGACTTTAACGACACGTGGCTGGCCGCGGAGTGGGGCCACCCGTCGGACAATCTGGGCGCAATCCTGGCCACGGCCGACTGGCTCTCGCGCACCGCTGTTGCCGAGGGCAAACCGCCGCTCACGATGCGGCAGGTTCTTACCGCCATGATCAAGGCGCACGAAATTCAGGGCTGCATGGCGCTTGAGAACTCATTCAACAAAGTCGGCCTCGACCACGTTGTCCTGGTGAAGGTGGCTTCAACCGCAGTCGTCAGCCAGTTGCTCGGCCTCTCGCGCGAGCAGACGATTGCCGCGCTCTCGCTGGCCTGGGTGGACGGGCAGAGCCTGCGCACCTATCGCCACGCGCCCAACACTGGGTCGCGCAAGAGCTGGGCCGCGGGCGACGCTGCCAGCCGGGCTGTGCGGCTGGCTTTGATGGCCCGCGCCGGCGAGATGGGCTACCCCTCGGCGCTGACTGCAAAGACCTGGGGCTTCTACGACGTTTCGTTTGGCGGCCGCGAGTTTGTCTTTCAGCGGCCCTACGGCAGCTACGTGATGGAGAACGTGCTGTTCAAGATCAGTTACCCGGCCGAGTTTCACGCGCAGACGGCGGTGGAGGCGGCGATGACCCTGCACGGACGGCTGGCGGGGCTGGGCAAATCCGCCGCCGGAATTCGCCGCATCGCGTTGCGCACGCACGAGGCCTGCCTGCGCATCATCGACAAAAAGGGGCCGCTCTCGAACCCCGCCGACCGCGACCACTGCGTGCAATACATGATCGCGATTCCGCTGCTCTTTGGCCGGCTCACGGCCGCGGACTACGAGGACGATGTGGCTGCCGACGCCCGCATCGACGCTCTCCGCGCCAGGATCGAGTGCGTCGAGGAGCCGCGCTACACCGCCGATTATCACGACCCGGAGAAACGCTCGATCGCCAACTCGCTGCGCATCGAGCTTGAGGACGGCGCCGTGCTTGAGGAGACGGTCGAGTTCCCCATCGGTCATCGCCGCCGCCGCAGCGAAGGGCTGCCCCTGCTAGTTGAGAAGTTCCGCACCAATCTGGGCAGGCGACTCCTCGGCAGGCGATTCAGCCAGCCGCGGCAGGAGCGGATTCTGGCCGTTTCCCTCGACCCGCAGCGCCTCGACCCGATGCCGGTAAATGAATACGTCGATCTCTACCGGCCGGAGCATGCGATCTGAAGAGCCGCCGGCGGAGGGCGTTGAAGGGTGCGGGCTTGAGACCGCGCATAAACCAGGCAAAATCGATGAGCTTTAACGCCTGGGGGGCTTGCCTGGAGCAGTCTCATAGACGCTATACCCAACGTCGTGGCCTCCCACCCATGCGACAGAAAAAAGTCGCATGGATGGGGCACGGAGCTTTGGGCGCAGCAACCGCGGAACCGCTATAGCTATGGCGGCTTCGCTCTACATCCATTTGGAGAGCCGCGATGGCGCATCGAAATGGGGGCCGCTCAGGTCCGGGAAGATGCAGGCGGCCGCACCGGCGTCTTGGCAGCCGCACCCGTATCTTTTGGATGGCCGATTTTTTGCCCGATTCCGCAGCCGTAGCCGTCGGCCGGGCGATGGATCGGGGTATGGATCGGGTGGCCCGCTACCGGCTCCGCTATTTCACGATTTTCTTCTGTACTTTGTTGGGCTTCCGCCGAAGAATAGGGAGAGGAAATCGGGAACCGGGACGGAGGCGAGCCCGGCGCGCGGCGCGGCGGCTTGTCCGGCGCATGACCGCCGCCGAGACCGCTCTATTTGGTCAGAGGTCTGAACAGTGAAGGATCAGGCGCAATTCGGGTTTAGGATGGGTGCGGTTCCATCGGGACCATCCTCTCCCACCCAAGTCCCTCCACGGATTTCTTTGCCGCACCCCTCTGGAGCGCAACGGGGCGCTTGGGCCTTCCTGTCACGCCTCGCCAAGGCCGTGCGTGGAAGGCGGGCGCGGAGGCCGGCAGGAAACAAGGACAGCGAGCGCGATCCGGATGAGCTGGAGATATTGCGCGCCGTGGTCGCCAGCCTGCCGGACATGATCTACGTGAAGGACAGGGAAAGCCGCTTTCTGATGGCCAACCAGGCCACGGCCCAGGCGATGGGTGCAACGTGCAGCCAGGATCTGCTGGGGAAAACGGACTTCGACTTCTATCCGCCGGAGCTGGCCCAAGGCTTTTTCGACGACGAGCAGAGGGTCATTCGCACCGGCAAGCCCCTGGTGAGCCAGGACGAACACATTAAGGAAACTACCGGGCAGACGCGCTGGCTCTTGACGACCAAGGTCCCGTTCGCTGGCGTCGATGGCCGTGCCCTGGGCATTATCGGAATCGGGCGAAATATTACCTCGCGCATGGATTTGGAAGCCGGGCTCAGAAAAGTACAGAAAGAACTGGAATTCAAGGCTACGCACGACGGCCTGACCGAGCTGCTGAACCGGGGCGCAATCATGGAAATGCTGGAGCGCGAGTTTGCGCGCGGTTCGCGCACGAGCGGCCCCACGGCTGTGCTGATGGGCGACTTGGACCACTTCAAGAATGTCAACGACGCCTGCGGCCACCTGGTGGGGGACGAGGTTCTACGGGAAGTCGCCCGCCTGCTGCTGCACACCGTGCGCCCGTACGATCTGGTGGGACGCTATGGCGGCGAGGAGTTCCTCGTGATCCTGTCCGATTGCACGGCGGCGGATGCGCTGGTTCGGGCCGATCAGTTGCGCGAGACGATTGCGGCCACGCCGGTAGTTACCAAGTGCGGCCCGATTTCGATGACCATCAGTTTCGGCGTGCTGGCAGCCGAAGGTCTGGGAGACCTGACGCTGGAAGAGAAATTGCGCGCGGCAGACGTGGCCCTCTATGCGGCCAAGGCCGCCGGGCGCAACCAATGCAAGATGGCTTGCCCGGAGCCGTGATGGCGGCGGGGGCGAAGCTGCGCGCGGGGCGTTTGAAGGAGGATCGAAGCCCGTCAATTCACGCCCCCATGTGGTCACGCCCCCATTTGGTCATGCGCCCATTTGGTCGCCGTCCCGCCGGTCACGGCCCCGCCTCGCCATTGGTAGTCGCCACCCGGTTGATGATGCGCTGCACAATGACCACGTTGACGTGAATGTGGCGGGCAACATCAGGCAGAAATTCGGTGATGAAGTTGTCGGCGGGAGCCGTGGCCAGGCCGTAGACGTAGCGCTTGGCGCTCGAGGGCAAGTTGGTGCGCTGGCCGGGAACGTAGAGGTCGCTGATCTCGTCGTCGATGGCGAACCCCGCCAGGTCGGCGTAGTTGACCATGCCGCGGCCGTTGTCGCCCTGCGTCCAGGCCACCTGGACGATGGCGTGGACGATACGGCGCGGGATGGCGGCGTGGGGCATGCGGTGATAGTGCGGGTCCTGGTGCGCAATGGAGGGGATGGCAAAGGTGCCGAAGAACTCGCCGATTGCGTCCTGGGTGAAGCTCACCCCGGTGTATTCTCCCAGGCCGGCCATGCCCGGACCGTAGGCGGAATGGGAGTTCGCGCCCACGGCGATGGCCGCGTTGCCCACGATGGTGACGAGATTGAAGGGGTCGACGAGGTTGCGGATGGCCAGCCAGCCCTTTTCTCCGGGAGTGAGGGGCTTGACCTGGGGTCCGTTGAGAAAGCGGGCGTACCAGTCGATGACTGGCTGCAGGCGCAGGCAGGGCGCGGGCTTGATGACCGGCGGCGCAGCGCCCGCCGCGGACGGCGGAACAAGGCCGGAGGCGGCGAGGGCGCTGGCGGAAGCCGACGCGGAGAGCGCCGCTCCGGCATCTCGCAACTGGCAGAAACCGATTGCGGTCTGGGCGACAGGGGGAGCGGCGCTTTGCGGATGCGGCGCATCGGGCTCGGCGGCCTGGGCTTCGAAGTCAAGGCCGTGTGCACCGCGGAACGAAACTGGAGGCTGCGGTTGGCCCGGAGGCTGCGGCAGGCAGGGCAATGCAGCCGCCGCGAAAAGGATGGGCAGAATCAAAACGAGCCGGCAGTATGGGCTGCCCGGCGCGAATGCGCGGCTCTGGCGGGCGCTGATGAGAATGGCGGGGCTCGCGCAAGGACGGGCGCCATGGCTCGAAATTGCACTGCTTTCGCATCGATCCAAGTGGTTCTCCAACGAACATGCCCCCGGCGCCGATTGCGGACCGCGGCAGCGTTCTCGCCCGGCAGGAACAAATTGCCTCAAGCCGGGTTTCAAGGTGCACGGGGTGCGGCCGCAACCGTTCGCTCTCAAAAGATATAATGCGAAATTGCGCGGAAAGGTCAACCTGGGCGCCGTCAGTTCCTAAAACGCACGATTTCGAGCCACGATTTCGAGCCTGGCGGCGACCAATCCCAGGTCTCAAGATCGAGACCCCCTTCGCGGCAAGCTCAGGGCAGGCTCCGGGGCGCACAGGTTAGTGGCAGATCGAACAGCGAGAGACTTAGAGCAGTTTCAGAGATGCTATACCCAAGGGTCGTGGTATCCCACCCATGCGACAGAAAAAAGTCGCATGGATGGGGCACCGAGCTTTGGGTACAGCTACCGTGGAACAGTCGTAAATGCGACGGCGGCGCGGGCGGCGCCGATTTGATTGTGTTGACAATTGCGGCACGTCCGATAAGAAAGGCGATTGACGGGCGGAGACGAGGCCCGCAGACTGAGGAAGAGTCACTGGGTCCGAGTTATCGGGAAGAGGTTACTTGACATGGGCACTTATCCCCCTCCGGGTCCCGGCACAGGCGGCGCCGGGCGGCGCATCGAAGAGATTATCGAGCTGATTGAAATGGAACTGCGCGGCGCCATCGGCTACGTCAACGACGCCATTGTGCCGCCGGTGCGCCGCGAGTCGATTGCCGCCATGCGCACGGTGGCGGAAACGCTGCGCACCCTGGCCGACCGCTTCGAACAGAGGCAACAGCGGCCGGCTCAGACGCCGGAGCAGGCACAGGGGCAGTCCTCTCCGCAATCTTCCGCGCAACCTTCCGGGCAGCCGGAGGGCCGTAAACCTTGAGCGGCCCGCCGGAGCTCGGCCGCAGCGCGTGGGTGCTGGCCGCGCTTGCGCTGGGGCTGGCCGGGGTGACGGGGTGCCGTCATCGCCAGGCTGTTTACCAGCCTCCGCCGCAGGCTTTGCCGCCCGTCGAGCAGCCGCAGCGGCCGCAGACCTCGGAAAACTATCCTTATCCTCCACCGCCGCCGGCGCGCATTCCCGTAACTCCGGCGCCTCCGGACGGGGTGGACGCGGCCGACCTCGAATTTGTGGCCACGCACAGGCCTATCCTGACCGAAACAGGCCTGGCGACCTGGTACACGGCGCCCTACGGGCGTAAAGCCGCAAACGGCGAACTCTTCGACAACTACGCCTACACGGCGGCGAACCGCACGCTGCCCATGGGCTCGCTGGTGGTGGTGACGAACCTGCGGACCGGCCAGTCGAGCGCCATGCGCATCACCGACCGCGGCCCGTTCGTCGAGGGGCGGATCGTGGACCTGACCATCGCCTCGGCCAGGGCCACCGGCGTCTACCGCGAGGGCCTGGCGCAGGTGCGGCTCGACGTGTACGAAACGCCCAAACCCATCTGGACCGGCGGCCGCTGGTGCGTGCAGATTGGCGCCTTCACCAGCCAGCGCCAGGCCGTCGACTTCAAGAAGCAGTTGATGCGCCGCTATCCGGCGGCGAATGTGATCGAGTTTCCGGGCGAAAAGAGTTACTGGGTGCGCATCCGGCCGGAGGGCGACAACCGCGCCATGGCGGAGTGGCTGGCTAATAACCTGCATCCCAGCGAGGGCGAGCCCTATTTGACGCGGCTGGATTGAGGCCGATATTGACACGTTTCCCAAAGTAAATTAGTCTGATTATGAGATCTCGGTGAAGGCCTGCCCGATTGGCAGAGATTGGTCCTCGCAAGGGGAATAGCCGGGAATCAGAACCCCAAGCAATTGGGGTTTTTATTTTGAGGGCCTCAAATTCACTAGGCGCCCTGTAGCCAGCGCCCTCTCGAGCATTGCCTTTTCCGGCGCCCCGCCGAGTTGGGCCGCGCGTATGCATCCGGCCCACATGTCCGCCAGACGGATGATCGGCTCGCTCTCGTCCCTTCTGCCTTTCACCATCTGGAGCACGACGCCACGATCTCGCAGTGCGTTTGTGAGCTCTGCGGCTTTCTGCCGGTCTATGCCATCGATATACACCCGCGCGGCATATGGACCAACTGCCGTTGCTTTGATCGCGCCTTCAACGGTCTCTACAAAGGGAAAGAAATACGGAATCGGCTTCCGGTATGTCCCAAAGAATATATGTCCCGGCGGGAGCCTTTCTCCGAGTATGAGCGCAAGATAGCGGAGCCGCAGTTCCGAGCGGGATTTGTGCCATTTGCGGTGTCCGGTGCCTGCTTCCCGCTCGATCGCCTCAAGCCTCCTACGCAAGCTGTCTTGCTCTTCGAGACTTACTACAGCGACAACCACGAAGAACCTCGCCGTCGCGTCCTGGCCTGTCTCGTCTACGTAACAATAGAGCTTCTCTCTTGCGTTCGGCATCCGGTTTCAATTAGGTACGCTTCACATCGTAGTCATCGATGCAGGATTGTCAATCGATCCGGAGCCACCTCCCGGAGACGCTACCGCAGCAGCGCCGAGGCCGACCAGAGCACCGTCTCCTGCCCGTGGAAATCGCCGGTGTGGCGCTTCCGCTCGAGATAGTATTCCTTGTCGTCTTTCTTGTTGGTCCCTTCGCAGACGCTGGTGATGTTGTTGTTCTGGTCGATGAAGCCGACCAGCGCAATCCACGCCCGGCGCGCGGCCGGCCCGTAGGTGGCCGCGGGGAGCCAGCCGTTCCTGACGCCGGTGATGAGTGCAAAGGTGAACATGCCGGAGCCGGAGGTCTCTTCCCACGCTGCCGGATCGTCGATCAGTTGCCGCCACACGCCGTCCGTGGTCTGGTACTTGAGGAGTGCCGCCATCATCTTTTTGTAGCCTTCCATGATGCGCGGGCGCAGCGGATGATCGGCCGGCAGGGAGCGCAGCATCTCGGCCATTCCGGCCGCCACCCAGCCGTCGCCGCGGCCCCAGTAGAAAGGCACGTCGGGCGCATGATAGAAGAGCCCGTTGGGCTGCTGCAGCTTGTCGAGATAGACAACCATCTCCTTGGCGTCGCGGTCCAGGTATTTCTTGTCCCCGGTGGCGCGATAGGCCTGTAACTGCAGGATGGTCAGCATGTACATGTCGTCGATCCAATAGCGGGTTTCATGCGAGAGGCCGTTGGGAAGCGGGTCTTGCCACTGCCGGTCGGCGAACGAAAGCCCATAGTCCAGATACTTTTTTTGGTGCGTCTGCATGTAGATCTGCAGGGGCACGATGCCGAAGATCATGTCGTCGACGTGGTCGCGGCGAGGGATCTTGTCGGCCTCGGCGCCGTCCGGCATCAGCGGCTGGAAGCGCTGGATCAGCTCGTCGCGCAGGGCGTCGTCGTGGGTGAGTTGCGCGAAGGTCAAGGCGCCGTACCATGTGCCGTCCTCGCTGTACTCGATTGTTCCCTTCCCCTGGTGCGGGGTGGTTACAAAATGTTCGGCGACGGCTTTTCCGACCTCCTGTGGCGAATCTCCGGCCGGCCAGTTACTGAAATAATCTTGTTGAGCCCAAAGCGTGGCAGCTCCTGCGGGCAGCAGCATCGCCAATGCCGCGACCTTCAAAAACAACTTCATGACGCCTCCGTTTCTTCATCCTTTTTACCTTCCGGCGGCGGGGTGAGGCAATGAAGAAAACCGGGGCGAAGCGGGCTGCCGGATGCGGAATAGCGAGACTTCTGTTCGGTAAGCCTGCCCAGCAGGCCGTTTTGTATGATGGTCTGGCTGAAAATTACTCCGCCCAGGAGGGTGCCAGGCCATGAGAGTGGGAATCGTCGGGACGGGCGCCATTGCCGGCAAACACGCGCAGGCCTATAAAAACCTGGGCTTCACGGTCGCCGCCTGCACCGATCGCACGCCGGAGCGCGGGCGCAAGTTTGCCGAGGCATGGGGCGCGGAGTTCGTGGCCACACCCGAAGAGCTCAGCCGCCATGCGCAGGTGGATTTTCTCGACGTGTGCACGCTTCCGGCGTACCGGCTGCAGGCTGTGGAGCTTGGAGCACGGCGGCACAAGCACGTGCTGGTGCAGAAGCCGATGGCCATCGATCTTGAAACGGCGGCGCGCATGATTGCAGTGGCGCGCGAGGGCGAGATTCAGCTTGGCGTGGTAAGCCAGCATCGCTTCGACGACTCGACGCTGTTTTTGAAGCGCGCCATCGCCCAAGGCCGCCTGGGCCGGATTATCCAGGCCGATGCGTACGTCAAGTGGTACCGCTCGGCAGAGTACTATGCTCGGCCGATTAAAGGGAGCTGGGCTGTCGAGGGCGGCGGCGCGCTGATGAACCAGGGCATTCATCAGGTGGACCTCCTGATGCACCTGATCGGTGCGGTGGACGAGGTCTTCGGCTACTGGCAGCGCACCGCGCTGCACAAGATCGAGTCGGAGGATTGCGTTTGCGCGGTGATGCACTACGCTTCCGGGGCGACCGGAGTGATTGAGGCGGCGACGGCGCTGTGGCCAGGCTACCCGGAGCGCATCGAGATTCACGGGACCCGAGGATCGGCGATCATGACCGGCGACCAGTTGACGGCGTGGGACGTCGAGGACGACGAGGGCGAGGCCGCTCCGGTGGCCCAGGGGGCTAAGTCCGGCGCATCGGACCCGATGGCCATCTCGCTCACCCCATTCGAGCGGCAGTTTGCCGACTTCGGCGAGGCGTGCAAGACGGGCCGCGCGCCGGCGTGCTCGGGCGAGGACGGCTATCGCGCGTTGCAGTTGGTGCGCGGGATTTATGCGTCGTGCGATGAAGGACGAAAGATGCGGATTGGGCCGGCGGAGTTCTGAGAATTGCATTTGGGCGACACAAGGAGGGAACAATGCAAATCGAATCGACGGGTCGGCGCGAATTTTTGCGCCAGGCGGGCCAGACGGCGGGGTTGCTGGGGTCGATGGCCATGATGGCCGGATTGCCGGAAGGCGCGATGGCGATGGGCGGCTGTCAAGGCAGCGTTCTGGGCCGTGCGATCAAAGACGCGGTTGCGCCCGCGCAGGCCGAGGAAGCGCCGAAATACCACATCAAGTTTGCCGTCTGCGGCATGAGCCACGACCACATCTACGGCATGGTGGGCGCCATTCAGCGCGGCGGCGGCGAATTGGTGGCGGCGTGGGGCGGCGAAGACGACAAGTTCGCGGCGTTCACCAAGCGCTATCCCGGCGTGAGGATGGCGAAGACGCAAGACGAGATTCTCGAAGACCCGCAGGTGCAGTTGGTGCTCACTTCGCAGGTGCCGGTGGAGCGCGCCGGAATCGCCATGCGCGCCATGCGGCAGGGCAAGGACGTGCTCAGCGACAAGCCGGGCATGACGACGCTCGAACAACTGGCGGAGATTCGGCAGACCATCGCCGAGACCAACCGCATTTACGCCATCATGTACAGCGAGCTGCTGGAGGTGAAGGCCGCTGTTTACGCGGGCGTGCTGGTGCGCCAGGGCGCCATTGGCAGGGTGATTCAGACTATCAACATTGCGCCGCACCAGATTGTGCAGCACGGCGGCGATGCGGGCGGCGGAAGCCCAAGGCCGGCGTGGTTCTGGGACCCGGACAAGTACGGCGGCATTCTCTGCGACATCGGGTCGCACCAGGTGGACCAGTTCGTTTACTACACGGGATCGAAGGAGGCTATTGTCGTCGAATCGCAGGTAGCCAACGTGCGCCATCCCGAGCGTCCGCGCTTTCAGGATTTCGGCGACGTGGTGCTGCGCGGCGACCGCGGCTTTGGCTACGTGCGCCTGGATTGGTTCACGCCCGATGGCCTGGGCACGTGGGGCGATGGGCGGCTGTTCATTCTGGGCACCGACGGTTATATCGAAGTTCGAAAATACACCAATGTGGCCGTCAGTCACCGGGGCAACAATTTATACATCGTGGACGCAAAGTCGGCGCGCTACATCGACTGCAACAACATGGCGCTGCCCTTCGGTCCGGAGTTTGTAGCCGACATTGTGAACCGCACGCACAAGGCGCAGGATTTGCACGAATGCCTGCTGGCGGCCGAGCTTGTTCTCAAGGCGCAGAAGAACGCGACGTTTGTAACGCTGGAGGGTTGAGACGGCGCCTTTTCCAGATGCGGCTCGAAACCGTTCCCGCTTTTGCCGTAGAATTTACTTATGACCGACCGCATGTCACTCCCCCTCGCCCAGGCCGATCCCGAGATCGCCGCCGCACTTGAGCAGGAAACCCTCCGCCAGCACGAAGGGCTGGAGATGATCGCCAGCGAAAACTTCGTCTCCGAAGCGGTGCTGGAGGCTGCCGGCTCGACGCTTACCAATAAGTACGCCGAGGGCTACCCTGGGCGGCGCTATTACGGCGGGTGCGAGTTTGCCGACGTGGTCGAGAACATCGCGCGGGACCGGGCGCAGCAGGTCTTCGGCGGCGAGCACGTCAACGTGCAGCCGCACTCTGGTTCGCAGGCCAACGCGTCGGCATACGCGGCGGTCCTCAAGCCGGGCGACGTCATCCTCGGCCTCGATCTGGCTCACGGCGGGCACCTGACCCACGGCCACCGGCTCAGCTTCAGCGGCAAGCTCTATCGCACCACCTTCTATCATGTCCGCCGCGACACCGAGACCATCGACTACGACGAGATGGAGGCCATCGCCGAGCAGGAGCGGCCCAAGGCTATCATCGGCGGCGCAAGCGCTTATCCGCGGCTCTGGGACTTCGCGCGCATGAGAGAGATCGCCGATCAAGTGGGCGCGGTTTACATCTTCGACATGGCGCACATTGCCGGCCTGGTGGCGGGCGGCGTGCATCCCTCGCCCGTGCCGCACGCGCACATTTCGACGACTACCACGCATAAGACGCTGCGCGGCCCGCGCGCCGGCCTCATCGTCTGCGACAACAAGTTCGGCGACCTCGATCTGGCCAGGGAAGTGGATAAAGCGGTCTTTCCCGGCCAGCAGGGCGGGCCGCTGATGCACATCGTCGCTGCAAAGGCCGTGGCCTTGGGCGAAGCGCTGCGGCCGGAGTTCCGGACTTATGCAGCACAGATCGTCTCGAACGCGAAGGTTCTGGCCGAGGCGCTCAGCGAAGCCGGCTTCCGGCTCGTCTCCGGCGGCACGGACAACCACCTGATGCTCGTCGATGTTTTCGAGAAGGGCATTCTGGGCTCGGAGGCCGAGCTGGCGCTGGGCAAGGCGGGCATTACGGTCAACAAGAACTCGATCCCCTGGGACACCAACCCGCCGCTCAAGCCGTCGGGGATTCGCGTGGGCACGCCCGCGCTGACCACGCGTGGCATGAAGGGGCCGGAGATGCGCACGATCGCGAAGTGGATCGCCAAGGCCCTGGAACAGCGCAACGACGATGCCGCGCTCGAACGCATTCGCCACGAGGTGGCCGAGCTGGCTAACCAGTTCCCCCTGTATGCGTGGCGGCGCGCCCCGGAAGCGGTCAGCGCCTAGGCCACCGGGAAAGTTACGACCATGACAACTCGCCCCTGCCGGGCTGAGATCCGCACGCAGGCCCTCGAGCAGAACTTTCGTTTTCTTGCCGGCCTGGCCGCTCCCCACGCGGAACTGCTCGCCATCGTCAAGGCCGACTCCTACGGCCACTCGCTCGCTCTCTGCGCGCCGGCGGCCGTGCGCGCGGGCGCCCGCTGGCTGGGCGTTACCAGTGTGGAAGAGGGCGTCGCCGCCCGCGCCCTTTGCCCGGAAGCCCGCATTCTTGTCATCGGCGGCGTGTTTCCCGGCCAGGGTGCGGCGGCGCTGGCGCATCGTCTTACCGCTGTCGCCTGGGAGCCGTGGCAGCTCGACGAGCTGCAATCGGCCGCGCGTTCGGCCGGCGCGCAGGCGGGGTCCGTGGGCGTCCATCTTGAGATCGACACCGGCATGAGCCGCCAGGGCGCGAGCCCTGCCTCGCTGGCCGTCCTGTTGCCGCGCTTCACGCCCGCTTCGCCGCTGCGGCTTGAAGGCGCGATGACCCATCTCTTCGCGGCCGACGAAGCCGGCGGCCAGGTCACCGCCGAGCAGCTTGCGCGCATGGACGTGACCCTGAGCCGCATCGCCGCCGCGGGCCTCTTCGCCGAGTGGCTCAACATCGGCAATTCCGCGGCGCTCGTGGCCGGGCAGTCGGGCGCCATCGCCGACCTCGCGGCCACCCACGGCATGAAGGCCCTGCTGCGCCCGGGGCTCGCGCTCTACGGCCTTGTCCCCGAATTTGACCCGGTCTTCGAGTCCGGCGACGAGCCTGCAACGCTGGCCGAGGCGCGCGCCGCGCTTCAGCCCGTACTCAGTTGGAAGTCCAGAATCGTCGGCGCCCGCGAAATCCCCGTCGGCGCCGTGGTCGGCTACAACGGAACGTTCGTGGCTACCGAGCCCATGCGCGTGGCCCTCGCCGCTGCCGGCTACGGCGATGGGCTTACGCGCTCGCTCGGCAACCGCTTCAGCCTGCTGGTCCGCGGCCGGCGCGCGCCGATAGTGGGCCGAATCAGCATGGACCAGACGGTCCTCGACGTGACAGAGATTCCCGATGCCGAAGCGGGCGACGAGGTTGTGATTCTGGGCGTGCAGGGCGATGAGGCGATCTCCGCATTCGACCACGCCGCCGCGGCGGGGACCATTCCGTGGGAGATATTAACTCGGATCGCGCCGCGTGTGCCGCGGATCGCGGTATAGTCCCGTGCTCAGCTTGTAGAGAAAGAAATTGGGTGCCCCTCCATTCCGCGTTTTTTGCGGAATGGGTGGGATTGAGCAACAGCTTCAATCTGGATCGGAAAATAAAGCCGAGTCTACCCCGCCACGCTCTCCCGCACTTCGCCCACCGGCGCGCAGATCCCCGCCCCGCACATCGCCGCCTGGATCATGGCCTCAATTCCCATACACGAGTTCAGCAGCATGTGGTAGAGGCTGCGCGAGCACCACTCCTGCTGATAGAACTTGCGGATCACGGCCGCGCGCCGCCGGTCAAAGGCCGCCAGGTGCTCCTCGGCGTGCTGCGCCTGCTCGGGAAAGGCGCGCTGAAACCATTCCTTCTTCGCGCTTCCCGTGGCGTACACAAAGATATGGAAACACCCCGGATGGTTGGCCAGCACGCACGCCGCGCCGCGCCCCACCAGCACGCAGTTTCCTTGGTTCGCCGCGTCCACAATCTCCTGCCGGACCAGCGCCAATAGCCGCTCCGAGTCGAAGAACTGCTCGTCCACCGGGCCAGCCGTCGAGTACGCCGTGTCCTGCCAGAAGATTTTGCCGTAGCGGTAGTACCAGGGGTCGAGGCGCTCGTCGAAGCGCTCGGCCGCCTTGGGGTCCACGCCGGCCATGCGCGCGGCGCCGGTCACCAGTTCCGAATCCAGCAGCCGCCAGCCAAGGCGCCCCGCCAGATCGTGAGCAAATTCCCCACCCCGCGAGCCATACTCCCGCTCTACGGTAATCGTTTTTACAGGCGCATGACAGGTCATATGCAAATTCCCCCGCCGACTGGAGCATACATCCAAACCCGTTAAATGTTAAGAGGGCAGCAAGCTCAGCCTTGCCTGACTCGCGGGCGCTCGAGCAGGTTACGGTCCCAATTCGCCGCGTCGGCGGAGGCGCCGTACGCGCTCTCAACGAACTCCAGCAGCGCCTCATCCGGCGACGGCTCGCGGCGTAAGTCGTCGTATTTGTAGATGAATTCGCCCAGTGACTTATCCCAGGCAGCCGCGGCTGGCAGGATCTTGTCATCGGCTAGCCCTTCCGGCACTGGAGCCGCATAGCAGTAGAATGCCGCCGCGCCGTAGCCCCCGTTTCCTGGCCAGAAACCGGCGGAGATCACCTCATGGGAGTACGCCTCGCGCTGAATGGAATCGGCGCCCGGCCGCGGAGGCGCGGGGCGGCCCGAGAATCGCGTTACGGCGAGATCGAAGCTGCCCCAGAAGAAGTGGACGGGACTCACTTTTCCGAGGAAACCGGTCGCCCACTCGCGAAATACTCTTTCCGCGTGAGTAAGCACCTGCCAGAAGCGGTGCGTATACTCGGGATCGTAAGAGCGGTGATCGGTATCGAGATCGAAGCGGATCGGGTTTTGAACCTCGACCGGCATGGGCCAGATATCGACCGCAACGCCGAGCGATTCGAGGCAGCGGCGATATTCGCGATAGAACGCGGCGACGGAAATCGGCCGCAGTTCGATCGACTCATTCTTTCCGGAACCGCGTCTGATGCGCAGTACGCGATCGAGAAAATCGAATTCGATGTCCAGCACATCTTCGCCGCAGGCCATGGGCGCCGTGCCCAATCCACGCGCGGTGACATAAAGCGGCACGTTCCACCAGTGGTTCTGCAGCGGGGTCAGGGCCATCCGCGTCTTGCCCACAATCTGCGTCCACATGTGCAGAGTGTCCGCGGTCTGGGACCAATTGCTCCACGATAGCTCCGGCCACGCAGCGTTGTTCATTTCAGACCCCGTTGCTCCTTGCGAAGAGCATACATCACCGCGAACGGCGTGCTTTGACGGTCCGCTGCGTGGAGGCATCGACGCGATCTGCGAGAGGCTGCGCAAACCGGGTTTCTCGCCGCGCTTGCGCCCGGCCCGCCGGAGCCGCTATCTTCGTCGAGAGGGGCGTGACCGCATGGCGGAAACCGATCGATGGACATTCTGAGGCGGCTGTTCGAGCAGCACTTTCATGCGCAGGCCGAAACGCTCAAGCCGCTGCAGGGCCAGCTTGGCGGGTCGGGGCGCACCATTGTCCGCGTGGCCGGCGGCGGTTCGACGGCCATCGGCATTCTGTATCCGGTGCGCGAGGAGAATGTCGCGTTCATTGAGTTCTCCCGGCACTTTCGCCGCCGCTGCCTGCCCGTCCCTGAGATTTATGCTGAGGACCTGAGCCATGGCGCCTACCTCGAAGAAGATCTGGGCGACGCGACTCTATTCGAGTTTCTCGGGGCGCACCGCAACGGCGCGAGCATCGACGCGGAGGCCACCGGGACCTACCGGAAAGTAGCGGCCGAGTTGCCCCGATTTCAAGTGGTGGCGGGGCGCGACCTGAATTACAAGGTCTGTTACCCGAGGGCCAGCTTCGATCGCCAGTCCATTGCCTGGGACCTGAATTATTTCAAGTATTATTTTTTGCGCCTGGCCGGCGTGCCCTTCAACGAACAGGCCCTGGAACGAGACTTTGCCCGGCTGACAAAATTCCTGCTGAGCGCAGATCGCGACTACTTTCTTTACCGCGACTTTCAATCGCGCAACGTGATGCTGCGCGAAGGGCAGCCGTATTTTCTCGATTACCAGGGCGGGCGCAAGGGCGCGCTGCAATACGACATTGCTTCGCTGCTCTACGACGGCAAGGCCGACTTACCGCCGGAGTTACGACAGCAGTTACTCGATTACTATCTCGATTGCCTGGGGAGTTACATCGACTTACGGCGCGATGCTTTCATGGAGCACTATTATGCGTATGTCTATGTGCGCATCATGCAGGCTCTGGGGGCTTATGGGTTTCGCGGATTTTACGAGCGCAAGACGCACTTCCTGCAGAGCGTGCCCTACGCGCTCAAAAGCCTGCGCTGGCTCGGGGAAAATGTGAAACTGCCCGTGGCGCTGCCGTCGCTGATGGACGCGTTCGAACGGATGGCGGCGTCGGAGACGCTGGCGCGCCTCAGCGCTCCCGCGGCGGGCCTGACGGTGCGCGTCTTCAGTTTTTCCTTCCATCGGGAACCGCCCGAGGACGAGTCGGGCAACGGCGGCGGATTTGTTTTCGACGCGCGCAGTTTGCCCAATCCGGGGCGCGAGGAGCGCTTCAAGCAGTTGACCGGCAAGGACGCGCCGGTGGTCGAGTACCTTGAAGAGCGCGAGCCGGTGCGGCAATTCCTGGCGAGTGCGGAGTCGCTTGTGGATGCGGCGGTGCGCGATTACCGGGAGCGCGGTTTTTCAAGCCTCATGGTTTCGTTCGGCTGCACGGGCGGGCAGCACCGCTCTGTGTACCTGGCGGAGCAGTTGGCGAAACACCTGCGCGGGAACGGCGGAGTCGAAGTGATGGTTCGGCACGTTGAGCTCGAAAAGCTGGGCAAATGAAAGCCATGATTCTGGCCGCGGGGCTGGGCACGCGGCTGCGGCCGCTGACGGACGACCGCCCCAAAGCGCTGGTTGAAGTGGCTGGGCGCACGCTGATGGAACTCGTGCTGATGCGTCTGCGGAGCTTCGGCGTGCGCGAGGCGATCGTGAATACACATCGCTACGCGGAGGCGATTCAGGAGTATTTGCAGGCTCGCGACTTTGGGATGCGGATTGAAGTTTCGCGGGAAGAAGAGTTGCTCGACACGGGCGGCGGATTGAAGAGGGCCGCGTGGTTCTTTCTCGAAGGCGCGGGCGCGGGCGAGCCGTTTTTCCTGCACAACGTAGACGTGTTGAGCACAGTCGATCTTGCGCGGATGGCGCAATTTCACGCGGAGCAGAATGCGCTGGCCACGCTGGCGGTTCAGGACCGCGCGACTTCGCGGCATCTGCTCTTCGATGAGCAGGGTCTGCTTTGCGGGCGGAGAACAGGACGCGGCGGAGCGGATGAACTGGTCCGGCCGGCGGCAGACGCGAAGGCGCTGGGATTTTGCGGGATTCACGTCATCTCTCCGCGCATTTTTTCCGCCATGCGTGAAGACGGAGCGTTCTCAATTATTGAAGCGTACCTGCGGCTCGCGGCGCAGGGAGAGAGGATTGCCGCATTCCGCGCGGATGGGAGCTACTGGCGGGATCTGGGACGGCCGGAAAATGTCGCGCGAGCCGCGCAGGACATCGGGAACGGCGACTATCTCGCTAACTGAACAGTTAGTTCTCTGACCGCATGAATTTGTTCCGGTTTAGATCTGAGCTATCCCAGGTTAGGCGGAAAAACAAAGACGCGCCGAACCTGGGGCACCCAGGATTTGGTACATCATCAAGCGGTCAGGAACCTGGCGCCGGTGAAGAACAGTGCGGATTGGTCTTGTCACACCTGCATTACTTCCGCTTCTTTCTTGCGCGAGAGCTCTTCCATGCGGCGGATCTCTTCGTCGGTCATCTTCTGCACTTCTTCGAGGGCGCGCTTCTCTTCGTCTTCGCCGATCTTCTTTTCTTTGGCCAGCTTCTTGAGGGCGTCGTTGCCGTCGCGGCGGACGTTGCGGATGGCGGTGCGGTGTTCCTCGAGGACTTTGTTGATGTGCTTGCAGACGTCGCGGCGGCGCTCCTCGGTCATGGGCGGCACGGGCACGCGGATGACTTTGCCGTCGGTGAGCGGGTTGAAGCCAAGGTCGGAGATGCGGATCGCCTTTTCGACTTCCTTGAGCACCGTGGGGTCCCACGGCGAAATCAGGATCAACTGCGGCTCGGGCGCCGAGACCTGCGCGAGCTGGGTGATGGGCGTGGGCGTGCCGTAGTAGTCCACCCTGACCTGGTCGAGCATGTGTACGCTGGCGCGGCCGGTGCGCGTGGAGGCCAGATTCGCCTGGAAGTCGGCTACCGCTTTGTCCATGCGGCGCCTGAGGTCGCCATTGAGATCCTTGAGCGCCGGGATGCCGGCCATCGTGGAAGGTGCCATGGGATGAAGTCCTCGCTCGGCCAATGGGCCAACCGATATTTTACTAAAACGGAATGGGTGATACAGCTTGAGCATGGAGATTACCATCGGCATTCCCGGTGCTTTGGCCGCCAGGGCAAGATCACACGGCCTCTCGGCGGAGAGGTACGTCAAGCAACTTCTGGATCGGATAGCGGCGGAGCCTGACGAATTGGAACGCAGCCATGAACGCCTACGGAGCGAGTTCGCGGCCGATTGGGAGCACTACGCATCCACCGGCTTGCACGTTGACGGAGATGAACTAGAAGCCTGGCTTGGAATGCTCGAGAAAGGGCACGACGCTGAGCCGCCGGCCGTGCACGACAAGTCCGCGCGCGAGAGTCTCTGGACAACCGACGCTCCCTTCCAATATAGTGGCTTGCATATTGGCAAATTCCGCTCGACGCACGCCTGTACACGGTAGACGATGGGTTTCTCGCTGAACATTATCGAGTGAAGTAGGACATTGGCTGCATTTTTCCACACAAAATTCCGGGCCAACGATTATCGCGTTGCGATCATCCTACTTCTCGTAGAACTATGTCTGGGGAATCCAATATCCGTGAGCAGGTCGACCGGTTTGTTGTGGACGAGATCGATTCGGTCCCGCAGCTGGAAGCTTTGCTGCTCGTTTGGAACAGCCGTCCGAAGGAATGGACGAGCGAGAGCATGGGTCGTGCTCTCTACGTTTCAACGGATGTCGCTCAGGAGATTCTTCGGCGGCTTGCTCAGCGTCACCTGATCGCCGAGGTGACGGGAAACAGCGGGCAATATGTTGTGCTGGCCGAGTCGGACGAAAAAGAAAAGCTGCTCGCATCGCTCGATACGGTCTACCGGCGGGAGCTGGTCCGTGTATCGAATATGATTCACTCGAAAGCGTCGCGGGCTGTTCGCGATTTTGCCAGCGCGTTTCGCTTCAAAAAGGACTGAAGGCTGTGGGATCGGTTGCCTACATTCTGTGTACGCTCGTTTGCCTGGTTTGCGCGATTATGCTCCTGCGTGGATATTTTCGCGGCCGGCACAGGCTGCTGCTGTGGAGCGGAATATGCTTCGCCGGGCTCACCATCTCGAATATCTTCGTCTTTCTCGACCTCGTGCTTCTTCCCAACGTGGATCTGTACGTGTGGCGCGAGGTCACGGCTGCCGTCTCCATCCTCATTCTGTTATTCGGCATGATCTGGGAAGGTGAGTGACTGCGATGATTGAAGCATTTCTCCTGGGCGTCATCGCCACCGCGTCGTTCACGGCGGGCCTCTTCTTCCTGAAGTATTGGCGCCGCAGCCGCGATGTGCTCTTCCTGGCCTTCGGCTTGTCGTTCATCCTGGAGGCCCTCAACCGGGCTTCGCTGCTCTTCATGTCCCATCCCAGCGAAGCCGCGACCTGGTACTATCTGATCCGCCTCTTAGCCTTCCTCATCATCCTGGCCGGGATTCTAAAGAAGAATTACGGGCGGCAGTGACCCGGTTTCGCTCGATCCCGTTCAACCCGGAATCCGCGTCATGGAGCATGGCGCGGCCCACTGCCCTTTCTCGATGCGCGCTGGATTCATGGAAATTTTTGACGGTATCAGGATTTATGCACGATCTTCCAGATATACAAGTAGCTTGAATCGCTCGATGTGGCTATACGGACGCCATTTTGACGCGTGGCGCGGTTGAGCGCGGCGCGAATGTTTGCCTTGCTGTCAGGCAGCGCAGCCAATGGCACCTTGAGCGCCGTGTGCGGCGTCAGACGTTCGACCTCGCTCATTATCTGCGCAACAATCCGCTTGTGTTTCCCTTCCCGCCCTTTGGGGACCTCCTGCTGGTGAATCGACTGAAATGCGATCGGAGTGGGGTCCGCTCTGTTGTCATGCGTCATCGTTTTCCTCCTCTCTGTGTCCTCTGATGCCGGGAACAGGACGAAGGTACGCATAAGCTGCCGTAAAGCTATCGATGACGTAAAAATCGCTCAACTCTGCAAAAAACTTCGCCGCTTGTTGGGCAAAAATTCCTCTAAATTTTGAGGAAAAATCGCGCCATCGGAAAACTTTCTAGAAATCTTAAGATTCCAAAGATTTAGCCCGTATGGAACGCTGCCTGCTATGTTGCACAAAGAGGTGCTCTCATTATGAGCCGAACAGGAAAATTCTCCGTGGTGTCCATCGACAAAGTTCCCTTGTCCGATTCAAGCGAATACCGCCCCAGGGTCTTGGTTGTTGACGACGAATCCGCAATTGCCGACACTCTCACCGAAATCCTTTCCCGCAGCGGTTACGCTGCCACCGCTGCCTACGACGGCGCGGGTGCTCTGGAGGCCGCGCTACTTTCGCCGCCCGAGCTGCTGATCACCGACGTGGTGCTGCCGGGGATGAGCGGCATCGAGCTGGCGATTCAGATGCGGCGCATTTTTCCGGATTGTAAGACGCTGCTGTTTTCAGGCCAGGCCTGCACCAGCGATATGCTGGCGTCGGCGAACCGCGCCGGGCACCAGTTCAGTCTGCTCAACAAACCCGTACACCCCAAAGACCTGCTGGCCTGGGTGACGCAGACCCTCAAGCACTCCAGTCCTCAGCCGCCCTCGCTCCTTGTCTAAATTGGATTCATTGTCTCGAAAACAGATCGAAGCTCTTTGCTGAATCGATCGTGCTTGCTGTGCGGAATACGGTGGACTTTACCACCCTCCGACGTATAGATTGCCAGGCAAATGTCGAAATTCACAAACAAGTGAGGGTTACGATCGTCCTCTCGCCGTCAGGTTCTTTCGGTGGGTGATCGGCGCGTATAATTCGTGGCGGCCAATCGAGGGAAACCCGTGAAGTCCCAAACAGTGCTTGGGACGCGAGCTTGTGCCTCGTACATGATGAACGGCGGCGATCTGTACAAGCTCGCCAAGATTCCGGGCCACTCGAATATCAAGATGACAACACAACCGCGACTTGAAAACGAGAGCAGTTTTGCAAGTGGAAAGGGGCTCGCTAGAGCTTAGGATGGAGTTGCTATGGCCCCAGACAGGGGCGGGTGCGCTAGGTCTCTGACAGGGATGGTTTTGAACCTTTCGACCACCAATCCCAGGTCCCAAAATCGGGGACCTGGGGCACCCTCGGTGGTACAAGTTCAAATGGTCAGAGACCTAGCTCTTGAGCACCGTCTCTCGTTCCTGTTTTTCGGCGGAGCTGTCGGCAGCGGCAGTGGAAGGAAGCGGGGTGCCGAGGGGCAGAAAGACGCGAAAGCACGTGACGCAGGCGCCGCCGTGACGCCAGCTGCGGCAGGAGATGCGGCCTTCGTATTTCTGCACGATGCCCTTGCTGATCCAGAGTCCGAGGCCGGTTCCCTTGGTGGATTTGGTGCTGAAAAACGGCTGAAAGAGCTTGCGCATGTCCTCGGGCCGGATGCCGCTGCCGCTATCGAGGATGGAAACCGCCGCACCCTGCCGTCCGGTGGCCCAGTCGGTAGCCTGACGTACGTAGACGCCGAGCCGGCCGCCCTCGGGCATGGCCTGCACCGCGTTGCCGATCAGGTTGAGGAAGACCTGGCGCAGCTCGACGGGGAATCCCTGCACCGTGCAAGGCGAAAAGTATCTCTTCCTAAGCTCGATGCGATTGGCTTCCAATATGCGCTCCTGCAGGGCGAGCACATCGTCGAGCAGGTCCGTAAGGAGGATGGAGATGCGCTGCTTCGATTCGCGGTAAAAGCTGAGGGTCTGCCGGGTGATGTGGCTGACGCGCTGCAACTGCTCCTCGGCCATCTCCGCGCAGCGGCGGGCTTCGCTGTCGAGCGAGGGATGGTGGCGAAGCAGGTAGAAGAGGTTGGTGATGGCGGCGAGGGGATTGTTGATTTCGTGGGCGATGATGCCGGCGACGCGGCCCATGGCGGCAAACCTTTCGGCCTCGCGCAGTGCCTGTTCGGAGTGCAGTTGCGAAGTGATGTCGCGGCCCACTTCAAGCACGGCGTCGCCCTCGTGGTTCATGGTCTTGCGGCAGGAGACGACGATTGCGGTTCCGTCTTTTGTTTTCTGGATGAGATTGCCCTGCCACCAGCGCCCGTCGCGGAGCACGGCTGCAATTTCCTCCCTGGGCATGGGAAAGACGGTTTCCAGGAGCTGATGAATGTTCTGGCCGAGGACCTCTTCACGGCGCCAGCCGTAAAGATTTTCCGCGCCGGAATTCCAGAATAGAATGCCGTCGTCCATATCGCGCATCATGATGGCTTCTGAGGCCAGCTCAAGCAGCTCGGCGCGGGTGCGGAACTGGGCTTCACCTTTCCGCAGTTCCTCGGTGCGCTCGGCCACGCGGAGTTCCAAGTCTTTGTTCAGCCATTCAAGCAGACGCGTCTTGCGGTAGAGATCGACAAAGATGCCGACCTTGGCGCGCAGAACTTCCGGAATTACGGGAACAGAGATGTAATCGACGGCGCCGCTGCGATAGCCCTGGATGCGGTCGGAATCGGTGAGGTGCACGCCGGAGATGAAGATGATGGCGGTCTTCTGGAAGCGGGGATGCTGGCGGATGACGTCGGCGAGCTCGAAGCCGTCGAGATCGGGCATACTGACGTCCATGAGTACGACGGCGACATCGTTTTTGAGCAGGACGCCGAGCGCCTCGGTGGCGGTGCTGGCCTTGATGAGGTTTTCGCCGAGGTCAGCGAGGATGACTTCGTAACTGAGAAGTTTGGCGGGCTGGTCGTCCACCATGAGGATGTTGACTTTCTCATCCGGCGTCATCTATCGGTCTCCTCAAGTGGTCAGTGGTCAGTGGTCAGTGATCAGTGGTCAGTGATCAGCGGTCGGTGATCGGTAATCGGCGATCAGTGATCGGTCTCAAAAGCACATCCGCCGCGGAAGAACTGACCACTGACCACTATCTATGCAGCCACATGCGCAGTGCGGACAACAATTGCTCGGTGTTTACAGGTTTGGCCAGGTATTCCGAGGCGCCGGCTTCGAGACAGCGTTCGCGGTCGCCTTTCATCGCTTTTGCGGTGAGGGCAATGATGGGCAGACGCCGGAGAGCCGCGTTCTGGCGAATGACCTGCATGGTTTCGTAGCCGTCCATCTCGGGCATCATGATGTCCATCAAAACGATGGCGAGATCGGGGGTGGACTCGATGGTTTCGATGGCTTCTCGTCCGGTTCCTGCCGAAAGGACGGTCATTCCGCGGCGCTCGAGAACGCTGCTGACGGCGAAAATGTTGCGCACGTCGTCGTCGACCACGAGCACCTTGCGGCCGGCGAGGGCCTCGTCGGAACGGTGCAGGCGGTCGAGCATCTGCTGCTTTTCCGCGGGCAAGTCGGCGATGACGCGATGCAGGAAGAGAGCGGTCTCGTCGAGCAGCCGCTCCGGCGATTCCACGTCCTTGACGACCACGCTGCGCGCCAGAGCGTGAAGCTGCGCGTCTTCTTCCGGGGTGAGCTCGCGGCCGGTGAAGACCACCACGGGCAGGTCCTTGAGCTTGGGCGTGTCGCGAAGCTGCTCGAGAACGTCGAAGCCGGACATATCGGGCAGGCGGAGATCGAGCACTACGCAGTCGTAGTTGCCGCCGTCGAGCGCCTGCAGGGCGGCCAAGCCGGAATCGGCTACATCGATGTCGATGTCCTCATATCCGAGCAGCTCGCGCGTGCTCAACTGCTCGGCCGGATTGTCTTCGACGACGAGGAGGCGCTTGCGGCGGTGCTGCGAGTAATCCTTGATCCGCGCGATGGCCGCGTTGAGATCTTCGGTGGAGGTGGGCTTGGTGACAAAGGCGAATGCGCCGCGGGACAGGCCGTGATGGCGGTCTTCATCGAGAGTGAGCATCTGCACGGGAATGTGGCGCGTGCCGGAATCCTGCTTGAGGTGATTGAGCACTGTCCAGCCCAGCATGTCGGGAAGGAAGACATCGAGAGAGATGGCGGCGGGGTTATACTCGCGCGCCAGCGACAAAGCCTCGCTTCCGGTGGCCGCGACCAGGACCTTGAATCCTTTATCGCGAGAGAGATCGCAGAGAACGCGGGCGTAGTGCGGATCGTCCTCGACGATGAGCAACGCGGCATCGCCCTCGGTGAGATTCTGGCGGTCGTCTTCGATCCGGGCGCCCTTCTCGGCCGTGGCGACATTGGAGAGATAGACAGGCGCGGCAGACGAGGCACCGCTCTTTTCGGGTTTAGCAGTCGCCGGCGCCGCGGGCCCGACATAGGTTTGGGGCAGGTAGAGGGTGAAAGTGCTTCCCTGGCCCAGCACGCTCCTGAGCTGGATTTCGCCGCCGAGCAGGTTGGCGAGTTCGCGGCTGATGGCGAGTCCGAGGCCGGTGCCGCCGAACTTGCGGCTGGTGCCCGCATCGGCCTGCTGGAAGGCTTCGAAGATGATGCGCTGCTTTTCGGGAGGAATGCCGATTCCGGTGTCGGAGACTTCGAAGGCGATGACAGAGCCGGCGCCGCTGAGAACGGGATGGTCCTTGGTCCAGCCCTCGGCGGCCCTTGTGACTTTGAGATGTACGCCGCCCTGCTCGGTAAATTTGAACGCGTTCGAGAGAAGATTCTTGAGCACCTGCTGCAGACGCTTGGAATCGGTGACCAGGCTGCGTCCCATGTTCGCATCGCTCGCGACCTCGAAGGCCAGTCTACGGTTCTCCGCCTCGTGTCTGAACGGGCGCGAGACGGTTTCAAGCAGCGAGCCGAAGAAGACTTCTTCGGCCTCGACCGAAACGGTTCCGGATTCGATCTTGGAGAGATCGAGAATGTCGCTGATGAGGTTGAGCAGGTCGGTGCCTGCGCCGTGGATGGTGCGCGCGAACTCGACTTGCTTGGCGGAGAGGCTGCCGTCGGGGTTTTCGGCAAGCTGCTGGCCAAGAACGAGAATGCTGTTGAGCGGCGTGCGCAGCTCGTGCGACATGTTGGCGAGGAACTCGGACTTGTATTTCGAGGTGAGCGCCAGCTCGCGAGCCTTTTCTTCGAGGGCGCGGCGGGCCTGCTCGATCTCCTGATTTTTGCGCTCGACTTCGGTATTCTGCTCGGCAAGCTGCTGGGCCTTCTGCGCGAGCTGTTCGTTGGTCTGCTGAAGTTCCTTCTTCTGCGTTTGCAGCTCGGCGGCCAACTGCTGCGATTGCTCCAGCAGGCTCTCGGTCTGCATGGTCGCTTCAATGGAATTGAGCACGATGCCGATACTGGCGGTGAGCTGCTCGAGGAAAGCGAGGTGCGATGCGGTGAAAGCGCTGAGGCTGGCCAGTTCGATGACGGCCTTGACGCGGTCCTCGAAGAGCACGGGCAGGACAATGACGTTTTTGGGCTTGGCCTTGAAGAGACCCGAGCGTATGGGCGCCGTGCCGCGGGGCAGATCGGTGATGAGGAGGCGGCGCTTTTCGGACGCGCATTGGCCCGTCAGGCCTTCGCCGATCCTTACTTCGCGTACGTAGCCTTCCGGAGTGTCGGCGTAGGTGGAGAGCAGCACCAGCGTACCCTCGGTGTTGCTGGCTTCGCTGCCCATCTGGTAGATGACGCCCTGGTGGGCGTTGATGAGCGGGGCAAGCTCGGAGAGCAACATGCGGCCCACGGTGCCCAGGTCGCGCTGGCCCTGCAACATTCCGGTGAAACGGGCGAGATTGGTCTTGAGCCAGTCCTGCTCGGTGTTGCGGTCCGTGGTCAGGCGCAGGTTGTCGATCATGGTGTTGATGTTGTCTTTGAGCTCGGCTACCTCGCCGCGGGCTTCCACCTGAATGGAGCGGGTGAGGTCGCCCTTGGTCACGGCCGTCGCAACTTCGGCAATGGCGCGCACCTGGTTGGTGAGGTTGTCGGCAAGGAGGTTGACGTTGCCGGTCAGGTCTTTCCACGTGCCGGCGGCGCCGGGGACGTTGGCCTGGCCGCCGAGACGGCCTTCGACGCCCACTTCGCGGGCCACGGTGGTCACCTGATCGGCGAAGGTGGCCAGCGTGTCG
>JBOGLX010000079.1:0-3000 GCA_050745765.1 Occallatibacter sp. | reverse complement strand
TGGGCTCAGGGATAGGCACGGTGCTCTTCTCGTTCAATGTCACCCGACCTCAGCGGGATAACTGAACGTACCAATGCAATCGATTCGGCGTCACGCAGCGTTGCCGAAAACACACGGCGTTGTCGGGCGAAACAATGAGAGCGAGCTCTGGCGATTCTGTATAGGCGCGGGCAACAGCCCGGATGCGCTCGTCCCGGTTGGGAATCTCCCGCACGCGTCCTTGTTGTCTGAGTTCGATGATCGCCGCCGCGCTCTGGCCCCGCGCCAGCATATCCACCGCGGACTTGAGCGCCGGGTCTTTTTGCCGCACGATCTCATCCAGCTTCGAAGTGCGCATTCCGGCCTGCTGCAACTGCTCGAACGGACGGCCAGCTTCGACGCTCTGATGTTGCCGCGTGTCACCGATGAGAAGCACGCGATCGCCGGGACCGAGACGCGAGAGGAAATCGCGCATCTGGCGTGTCCCGGCGAGGCTTGATTCGTCGATGAAGTAGTAATTCATCTCCCTGCCATTCCCGGCACCTGGAGCGGACGCGGCAAGAAACCCCTGTAACGTGCTAGCCGGAATGCCGGCCTCGTTGAGCTGCCGCGCGGCACGGGAAGTTGGGGCGAGTCCATGCACCTCATACCCCCGCGCTTCGATGGTTTCGCGCAGCGTCGAAAGTACCGTGGTCTTCCCCGCGCCGGCGTAGCCCTGGATTCCATGAATGCGGTCGGTGGAACTGAGAACTTCCTCGACCACCGTGCGCTGGGCGCGATTGAGGAATTGGCGTTGCTCCGTAATCGCAGCGGCTTCCGGTTGCGGCATGAGCGGCTCAACCCGGCTTTTGCCTTCCTGCATCCGGCGGATCACGTTCATTTCGGCCTCGATCACGCGGGCGGTGGTGAACCGGCGTCCGGGCAGGTCCCGCGCCTGATCCATCTGGCGGAATTCGCCTGAGGCGAGCCGCGCGGCCAGGCTGCTGTGCACCTGGGCGTAGGTGACGTCGCCCATGCCGCGGCGCAAAGCGTCGCGGACCAGCACCCGTTCATCGACCACGGCCTCACGCTCGAAGTTGCGGTCGCGTGCGAAGCTGACGGCCTCGCGCGCCTTCTGATGCGAGTCGGGCATTCGCTCCCGATGCTGGGCGCGCTCCTGTGCCGCCCGGACCACGGCTTCTGCCTGATTTCCATACTCCGCCGCCAGTTTTCGGTGCGCAGCCATGACCTCGCCCAGCGAATGAATTTCCTTGTGGTCGCGCGTCGAGTGAGCTGCGATCTCGGCGGCTTCCTTTCCGTTCCGTCCCGTACGTTCCAGATACTCCCGAATCTGCTGGCTTCGCGGGCTGGAGGAGTCGAGATATTCCTGTGTGTAGCCTTTGATCTCCGGCGCGCCACTCCTGCCAGCCGTGATTTCGTAGCCAATCTGGCGGAGCCGGTAGGTCAGTTCCGATTGATAGATGGCTGTGGCGAACTGCTGCGAGGCGAAAAGGCTCTGTGGCTGCAGAGCGCGGGTCTCGCCATTCTCGCGCTCGGTCAGGTTGAAGATGACGGCGTGCGTGTGGAGCTGCGGCGCGGCGTAGCCGTCCACTGGCCGTGCGGTGTCGTGCTCGAATTTGGCGGCAAGGAACTTGCCCGTCGCTTCGGCGGGATGGTTCCCGCCAATCCGCGCCATCGTGTAAGACTCCAGATGCTCCAGCGCGGTGCGCACGGCTTCGCGGTGCGCCTCCCGCACGCGATCATCCCCGCCGACCAATGCGGTCAGCGATACCGACTTTGGCGCAGAGAAAGTTGCATCCCATCCGGCCCGATGTTCCATCGTCTTGATCGTGTTTCCGTCGGCATCCTTATATTCATAGGAGGCGCGCTGCCTGACGAGCTGTTCGCCGGTCTGCGGGTGCTGACCCTGACTGAGCCGCGCAAAATCCTCGGCGGAAACCGCGCCGGCAAGTCCAAACTCCTCGGCCAACCGTCCCTGCCATTTCCCGGTGATCTCGCCGCGCTGCGACCAATAATTCTGTTCTTTGGCAGTGAACTCCTTCTGGTGGTAGTTTTGCGCCTGGCCCGCCGAGAGCGGTTTGGAGATGGTCAGCACGGCTCACATCCTCCGGTCCACGGTGAAGTCAAACTGTTTCTGTTTGCCGTTCAGGTCGTTCTTCGGTCTGTTTGCGCTCCCGGATTTCTCGGCGCCTTTCCGGCCGCTGCCGTTGCGTTCAGGCTTCGGCGGCTGCGAAGGGGCCGCTGGATGATTCCCGTCGGCCTGCGCCGTCACATCGGTCCCGGCCACGGGCTTCGGATCGCGCACGATGTAATCGCTGTGCAGTCGCTCGATGAACTTCAGATTCTCGTTCGCCGGGATTTTGAGCGGACGGAAGCTGAACCGGGCAACATAGTTTCCGTACTTCAGATATGCCCGCAGCGGGTCCATTCCACTGATTTCGGAATCGAGCACAAGGGGCTCAGTCTGGCGGTCCACGGTGAAGTTTTGTCCCGCTCGCCAGCCTTCATACCGGGTTTCCTTCACTCGCTCGACCTCGACGGTGCCGATCGCACGGCTGACCCATAGCGCCGCCTCCGGCTCGCCAGTCTTGAGGAAAATGCGCGTCGTGGGCTGCGAAAGCATGACCTCCGCCAGATGTCCGTAGATCACTTCAAGCTGAGCCTTGCCCTGGAAGCCAAGGACAAGGGGATTGCCTGACTTGCGGTTTTCGGTGATCGCGGTATGGAGCTGGGGCAGCTTCTGAAGCGTAGCCAATTCGTCCAGAACAAACCAAACCGGAGGCTGGCCGGGACTGGGCGCGGTCAGCAGGCGAAGCACCAGCATGTCGATCCAGAAGCTGTGCAGGGGACGCAGGGCCTCGCGTTCCGCAGCCTGCGATGGCATGAAGATCCAGCCTTGTCTGTGTTTGGACCACTCGCGGGCAGTCCATTCGGTTTTCGCTTCCTCTTTCGACGGCAGCAGGCGGAAGCTGTCGGCGACCAGGTTCAGCGAGCCGAGAACACCGGACCGCTGGTTTGGCG
>JBOGLX010000078.1:0-4059 GCA_050745765.1 Occallatibacter sp. | reverse complement strand
GCCGCGCCGCAGAGCAAGTAATGTCACTTGAGCCGGTCATTTGGGCCGGGATGCGGCTTCAATGACGCGCGTGATGAGTCCGACGGGGAAGAAGCGGACGAAGAACGCACCGGCCTGGCCGGTCAAGTTGGGAATGATGGTGCGCTGCCCGCGGGCGAGCGCGGAGATGGCCTGGCGGGCTACGTCCTCGGCGGGCTGCACGCGGCGCTTCCTGAAGACACCGGCGCGGGCTACTTCAAAGAATTCGCTCTCAGTGGGGCCGGGGCAGAGGGCGGTGACTTTGACGTTGAAGCGGTCGACCTCCTCGGCCAGGCCGAGGGCAAAAAAGCGGTCGAAGACCTTGGTGGCGGCGTAGGTGGAGAGGTAAGGGATGGGCTGGAAGCCGGCCGTGGAGGCGACGACGAGAATCCAACCGCGGCGGCGGTTGACCATGCGGGGGACGAAGAAGCGAGTGAGGTGAACCATGGCTTCGCAGTTGACGCGGATCTGGCCGATCTCCTGGTCGACGGGAGCGTGGGAAAAGGCGCCGTACTGGCCGAGGCCGGCGTTGTTGACGAGAATGTCGACGGCGAAGCCGGCGCCCTCGGTCGAGTCGTAAATTTGCTGCGGGGCGGCGGGGTCGTTGAGGTCGGCGGCGACGATGCGGGTTTCGGTTCCTTTGGCGGCGAGCTCGGCGGCGAGGGCTTCGAGGCGCTCGCGGCGGCGGGCGGTGAGGATGAGCTTGGCGCCGCGGGCGGCGAGTTCGCGCGCGAGCGCCGTGCCGATGCCGGAGCTGGCGCCGGTGACGAGGGCCCATTTGTCACGGAAGTCGGCTGAGGTCGACATGATGCAAACATCATAGCCGATGAACGATAATGGATGATGGTCTAACGGTAGACTTCGCGCCGGTTGCCGATGCGAACGATCAGGATGCGGACCAGTTTGTCTTCGATGCTGGCGATGATGCGGTAATCGCCGACACGGTACTTCCAGAACTCGCCGAGCTCCGACCCCTTTAAAGCTTCGCCTATACTGCGCGGGTCTCCGAGATGCGCAACGCGATCAAAGAGGAAACGGACAATTCTCCGCGCGACTTGCGGATCGAGCCGGTCCAGTTCCCGCTTCGCCCTGGGGTCGAAGTCAATCGACCAGGCCATGAGACTTCATCACTTCTTCAAGAGAGATCGTCTTGACGCGGCCCGCGCGGATGTCGGCCAGACGCTGTTCGGCAAGATAGAGATCTTCAAGATCGTCGATGTGTTCGAGAATGGCTTCGCGGGCGTAGTAGGTTTTTGTTCGCCCCGTTGCTTTCGACAGGGCGTCTAACCGCTTTTCGACTTCTTCGGGCAGGCGAATTGCGAGCATGGTGGGCCTCTTCGGAGGGTGCTATACAAGTATAGCAGAGAATCACGAGCGCCGCTTTATGGGTCCAATCCTTGCCGCGGCTCGATGCTTCGGCCCGTCGCTCGCCTTTTTGCCAGTTTTGCGGTTCTTCTCAACGCGCAGCTTCCATGCGGTGTGCAGCGCCCCGGCGAGCGTGTCTTCGTCTGCGTCTGCAAGGCGGATGTGGGTCGCGCCCATGCGGCCCCAGCCGCCGTGGATGGGCAGGAAAAGGTCGGGGCGTTCGGCGATAAAGGCGGCCTGGTGCTCGAGGGTGAGCATGAGGTTGCCGTAGCCCTGTGCCTCCGAGGCGAGGGTGGCGAAGATGCGGCCGCCGACACGGAAGTCGGGCTGGCCCATGTGGGAGCTTTCTTCGGCGCCTTCGAGGCTCAGGGCTATGCGGCGGAAATCGGAGGCTGTCACGAAGCCGCCTGGGCGAGCTCCGCTTCAAACTCCTCGTTGAGCCACTTGCTGAAGGCCTCGAACTCTTCGTCGCGACCGAGGAAGTCGTGGACCATCTGGCGGCCGGGTTTGGAGCCGCCCTGCTCGAGGACGGCTTTGCGGTAGCGGGCGCCGGCGTCGCAGCCGAGCAGGTCCTGGGGGTCGAACTGGGCGAAGAAGTCGAGAGCAATCACCTTGTCGAAGGCGTAGGTGTAATAGTTCGACGAGTAGCCGGTGAGATGGCCGAAGCTTGTGTACATACGGTTGCCTTCAAGCCACGTCCACGGCTGCAACGACTCATAGAGCTGCTCTGTTGTGTGGTCGAGGTCGATGCTGGCGGAGGCTCGGTCGTGCAGGTCGAGCGAGAGCGTGGTGTAGTAGAGCTGCGAACGGACCCAGTCCGCGCGGCCGAAGGCGCCGGCGCTTTTCATCTTCTGGATCAGTTCGGCAGGCAAAGGAGCGTCGGTTTCATAGTGCCTGGCGAAGGATTGGAGGAGATTTTGGTCGCGAAAAAACTCTTCGAGCAACTGCGAAGGGACCTCGACGAAGTCGCCCTCGGTGGCGAAGCCGGAGAGGCCGGCCCATTCCGTGTGGCCGCCGAGGATTGCGTGCATCAGGTGGCCGAACTCGTGGAAGAAGGTGACCACATCGCCGTACTGCATAAGGCCGGGATCGCCCAGGCCGTCTTGATCGGCGCCGGCGAAGTTGCAGATGAGGCCGGCTTCGGGCAGGTAGCGCCCGTGGACACCGGTGACGACGCTGGTGGCGGAAAACCACTTGTCCTTGCCCTCGCGGGGGTGCATGTCGAGATAGAAACGGCCGGCGAGGCGGCCGCTGTCGAAGACCTCGAAGACGGAGACCGCCGGATGCCAGCCGGGCGCGGAACCTGGCGCGGATGAGGGACGGAACTCGACTTTAAAGAGGCGCGCGGCGATTTGGAGCACACCGGCCTCGACCTTGGCGTAAGGGAAATAGGGGCGGACGGACTGGGAATCGAAGTCGAAGGCGGAGCGGCGGAATTGCTCGTACCAATAAGCGCGGCAGGCGATGTCGATGGCGGTGAGGCCGGGCTGGCGCTGGCGGGCGAAATCGAGGATCATCTCGTGCTCGCGGATTGCGCCGGCGCGGCTGGCCTGGTCGAGCTTGAGCAGAAAAGCGCGGACATTCAGCGCCGAGCCCATCATCTGATCGGCGGTGGCGAGGTCGGCCCAACTGCGGAAGCCGAGCACGCCGGCGATCTCCTGGCGTGTGGCGAGCAGGTCGAGGAGGATCTGCTTGTTGTCCGGGTAGGCGCGCGTGTTGTAGGCCATGAACATGCGCTCGCGCAGGGCGGAGCTCGAGGCGAAGGTCATGACCGGCTGCATGTCGGGCTGATCGGTGGAGATGGTGACGCGGCCCTCGGCATCGGGCTGGTGGCGGGCGATGTAGTCCGCAGGCAGGCCGTCGAGTTCTTCGGGCGTGGCTTCGATGGTCTTTGCGCCCTCCTGAATGTTGCGGCTGAAGTCGAGGGCGAGGCGGGTGGCTTTCTCGTGCAGCGACTGCAGGTGGTCGCGCGTGGCCTGGTCCTTGTCGACGCCGGCCAGGCGATAGCTGAGCAGGGTGCGCTCGACGTAGTGCCGCGTAGCCGGGCTGGAGCCTTCGAGATCGATGGCGGTGAGCGCGTCGTAAACGGGGCGGTTGAGGCTGAGGGCGCTCGCGGCCATGGCCACGCGCTGGGCCTCAAGCTGAGCCTGGTCGCGGACGGCCTTGTCGGCGGCGACGGAGTTGAGGATGCCGGCCTGGGAGCCGGCCAGGCTGAGCTGCTCGATGGCCGCGTCGTAAAGGCGGAGCGAGTTCTCGGGGGTGCGCGGGCCTTCGACGGCCAGCAAGGCGGCGAGGGCCGCTTCATGCGCGGCCAGGCGCGTCCTTACCCAGGCGGTGAGAGCCTGGGGGGATTGGGCGCCGCCGGACTCCCATACATGGAGATCTTCGGTTACGGCAGCGGCGGAAAGAGCTTCAGTGGGCATTTTTGGGGAAAAGCCTCCATCATTTAGATTGCCACAGTGGGGCGGGTTGGGGCACGCGCAGATAGTGGGCGGGGATTGAATTGGATTGTCCCGCAGGGCTAAAGCCCAGCTTTCTTTTGTGGCTTCTTCGGCACGACTGAACAGGCTGCGGAGAATGGGCGAATTGAAGGCGAGTCCAATCTTGAAGCCTCCGCAGGGGCTAAAGCCCGTCCCTTATTTTGTCGCAATTGCGGCACGACTAAAGTCGTGCCCT
>JBOGLX010000077.1:0-18072 GCA_050745765.1 Occallatibacter sp. | reverse complement strand
GCGCATCCGCGTGGTCAACGTGGTGGACCTGATGGCGCTTGAGCCGCAGTCCGAACATCCGCACGGATTGTCCGACGAAGAGTACGACGCGATCTTTCCGCCCACTGTCCCCACGATCTTCGCTTTTCACGGCTATCCGTGGCTTATTCACCGGCTCGTCTACCGCCGGCACAACCACAATAACCTGCACGTGCGCGGCTACAAGGAAGAAGGCACGACGACCACGCCGTTCGACATGTGCGTGCTCAACAACATCGATCGCTTCCAGTTGGCGCTCGATGTCATCACCCGCGTGCCGAAGCTCGCGGCCGAGGTCGAGCCGGCGCGCCAATGGTACTCCGAAGCTGTCCAGCGCCATCGCCTCTACGTAACCGAGCACGGCGACGATCTGCCGGAGATAAAAAACTGGCGCTGGCCGGGATAAGCGGAGCTATCGGTGTTAGCGGAGTCAGCGGAGTCGGATAGACCGGCGCGCGCGTAGATTGTCGGTGCTAACGCCGCTCGCTCCGCTAACGCCGCTCGAAAGGTTCTCATTCCATGCCCACGCTGCCCGTCCTGGTCCTCAACAGCGGTTCTTCTTCCATCAAGTTCTCCGTCTGGGAAGTCAGCGGCGCGGAGCGGCGCAAGCTGCATGAGGGCGCCGTCGATGGCATCGGCACCGATCTCGGCAGCTTCTGGATCAAAGACGCCGCCGGCAATAAGCTCATCGACCAGGCGCCCGCGCTGCCCACGCTCGCCGTAGCTTTCGCGCTCGTTGCCGAAGCGCTCCATTCGGTCGATTTTCCGGCCCCAGGGGCCATCGGTCATCGCATGGTCTGCGGCGGCCCCACCGTATTGCACAACCAGCGCATCACGCCGGAGCTGATCGACGAGATGGAGCGCTATGCGTCCTTCGCGCCGCTGCACACGCCCATCGCTATCTACATCATGCGCGAGGCGCTGCGCCTCTTTCCCGGCATTCCCAACCTCGTCTGCCTCGACTCTTACTTCCATCGCACCATGCCCGAAGTCGTCACCCACATGCCCATCCCCGAAGAGTATTCCGCGATGGGCGTGCGCCGCTACGGCGCACATGGAATTTCATACGAATCGATCATCTACCAGTTAAAGCCGGACGTTCCGGAGAAGCTCATCGTCGCGCATCTCGGCAACGGCGCATCCATTGCGGCGATCCGCAGCGGCCAGTGCCTCGACACGTCGATGGGTTTGACGCCGACCGGCGGCATCGTCAGCGCCACGCGCACCGGCGACATCGATCCCGGCGTGCTGCTCTTCATCCTGCGCAAAATCGCTGAGACCGCTGAAAGCGCATCAGCCGCTGCCGACGAACTCGAAGTAGTCGCCAACAAGAAAGCAGGACTGCTCGGCATGAGCGGCTTGTCCAACGATATGCGCGACCTGCGCGAAGCCATCGAGCAAGGCAACGCCAAAGCGCGCCTCGCGGTGGATAAGTTTTGCTGGACTATCGCCAGATGGATCGGCAGCTACTTCGCCGAGCTTGGCGGACTGGACATGCTCGTCTTCACCGGCGGCATCGGCGTAAACGACATCGCCTCCCGCGCCGAAATCTGCGCAGGGCTAGGCGCACTCGGCATCGTGCTGGACCCCGCGCGCAACAATGTCCGCGGCGAAGCGACGATCTCCGCGGAAGACTCGCCGGTTACGGTACGCGTAATTCCGCCGGCGGAAGATCTCATCATCGTCAACCACGTTATCCGGCTGCTGAACGAATAATCTTCATGGCACGCTGCAGCAGGTGGCCAGCACGATTCGAGTAGTGGGTTGGTTGGACCGTCGTTCGATGGTGGGCGCGGGCGACAAACGGCCCGGCGTCGGCTTCTTCCGCCTTGCTGACATGGCATCCTCTCCTGGGCCATGCTGAGCGGCCCTGACCGTGCAAAGAGAGTACTCTCCCGAATGGGATCGGAAGGCTGCCGGAACGCTGCCGCGGTCACCATGAATCCCAGCACGAGATCCGGAACTATGCTCAAAGACGGGCTGCTTGTGCAAGCACCAGTGACTGGCTGGTCTACTTGCCGTCGCCATGGACCAGTAAAGAATAACCGAGGCCCGGCGCGGCTCGCACGTTCCTTGGAAAACCCCACCGGCCAACGCCGGTTCCCTGCTCAAAGGCGAGACCTGAGGCACCCAAAATAGTACAATTTTCAAGCGGTCATAGAGTTAGAGAAGACGTGTCTTTTGCTGCCGCGGCAAATGCGGCAGCGGAATCGACGCGTCACTGCTGCGCCGGCGGCAATGCCTGAAGCAGAAATTCATAACGTGCGCGGACCGTGCCGGGGCTGACAGAGATAACATTGTTGAGGTGAATGACCAAGTCGTCTTCGTTGTTGGGCGGCCAGTCGGGAACGCCGGGGCCATTGGGATTGCCGCTTTTGGCGAAGTTGGTCCAGTAGGTCATCATGGCGTCGCTCAGCCGGCGGTCTTCCGGACGCCAGTCCGCGCCGGGACGGGTGTCCAGCGTGCCGAAGACGTACTCGATGTCGTCGGAATGGAAGGCATAAGAGCCGGGGTGAAACTTGCTCGGCGGCGCGGGCAGCTCGAAGTGATAGCGATAAACGGGCGAGCCGCCGGTTTTTAGCTGCGCTTCGATCCACTTCCACGTGGCGAAGGCGATGAAACGATCGCTGCCGTAGTCGATGGCGGAACGAACGGCCTCGTCGTCTGTATTGCCGGGATAGAGCTCGAGGAACGCGGAGGCGCGGTCGCCAAATTTAGCCTGGGCGAAGGCCTTCCATTTTTCAGCCGTCATGCCCCTGGCGAGGATGGCGTTTTCGTCGCGGTTCCAGCCGGCGAGCAGCGGGATGTGCGCCTGGCGGCCGGCTGCGTAAGAGTCGGCGACTGGCTCAATGAGCAGACTGCCGTCGATCACGGGCCAGAAAAACGGGGCGCCTGTCTTGCTGGCGTCGGCGACGACGGTATCCGCTGGCAGAGCTCTGAGTTGGGCCAGCGTTTTGACGCCGAGCGAGTCGGCCCACGCCTGGTCGCGCTTTTCCACATCGGCGAGCGTGGGCGTGCCCGGCGCGCCGAGGCTCATGGCGCCGCCGCTCTCGCCGATGGCCTTCTGAAACAGTGCTTGCGCCGGTGTAGCCGCCATCAGCGTGCTCACGGCGATGGAGCCGGCGCTTTCGCCGAAGATGGTGACGTTGTCGGGATTGCCGCCGAATTCGCGGATGTTGGCTTTGACCCATTTGAGGGCGGCCACCATGTCCATGAGGCCGTAGTTGCCGGCGGCGCCGTTGGCTTCCGCGGCGAGGCTGGGCGTGGCCAGAAAACCAAAGACGCCGAGGCGATAGTTGATGGTGACCAGCACCACGCCCTTGAGCGGAAGATAGTCGCCGTCGTGGCGCGGCTCGGAGGCGGAGCCGGACTGATAGCCGCCGCCGTGAATCCAGAACATTACCGGCAGATGACTTCGGGAGTGAGCATCGGCGGGCGTGAAGACGTTGAGGTAGAGACAGTCTTCGCTGGGGCCGTTGTCTTGGAAGATCATGTCGGGGAAGGGATGGGTCTGCATGCAGTGATTGCCGTAGTGCGTGGCGTCGCGGATGCCGTCCCAATGCGCGGATGGCTGGGGCGGGCGCCAGCGCAGATCGCCGACGGGAGGCGCGGCGTAGGGGATGCCGAGAAAGGCGCGGACCTGGCCGGCGTTGATGGACTTGCCGTGAACGCGGCCCTGTTCGGTGTGGATGGTGAGCGGGTCGGCGCGGCCGGGGATGTGGACGCCCAGCGCCAATCCGGCTATCGCCATTGCTGTCATTGCGTGTAGTCCGAGATGCATAGAGAACCCTTCGGAAACAGGCTAACAGAGCGAGGGGGCGTGGCGTGGCGGATGGGCCGGGGTCAGACCAGTTCGGGGGCAAGCAGGTCGGCGACGGCTTCGCGGCGGCGGATGAGGCGGGCGCGGGAGCCTTCGACGAGGACTTCGGCGGCGCGGAGGCGGGAGTTGTAGTTGGAGCTTTGCGCCATGCCATAGGCTCCGGTGTCGAGGAGAGCTACGAGGTCGCCGGGTTGGAGCGGCGCGAGCTGGCGGTCGTGGGCGAAGAAGTCGCCGGACTCGCAAACAGGGCCGACAACATCGACTGTGCGGGGTTTGCCGGGGCGCGGACGGACGAGGACGATCTCGTGGTGAGCCTGGTAGAGGGCGGGGCGGATGAGGTCGTTCATGGCGGCGTCTACGATGACGAAGGTTTTGGCGCCGTTGCGCTTGATGTAGAGGACGCGGGTGAGGAGGGCGCCGGCCTGGGCGACGAGGAAGCGGCCGGGTTCGATGAGGAGGCGGCCGCGGAAGCCGGCGAGGGCCTGGTCGAGGGCGGCGGCGTAGTCGTGGACGCGGGCGGGGGCGTCGAAGCCGGGAGCGTCGTAGTGAGGAGGGTCGGGGTTGGGGGCGTGGTAGTCGATGCCGAGTCCGCCGCCGGCGTCGATGGAGTGGATCTCGATGCCCTGGCGCTGAAGCCGTCGGACGAGCTTGACGGCGCGGCCGACGGCGGCGGCGAAGGGGCCGGCGGAGCGGATCTGGGAGCCGATGTGGACGCTGACGCCGTGGGGCTCAAGCCAGGGGTCGGCGGCGGCGCGCTTGTAGAGTGCGGGGGCGCGGCGGATGTCGATGCCGAACTTGTGGTCGCGAAGGCCTGTGGAGATGTAGGGGTGGGTGTCGGCGAAGACGTCGGGGTTGACGCGGAGGGCGAAGCGGGCGCGGCGGCGGAGCTTGCGGGCGCGGGCGGCGAGGAGGTCGAGCTCGGCCTCGCTCTCGACGTTGAACTGGAGGATGCCGGATTGGAGGGCGAGGTCGATTTCGGGGGCGGTTTTGCCGACGCCGGAGAAGACTACGCGCGGCGCGGCTTCGGGCGCGGCGGCGAGGATGCGTTCGAGCTCGCCCGCGGAGACGATGTCGAAGCCGGCGCCGCGGCCGGCGAGCAGCTTGAGAATGGCGAGGGCGGAGTTGGCTTTGACGGCGTAGCAGACGAGGTGATCGCGGTTGGCGAGAGCTTGCTGAAAGAGGGTTAGGCGCTCGACGATCTGGTCCGCTGAATAAATGTAAAGCGGCGTGCCGAAGCGGCGGGCGAGGGACTCGAGAGAGATTTTGCCGCAATGGAGCGGGGTTCCGGGGCGCGGAGAGTGGAACGGGCGCGAGGGAGAGATGGTGGGCGCGGTCAAGAGACGATTCCCGAATGAAAATGCTGTTTTGAGGGTACAGCATGGGGGCTCGGAATCTGGATTGTGCCGGCGATGGGGCAGCCGGCGGAAAATTGGGATCTTCACCTCAGCGAGCACAAATCGCTCGACGGGGGATCCCGGACCTTGGGTCCCCAACTTTAATGCTTCTCGACGTGGGGAGCTGGGCGGCCCGCCAGCCATTGATGCAACGAGACCTCGCCCCAACCGCCTGGCTGCCTACCGGTGATCGGGTCGGCGGTCCGGCGGCGGCGATTGATGGTGATTGTCGTGGTGATCGTCATGATGGACCGGCTGCTGATGGTGTTGCGCCGGCTCGACCACGGTGGTGGTGCTGTGGCAACCGCCAATGGCCAGCATGGCGGCGGCGGTGAGGAAGATACTTGTCAGGCGCGTGAATCGGATCATCTGTGGTTTCCTCGTTCTTATGCAGCTTTTGGTTTTGATGCAGGAATCCCATGCCGGCTTGCTTGCTGGGATTTTAGCGGGCTTGGATTCGTTGGGGTCCGGGGGATGTAGCTCTTTGGGCGATGGAGACGCCCAGCCCAGGTCCGAAAATCTGGACCTGGGGCACCCCCAACTTTAGCCCTTCTAGGGGAGACGTGGGCCACCTGCCCAATCTTGCCGCGACCTCGGCTGAGGACCCGCTCATCGCGATGAAGCCGCGATGAACGGGGCACAGCTTCCTCGACCTCACTCCCTATGTTCTGAGATCTATGAGTTGGCCACCTGCGGAAAAGATGGGGCACGGGGCAGTGTTTATGCTGCGAACTTCAGAGTGAGGACGCTAGAAGTCGTGGTGGGTGTCGTGGAGGGCAGCTATTTGCGGCGCTAGGCTGGCGGCTGGATTGGGCTCGCCGGTTGGAGGGTTGGCGGCTTCGGCCTGGGCGCGGAGTCGGGCTACGGTTTGCCAGTTGTCTTTGCGGGGATGGCCGGCGATCCAGGGAGGGAGAGACATGTGGAGATAGCGGCTGAGGGCTTCGGCGTAAGGCTCGTAGAGGGCGCGCATCTCGCGGAGACGCTCGAGGGATTGGGGGTCGCGGCAAAGGCTGACGCCGCTTTCGCCGAGCAGATTGTAGAGGCGCTCGTAAAGGTCGGGGGGCAGGCGGTCAGGGGCGGTGTTAACGGGAGCGAGAGAGAAGATCTGGGTGAGGTCGACGAGGGCGTGGCGGGCCATGGCGAAGGTTAACTGGGCCTGGCGGGCCTGGCGGTCGCGGACGGCGGCGATGAGCAGGGCAGAGGTGTCGAGGATGGCGATGAGGGCGGCGAGCCAGCTCTGGTTGCTGTGCTGGGAGCGGAAGTAGCAGAGCTGGGGGTAGGAGATGTGGCTTTCGAGGAGCTCGGCGGACCAGCGTTCCCACTCGGCGAGGAGCAGGGCGAGGGCTTCGTCGGCGCTTTGGCAGGCGTGGCGGCGCAGCAGCTCGGCGGCGGTGGGCGGGGAGCCGGCGCGGGCGTCGAGGAGGGAGATGCTGACTTCGCGGCGTGAAAAGGCGCCGTAGAGGACGGGAAAGTATCCCATGACAGCGGCGAGGAAGCCGAGGCCGGTGCCGGACTCGAGGATGACGAGGGCGCGGGACCAGGGGCTGTGCGGGGTGACGTCGCCGAGGCCGAGGGTGAAGATGGTGGTCCCGCTGACGTAGAGGTCGGTGCGGAAGCCGGAGGGCTGGAGGGCGTCGTTGAATGGGCTGCCGATGGCGAAGTAGAGGAGCGCAAAGCCAAGGACTATGGCGGCGGCCCACGCGATTAGGAGAAAAATGAGCGAGAGGGGGCCGTAGAAGCTGAAGGCGGTTTCGCGGCGGCGGGGATGGCGGAGACGCGCGGCGAGGAACGCCCAGGGCCGCCAGGTGGCGATGTAGAAGATGCGGGTGAGGCGGAAACGGCCGGTGGCGCGGCGGGGAAGAATGATGGTCTGGAAGGCGTCGAGGAGGATGGCGAGGATGCAGAGGACGCCGGTCAGCAAGGCGAGGGTGCGCATTTGTCCTCCTTGAGGCGTGAATCCCGGGCGGCATTTTTCGCGGCGGCCGGGATTGCTGTGTCCCTCCCATGCGGCAGAAAAGAGTCGCATGGATGGGATGACACGATCGTTGGGTAAGGCACCCCTGAAATCGCTCCAAGTCCATCATGGCCCAGGGCCATTGCCGGAGACTACCTTCTTCGCACGCGGCCGGTGGAGCTCTTGTTCCCGATCTTGCGCGGATGTTCCTCATGCAGTTCGCGGTGCAACTCGTCCACCTTGGTTCGAGCTGCGCCCAGCGCTTTCCTGCCGGCCGCTGTGATTCTGTAAAGCCGCCGCCGGCGCCCATCCTCTTTCGCGGACTGGGATTTCAGCAGTCCTCCACGCTCAAGCCCGTGAAGCAGCGGATAAAGAGTGCCCGGCCCGATGCGATAGCCGTGGCGCTCCAGCTCTTCCATCATCGCCAGCCCGTAGATCGGCTGCTCGGCCGCATGCAACAGCACGTGAATCCGGATCAGGCCGTAAAAGAGCTCCCGCGTGTGATTCGCCACACCATTAATATACGCCCGGCTTTGCTGCTTTCATCTTGACTCTTATCGAATTTCGATATATTGTCGGCAGCAGATGGCCCCCGGGCGATGTGTTTCCCTTTTTCCCCGGAAGGAATCCCCCGATGACGGCTCGTTGGAATCGCGTGGCGGCGGCAATCTTCATTTTTGTTTTTCTGGCCGGCGCGAAACTCCGGGCGCAGGGCCCGCCCTATCAGACCGACGATCCTGTACCCGTGGATCTGCACCACTACGAGTTTTACATCTTCGGCGGGGCCGACGGCACGCCAGTGGAGATGGACTCGACCGGCCCGGCGTTCGAGTTCAACTGGGGCGCGGTTCCGAGGGTGCAGCTTCACGCCATCCTGCCGTGGGGCGTGGCCGCGCCGCTGAACCATCCGGCGTATGTAGCTGCCGGCGAGGGGCAGGGCCCCACCGAGTTCGGCCTCACCTACATGGAACTGGGCGCGAAGATTGCTTACATCAAAGAGAGCAAGCACTTTCCGCAGATCGGCACCTTCACCATGTTCGAGATGCCGACGGGCAACTACGACAAAGGCCTGGGCATAGGCAAGGTCTGGTACAGGCTGCCCGTGTGGCTGCAGAAGAACATTGGCCCCTGGCTGCTCGATGGCGGGGCCGGCGAAACCGTGGTTCCGCAGACCGGCTACCGCGACTTCGCCTACGGCGGATTCCTGCTCAAGTACACCTTCCCCGGCGACCGGCTGGAGTTTGGCGGCGAGGTGTTCGCTCACGGCAAGGAAGGTTTTGCCGCTCCGCAGACGCATGCTTCCACCTTGATCGACTTGGGCGGCTATTATCACTTCAAGCACAACCCCAAAGAGCAATTCCTGTTTTGTTACGGTCACTCGATTGCCGGCCAGACAGAAAACTACGCCTACGTGGGCATGTACTGGACGTGGGGTAAGGACCAGAAGAAACCGGACGCGGGGCAAGCTTGGCCGCATCGGCCCATAAACGCAACTGGGAACGCTCAGGGATTCGAATAGCTCGCGGCTTGCGGCCGGATGAAAGGCCGATAGCCGATCTGCTTAACGGACGGTTCCCGAATCCAAAAGGGGCTCCGGTCAGAACAGTCCAAGCGCGCCTTCGGGCTGCGGCGCGTAGCGGAGCAGTCCCAGTTCGCCGGCCAGCCGCTCAAGCCGCGCGCGCGTCCCGGCCGCGGGTGGAACAAGCGGCAGCCGCACCGTGTCCGCGCACTTGCCCATCAGGCTCAGCACCGTCTTCACGGGGCCTGGGTTCGACTCCCAGAAGTTCGCCTCGAAGAGCTGCGCATACTTGCGCTCGATTTCGCGGGCAAGCGTCCAGTCGTTCATCAGCGCGGCGCGGATCATGCAGCCGATTTCAGAGGGCGCCTCGTTCGACACCACGCTGATTAACCCGTGCGCTCCCACGCCGATCGCGGGCAGCGCCAGGTTGTCGTCGCCGGAAAAGATCTTGAACCCGCGCGGCAGCGTGTGAACCAGCTCGGCAATCTGCGGCAGCTTGCCGCTGGCTTCCTTGATGGCCTCGATGTTTCTGGCCTCCGCCGCAAGCCTGACCACGGTCTCTGGCTCAAGGTTCGCGGCCGTGCGGCCGGGCACGTTATAAACGCACACGGGCAGCGGATCGACGGCCCGCGCCAGCGCCAGAAAGTGTTGGAACTGGCCCTCCTGCGTGGGCTTGTTGTAATAAGGATTTGCTGAGAGCACGGCAGCCAGGCCCTCGACGCGGCGAAGCATCCCCGCCTGCCGCACCAGCGTGCGCGTGGAGTTATGCGTGCACCCGGCCCACACAGGCACGCGGCCGGCCGCGGCCTCGATCGGGATGCGCACGGCGCGCAGCCATTCGTCTTCATCGAGCGTTGCGGCCTCGCCCGTCGACCCGCAGGCCACGATGAAGTCGATGCCCGACTCGATCTGCCAGTTGACCAGCGCGCCCAGCGCCGCTTCGTCGATTGACCCATCCGCCCTGAAGGGCGTGACAATAGCCGTACCGCAACCCGTCGTTTCCATAACAGCTTCAGTTTATAACGATTGAAGCGTCGGCGATGTGACAGTGAGTTTACTCGCGCGGCCCTACAACTGGTCGAAGATTTCGCGGAAATCCCACACGCCGGATTTGCCCGCGAGCCACTCGGCGGCGCGAACGGCGCCGAGCGCGAAGCCGCGCCGCGAGTGCGCATCGTGGCGCAGTTCCAGAACGTCGTGAGCGCTGGTTGCGGTCACGATGTGCTCGCCGTTGGCGTCGCCCACGCGATGCGATGCGATCGGAACCTCGATGCCTGGACGTACGGACTGAATGATCTGCTGGAGCGTGATCGCCGTGCCGGAGGGTGCATCGAGCTTCGACGTGTGGTGAGTTTCCCCGATCGAAAACTTGTACCCTTCAAGCGCGGCCAACTCGGCGGTTAGCCGAAAAAGCTTCTGGACGCCGATGGAAAAGTTGGTTCCGTACAAAAGGCCGCCGCCACGCTTGACGGCAAGAGCTTTCATCTCATTGAGCTGCGCGTACCACCCAGTGGTGCCAACCACGATGCTTCGCCCAAGCGCGAGCACGGCGCGCATGTTTTCAACCGCCGCTTCAGGCGCGGTAAAGTCCACGACAACATCCACGCCGGCCAGAATGGGCGCGGTGAGCGCGGAGGCGTGCTCGTTCTCGGTAATGTCGAGCGCGCGCACGCCGTGGCCGCGCTCGCGAGCCACTTCGGCGACGAGACTGCCGGTTTTTCCTTTGCCGAGTACGAGGATGAGCATTGACGTAGCTCCTAGCAGCCAGCTTCCTGCCCCTAGTTTAAAGAATATTGCGATCTTTGATGGCTTCGTGCTCTTACTGCAAAAAACAACCGCAGATCCTTCGACTTCGCTGCGCTCCGCTCAGGATGACAGCGCGTCAGGATGACAGCGCGTTGCAGGAAACGCAGCTAGGAGCTAGGAGCTAGAAGCTGCTTCCTCGCTTCCACGTCGAAGATCGCCGGATCGGGATTCTTGAAAAACGCTGCGTGCAGAGAGCGCACTGCCTCGTCCGCGTCGTCCTCGTCGATCATGAAGCTCATATTAATCTCGCTCGCTCCCTGCGAGATCATGCGCACGTTGATGTGCTTGATAGCCGAGAAGACCTGCGCGGCGATCCCGTTCTGTCCGCGGATGTCCTCGCCCACCATGCACACCAGCGCCTTCCGCCCCTCGTATTTGACGTCGGCAAGCGCGCTCAAGTCCGCAGCGATCGCCGGCAGCCGATCGTTCGAGTCCACGGTGAGCGAAACCGAAACCTCGCTCGTAGAAACCATGTCCACCGGGCACTTGTGCTTGTCGAAGATGGCGAAGATCTGGCTCAGATAGCCGTGGGTCATCAACATCCGGCTGGCCACTACGTCGATGATGCTCAGCCGCTTCTTTACCGAGATCGATTTGAACGGGCTATTGCAGTGCGGCGCCAGCGAGATGATGCGCGTGCCCTCGCAGCTCGCATTGCGGCTGTTGAGCACCTGCACCGGGATATTCTTTTTGACCGCCGGCAAGATGGTTGCCGGGTGCAGCACCTTGGCGCCAAAGTAAGCCAGCTCGGCAGCCTCTTCAAAGCTGATCGTCTTTACGCGCAACGCTTCGGGGCAAACGCGCGGATCGGCGGTCATGATGCCGTCCACGTCGGTCCAGATCTCGATCGACTCTGCACCAAGCGCCCCGCCAACCAGCGCTCCGGTAAAGTCGGAGCCGCCGCGGCCAAGCGTGGTGGTGATGCCCGCCTCGTTCGATCCGATAAAGCCGCCCAGCACCGGCACTTTGCCCTTGAGCGCCAGCGGGCGAATCTTCTCAGCCGCGCGCTTCTCAACGATGTCGTCCTGCGGAACCGCCTTCTGGTACTGCGAGTCGGTGATAACGACTTCGCGCGCATCGACGTGCACAGCGTCGATGCCGCGTTCGCAAAAAGCGGCGGCGACCATGCGGCTGGAGATGCGCTCGCCGTAGCTCACGATCAGGTCGCTGATGCGCGGCGTGAGCTCGAGAATGGCCGCCAGTCCGCGCAGAACTTCGTCCAGCGCGTCGAACTTCCGGTCGATCCAGTTCACCAGGTCGGCGCAGCCGCTGCCCGGCTTCATCAGCGCGGCGGCGGTGTCGCGGTGGCGCGAGCGCAGCCGCGAGCCGATAGCCAGCGCACCGGCGCGGTCGCCCTGCGAGGCCGCGGCGGCAGCACGCAGCAACTGGTCGGTCACTTTGGCCATGGCGCTCACCACAACCACTGGGCTTTTGCCGTTGGCCACGCGGCCGGCCACGATCGCGGCCGTACGGCCGATTGCGGCCGGATCCTCGACCGACGTGCCGCCAAACTTCATCACCACCAGGTTCATGCGAAGGTTCTCATGGTTCTTTGCCGGGCCTCAATGTCACGCCTCAGGCAGTCGCTGCCGCGGCGGCAACAGATTCCAGCTTGCCCGTTTTCGCCAGCATCTCGGCATTCAAAATCGCCGCTCCGGCCGCGCCGCGCACCGTGTTGTGCGAAAGCAGCACAAACTTCCAGTCCAGCACATTGCACGGGCGCAGCCGCCCCACGGTCACCGTCATGCCCTTGCCGCGGCTGCGGTCCAGGCGCGGCTGCGGACGGTCGTCCTGTTCGGCCCACTCGACAGGCTGCTCGGGCGCGGACGGCAGACCAAGCCCGGCAAGCGGCTTAAACTCAGCCCACGCCGCAAGAATTTCTTTGCATGTTGCGGCGCGGCCGAGCTTGCTGCCCAGCTTGATCGACACGCACTCGGTATGCCCGTCGACCACCGGAACGCGGTTGCAGTGCGCCGTCATCTTAGCGGCCAGCGGCGTTACGGCACGGCCTTCGAGCTTGCCCAGGAGCTTTAGCGTCTCCGCCTCCATCTTTTCTTCTTCGCTGCCAATGAACGGAATCACGTTGTCCAGAATGTCCATCGACGCCACGCCGGGATAGCCCGCGCCGCTGACTGCCTGCATCGTGGTCACAAAGATCTGCTCGATGCCGAAGCGCTCCTCGATCGGCTTGAGCGCAAGCACCAGCCCCATCGCCGAACAATTGGAATTGGTGACCATGAAACCGCTCGACTCTTTCCGCCACGGCTGCTGCTCGATCATTTCAAGGTGGCTGGCATTCACCTCGGGCAGCACCAACGGCACATCGGGAGCCATGCGAAACGCACTGGAGTTTGAGATCACCGCGCAGCCGGCCGCGGCAAACTTCGGCTCCATCTCGCGAGCAATCTCTGCATCCACGCTGGCAAAGATAATCTTTGGCGCGCCCTCGGGATCTGCAGGCGAAACGGTCATGCGCGCGATGCGCTCGGGCAGCGGCGTATCGAGCCGCCACCTGGCCGCCTCGCCATAAGTTTTCCCACTCGACCGGTCGCTGGCCGCAAGCCACGCGACCTCGAACCACGGATGGTTCTCAAGCAGTTGGATAAAACGCTGGCCGACCGCGCCGGTCGCGCCCAGAATTCCGATTGGATATTTTGTCTTCATGGCCATTATGCGTTTCCCGGCACGCTCATGAATTCACCCGCATCGGCCGCTGGATTCCTGCTTGCAATGGAGCCCGGCCGCGGCGGATCGTGGTGAACCGAGAAACAATCTGAACCTTTCAGTGTACAGGAGGATGAGCCGCCCCGCGGTTATCTCATCGCCGCCAGAACCGCATCGGCAAACTGGCCGGTTCCGGCTGAGCCGCCCACATCGCACGTGAGCGTCTTGCGCCCGGCGTAGACGGCCTCAAGCGCCTTTCGTAGCTCATGGTCTACCACCTTGAATTCGCCGCAAAGGATCTGAGAATTGTGAACTGTGAACTCCGAAATGTGAACTGAATTCTCACTGTTTTCTCTTAACCGCCCGATGGCTGTCCAACAGCCCTTCCAGTTCTTCCTTGAACTCGCGCACATCCTTGAAATCGCGATAGACGGAAGCGAAGCGGATGTAGGCGACCGTATCGAGCCCTTTGAGGTGGTTCATAATCAACTCGCCGATCTCGCGCGTGGAGCGTTCACGCTCGGGCGCGTCCACCACAAAGCTCTCCGCCGCATCCACGATGTTGCCGAGTTCGGCCGACGGAACGGGACGCTTCTCGCAGGCGCGCAGCAGGCCGCTCAGCACCTTCTGACGGTCGAAGCGCTCCCGACGGCCATCCTTTTTGATCACCATGTAGGGAATTTCGTCGATCCGCTCGTAGGTGGTGAAGCGCCGCCCGCACTTTTCGCACTCGCGCCGCCGCCGGATCGAGTCGGCTTCCTTGCTCTCGCGCGAGTCCACCACGCGATCCTGCCCGAATCCGCAATAGGGACATTTCATGCTAAAGGCGATTCTAAGGCATCGGCGGGGACCGCCGGGAACGGGAGCCGGGAACCTGGAGGGGGCAAGCGGTGTCTAAACTAGGGACTAGGGACTAGGGACTAGGGACTAGGGACTAGGGACTACGACGGACTAGGGACTACGACCGCGGCCGGGAAGCGGAGAAAAAGGACAGCTTGCTGCGGCGGTGCTGACGAGAACAACGAAATGAGCGCGCGGAGACTTTAGATTGTCGGTCCGGATTTTTTGTTTTTCCTAGTCCCTAGTGCCTAGCCCCTAGTCCCTGCCTTATGCTTGATCCGAGGACGCCCGCATGACTCTGCTCGATGCTCCCAAATTCAACGAGGCGCGTTACCGGCGCAATCGCCTGATCCTTTTCTCGGCCGCGGGCCTGATTTTCACGCTGTTCGTCGCGTGGTGGCTGGTGGCCGGCCATCCCGTCGACTGGCCCTGGAACTGGAATAACTACATCTTCGGAAACGCAACCGTGGACACTTTCTTCAACGCCGTCGAGCAAAACGACATGAATAAGGCCTACGGCATCTGGTTCCACGACCCCAACTGGCAGCAGCATCCCGGCAAATACAGCAGCTACACCGTTAAACTCTTCGAGCAGGATTGGAGCCCAGCCAGTTCCCAGAACACTTACGGTCCAATTCGCAGCGACAAGATCGCCGGCGAGCGCATGAACGGCAATGTCCTTATCGTCGGTCTTTACATCAACGGCCAGACGAAGAACCCGGTCTTTCTCGCCTACGACCCACACCACCACACGCTCAGCTTTTCGCCGGTACAACTGCAACTGGGACCGATGCTGGGGCTTGGCCAGTGACGGAAAACGCATAGGCGAGCGCTCTAAAGCGGTTCCGCAGTTGCTGTACCCAAAGCTCCGTGCCCCATCCATGCGACTTCTTTCCGTCGCATGGGCGGGAGGCCACGACCGTTGAGTACAGCTTCTCTGGAACCGGTCACCCCATACCGGCTAAGCCGCAACTTCCGCCAGCGTTTTCTCGAGACTCCCTGCATCCTCAACGTGCAGCGCCTTGATCGCCGGGTCGATTTGCCGCACCAGGCCGCAGAGCACCCTGCCCGGCCCGGCCTCGACAAAGACCTCAGCCCCCGCGCCGGCCAGCGCCTGCACGCAGTCCACCCAGCGCACTGCGCCGGTCACCTGGCGGACAAGCGCGTCGCGCGCCTCGGCCGCCGTAGTCACCAGGCCGCCTGTTGCGTTGGCTGCGACGGGAATGCGCGGATCGGCGAGGGTGAGCGCATCGAGCACGCGCGCCACTTCCTCCTGCGCCGGCCGCATCAGCGCGCAATGGAAGGGCGCGCTCACCGGCAGCATCACGGCGCGCCGCGCACCTTTGGCTTTGGCCAGCGCGATGGCTCTTTCCACCGCCTGCAGCGCGCCCGAGATTACCGTCTGCGCCGGCGAGTTCAAATTGGCGGCAGCCACCACCAGGCCCGTTTCCGCCTCGGCTTCGCGGCAGGCTTCCTTCACCTGCGCAGCGTCGAGCGAGAGTACCGCGGCCATCGCGCCCTGGCCCGCCGGAACCGCCAACTGCATCGCCCGCCCGCGCGCCTTCACGGCGCGCACCGCATCGGCAAAAGCGAGCGTTCTCGCAACCACGTGCGCCGACCACTCGCCCAGCGAATGGCCCGCGGCCAATGCAGGCGCAACGCCCCGCTCGGCCAGCACGCGCGCCGCCGCCACGCTCACCGTCAGAATCGCCGGCTGGGTGTTTTCAGTCAGCCGCAGATCTTCTTCGGGCCCCTCGAAGATCAGCTTCGATAGCGGGAATCCCAGCGCCTCGTCGGCTTCGGCAAAAGTCTGTGCGCCCAGGGGAAATCGTTCGGCCAGTTCGCGGCCCATGCCCACAGACTGCGAACCCTGCCCAGGAAAGAGAAAGGCAATTTTCTCGGTCATTGCAAGAAAGATTTTAGCGGATCGAGCCCCGGCTTCACTCTCCGGGCGTCTGGCCCGGTTTGCGGGCAAAAATGTACGAGCGGTTGCTCTGGAACTCAACCTCGGGCGCATACGGACCGCGCTCGACAACCTCTTCGATCTCAAATCCAGCCTGCACCAACAGTGTGCGCACCACGACCTGCGGAAAGCAGAAGAACTCCATCGAGATCGCCTGTCCAAATCTCTCGCCCGGTCGAATGACTTCGTCGCCTGCATGAAACGCGAGCAGCAGCAGCCCTCCGGGCGCAAGTGCGCGGTGCATCCCATCAAACGCAGTGGGCAGAAGCTCCACGGGAAGGTTCACGATGGCGTAGAAGGCGGCAATGCCAGCCAACTCGCCGTCATTGAGCGGCAGCGCCAGCATGTTACCCTCGCGAAAATCGATGTCCGGATTCAGCCTGCGCGCTTCAGCAATCATCCCCGGCGAAAGATCGAGCCCGAAGACCTCCGCCCCGCTGTCGCGAAGGAGCCGCGCCACATGCCCCGGCCCGCAGCCCATGTCGCAGACCGTGCCGCGGCCGCCGGTCGCCGCGGCAAAACGGCGCAGCAGATCGCAGTCGAGCGGCTTGTCTTTGAGCTCGTTGTAAAGCCGCCGCGCATACTCCCGCGCGATCCGGTCGTAGTCCGCGCGTATACCGTCGATCCGGTCCCTCTCGGTCATCTCTCAATTCCAGCGCTTCTTGTCCTCGGAGTCCTCGTCTATCTGCCGCCCCTGGCCGTCAAACTTGATGGTGCGTCCCTGGGAGCGCATGTAGACCTCGAACTTGCGTGCGGCGCGGCGGCGCTTCCAGCGGTAATAGCTGTTGCGCAGGCCGTACCACTTTTCGCTCAGGGCAAAATTGACGCCGCGGCGCGGCGCCGCACGCAGGTAGAGCAGCCCCGCCACCGCGCCGCCCAACTGCGCAAAGGCGTACATCCGCTCCGCGCTGAAGAGCATGGCGATGGCGACCAGCGCAAAGATAATGGCCATGTATTTGGCCTTGATGCCGATGGCGAAAAAGAGCAGGAACTCCACGTCGCCGTAGAGCACGCCGATGGCCGCCAGCAGGCCGAAGATGCCGCCAAAGCAGCCGTAGAGCGGAATGGGCGCAAACGAAAACCCCAGCATGGCGCCGGCCAGATAGATAACCACAGCGGCAGCCGCCGTCCCCAGCACCGAAACGCCATAAAGGCCGTAAATCCAGTTGGCCTTATGAAAGCTCTCCAGAAACCCGGCCAGAAACCAGAGAGACAGCAGTTCCAAGAGCGTGCCGAGGATTCCGATGTGGATGAAGCTATAAGTAAAGGGCTGCCACAGCTCGCCACGCAGAAAATCCCAGGGTTGGAAGGTAAGGTGGCCGATCAGCAAGCCCGCCGTGCCGCGGAACGCCAACTGTCCCACCAGCACCGCGAAATAGGTGGCCAGGTTAACCAGCACCAGGCGCCGGGTGGCGCCGCTGAAGTCGGGGAAGGCGAACGGACTGGAGCCAAGCCTGCGCATCGTAATGAACAGGTTAAACCGTTTCGGGCGCGGTGTCATGGGGAGCTAAGGAACCGCCGCCGGGATGCGACGCCCCGGCGGCAAATCCGTCTCGATACTGGAAAGCGCGCTGCGCGTACCAAACCTTACCAGGGTGTCTATCGTCTCTTGTATGCGGGAGGGCCGGATGGTGCGGAGGGCGCGAGCGATAGCGGGGTCGGGAACGGCCGGAGCCACAGGGGCCGCGTGCAGGGCGAAGTCCGGCTAAGCCGGAACCGCCGGCGCAGTCAGCAGCGCGCAGCCAACGATCCGCGTTTGAGCAAGTTTCATGTGCCGGTTCTACTGTGGGAAATTTCAGTCCGGCATGACACATGGGCCCTCTTGACCTCAAGCCGGGTTCTCACTAAAACTAGCGATTGTTGTACAGTAATTCGCATCGGTCCCGCAATGCGAATTGTTTTGGAAAGTGAGGAGGCTGCCATGCCCAGCTGCCCTGAATGCGAAAATGAATTAGACGTTGAATTGGACGAAGTGGAAGAGGGCGACGTAGTCGCCTGCGAAGAATGCGGTACTGAGTACGAAGTAGTCGGCGTTGAGCCGCTCGAGTTGGCCCGTGTAGGCGACGAACTCGATGAGGAAGATGAACCCTACGC
>JBOGLX010000076.1:0-34480 GCA_050745765.1 Occallatibacter sp. | reverse complement strand
GGCCGGGGCGGTGTCAAGGGCCGAGATGAACGCCAAAGAACGGCGCCCTTGACAGCGCCCCGACCACCACGGGACGCTGTGCGCTTTTTTCAGTTGACAGGGGTGCGAGCTGTCATGGATGCGAGCTGTCATACATGGGGCACAGATTCGATTTTGCCTGGGGCTATCAGCCGAATCGATGGGTGGGCCGCCCGCCGACGATTTTGTCAAAATGGGCGTGGCAGGGCTAAGGCCCAATGATTCTTTTGCGGCTTTTGCGGCACGACTGAAGTCGTGCACTTTCAAATCAGGACACTGCTGATAGAGGGGCGTTGCGCATACCTGCTAAATTAGCTAATATAATCCTAGCAGTTTGAGGCGCAAAATGCCTGAAGCGACAATGTTCGAGGCCAAGACCAAGCTGTCGGAGTTGGTAAAGAGGGCGCAGCGGGGTGAAAAAATCGTTCTGACCACTGGCCGGAAGAAGACGCCGGTAGCCATGATCGTCGCTCTGAAGCCCGCTAAAGAACGGACTTTCGACCTGTTTCATCATCCCGGCTTCGATATCCCCGTCGACTTCGACACGCTTCCCGAAGCCGAACTCAAGGCCTGGCGGGGGGAGAGCGAGTGAGGTTTTTCCCGAGTGAGATTTTTCCCGAGTGAGATTCTTTATTGACACGCACTACGTGCTCTGGGCGGCCATCAATTCGGCGCGCATGGACCGGTGGGCCAGGAATCTCATCGCCGACCTCGACAACGAAGTACTGGTGTCCGCGGCGTCTATCTACGAAATCAGCCTGAAAGTGCGCTGTGGCAAGCTCCCCGAAGCCATCGACTTTGAGAGCGATCTTATTCTCAACATCGAAGATCGATTGGGCTATACGCTTGTCCCTCTGGAGCCGGAGGCAATGACGCGGGCAGCGCGCTTCGAGGCTGCACATGCCGATCCGTTCGACCGCATGATTGCCGCGCACGCCATCCAACACAATCTGCCCCTGCTCAGCACGGATACGAGACTTGACGCATTCGGTGTCCGGCGCCTGAAAAAGCCGAGGCGGTAAGGTCTCAATACCTTGCCGTTCAAGCTCCATCTCCAGCGCCAGCCCTGCTCCGGGAGTATCCTGTGATCGGTCTGCGAGGCCGCGGCGCAATCTGACCGTTTGCTGCTCTCGCGGCCTGCACGGGGAGGAGCGTATGGCAACCACGGCGGTTCCCATGGTGCGCGCGATGCGCGGCGCCGAGTTGCGTTGCAAGGGATGGCAGCAGGAGGCGGCGCTGCGCTGCCTGATGAACAACCTCGATCCCGAGGTGGCGGAACGGCCCGCGGACCTGGTTGTCTACGGCGGCATGGGCAAGGCGGCGCGGAACTGGGAGTGCTACCACGCCATCGTTCGTGAGCTTGAACGGCTGGGTGGCGAGGAGACGCTGCTGGTGCAGTCGGGCAAGCCGGTGGGCGTGTTTCCTACGCACGAGATGGCGCCGCGGGTTCTAATCGCCAACTCCAACCTGGTGGGCAAGTGGGCCACGTGGGAGCACTTCAACGAGCTGGACCGCAAGGGCCTGATGATGTTTGGGCAGATGACGGCGGGGAGCTGGATTTATATCGGCACGCAGGGGATTTTGCAGGGCACATTTCAGACCTTCGCGGCGCTCGCCGAGCGGCATTTTGCCCACGCGGGCGGGTCAAGTTCGGGCGGGTCAAGTTCGGGCGGATCAAGTTCGGGCGGGTCAAGTTTGGGCGCGTCAGGCTCGGGCGAATCTGGCTCGGGCGGATCGGGTTCATTGAAGGGCAGGCTGGTGGTGACGGGCGGGATGGGCGGCATGGGCGGGGCGCAGCCGCTATCGGTGACGTTGAACGGCGGCGTGGCGCTGGTGGTGGAGGTGGACCGCGCACGGATAGAACGGCGCGTGGCAACGCGCTATTGCGACCTGCTGTGCGAGGATCTGGACGAGGCCCTGCGCACTTGCGAGCAGGCGCGACGGGAAGGCCGCGCGCTTTCCGTGGGCCTTGTCGGCAATTGCGGCGAGGTGCTGCCGGAGATTGTGCGCCGGGGGGTCGAGGTGGACGTGGTGACGGACCAGACCAGCGCGCACGATCCGCTGAACGGCTATATTCCTGTGCTCGACACGGATGCAGCTGGGGCGCGGCGCGATCCCATGGCAGCCGCGGCCGAGTTGCGCCGGCGCGACCCGGCCGAGTATCTGCGCCGCGCGGCGGAGACCATGGTGGCGCACGTGGACGCGATGCTCGCTTTGCAGCGCGCCGGAGCGGTGGCCTTCGACTACGGCAACAATATCCGGCGATTTGCCTGCGACGCCGGGTGCGCGGATGCGTTTCTGATTCCGGGGTTTGTGCCGGAGTACATTCGTCCGCTGTTTTGCACGGGTCAGGGGCCGTTTCGGTGGGTGGCGCTTTCGGGCGATGCGCGCGACATCGAGCGCACGGACGAACTGGCTCTGGAACTGTTTCCGGAAAACGAGATTCTGACGCGGTGGCTGAAGCTGGCGCGGGGCCGTTTTGCGTTTCAGGGATTGCCCGCGCGCATTTGCTGGCTGGGCTACGGCGAGCGGGCGCGGATGGGCGCGGCGATCAACGAACTGGTGCACAAGGGCGAGCTGGCGGCGCCGGTGGCCATGGGGCGCGACCACCTGGACACGGGCTCGGTGGCCAGCCCTTATCGGGAGACGGAAAAGATGCTGGACGGCTCGGATGCGGTTGCCGACTGGCCCATTTTGAATGCGCTGCTGAACACGGCGTCGGGAGCGACGTGGGTTAGCTTTCACCACGGAGGCGGCGTGGGGATGGGCTATTCGCTGCACGCGGGGCAGGTGACGGTGGCCGACGGAACGGAGATGGCTGCGCGCAAGATTGCGCGGGTGCTCGACAACGACCCTGGGCTCGGCGTAGCGCGCCACGCGGATGCGGGTTACGAGCTGGCGCGACAGACGGCGCGGGACAAGGGCATTCAGATTCCGATGGCGGAAAAGTCAGGGTGACCCGATCGCTGGCCGTCGTCAACATCGGGCAGCTTGCGACGCTGGCGGGGCCGGGGCGCGCGCGCGTGGGTGCGGAGCTTGGCGAGCTGGGGCTTATTCACGACGCGGCGCTGCTGATTGAAGACGGGCGCATTGTTGAGGCTGCACCATACTCGCAGATCAAGTCCAAAATTCCGCGCGATGCAATCGTCGTCGATGCGCAGGGCTGCTGCGTAACGCCGGGCTTTGTGGATGCGCACACGCACCTTGTGTTTGCGGGCAACCGCGCGGCGGAGTTCGAGCAGCGCATTGCCGGCGCCAGCTATCAGGAGATTGCGGCCGCGGGAGGCGGAATTCTGAATACGGTGCGGGCGACGCGCGCGGCCTCGGAAGAGGAGCTGCTGGCCGAGTCACGGCGGCATCGCGACTGGATGCTGCGCACAGGCACGACAACGGCCGAAGCCAAGTCCGGCTACGGGCTGGAGCGGGCGACGGAGCTGCGAATGCTGCGCACGATGGCGAGGCTCGACGGCGAGGGGCCGATGCGCATTGTGCCTACGCTGCTGGCGGCGCACACGATTCCGCCGGAGTTTGCGGGCCGGCGCGGGGATTATGTTGGCTGGGTCGCGGATGAGCTGATCCCCGAAGTGGCGGCGCTGAAGCTGGCGCGTTTCTGCGACGTGTTTTGCGACGAACACGCTTTTACCGTGGAGGAATCGCGCACCGTGCTCAAGGCCGCGCGCAAGCATGGGCTGGGGCTGCGCGTACACGCGGAACAGTTTCGGCCCGGCACCGGCGCCGCACTGGCCGCCGAGCTGGGCGCAGAGACCGCGGACCATCTTGAGACCGCGACCGTGGAGACGCTGGATGTGCTGCGGGCTGCCGGGGTGCAGCCGGTGCTGCTTCCCGGCTCAGTGTTTGCGCTGGCGCGGACAGCCTATCCGCCGGCGCGCGCGATGGTGGAGCGGGGTCTGGCCATCGTGCTGGCCAGCGATTTCAATCCCGGCTCGTCGCCGATTGCTTCCATGCCGTTTATTGTTTCGCTGGCCTGCCTGCAGATGGCGCTGACGCAGGCCGAAGCGCTGACCGCGGTCACCGTGAATGCCGCGTGGAGCCTCGGCCTTGGCCACTGCACCGGTTCTCTCGAGAACGGCAAGCAGGCCGATTTTCTTATCCACGAGTTCGCCGACTACCGGGAGATTGCGTACTGGGTCGCCGCTGCCGCGCTGCCGCGCGTTTTTGTTGGGGGGCGGGAAGTAACTCCCATGAAATGACTCCCGCGGTGATTTCGCGAACGCTCTTAACTGAAGCCGAGCACGGGGTGGGGCATGTAGGGCTCTTCGAGCGACGCGATCTCTTCGGGCGTGAGGTTGATCGAGAGTGCGGTTACGGCGTCTTCAAGGTGGTGGGGCTTGGTGGCGCCGACGATGGGGGCGGTTACGCCGGGCTTCGCGAGCAGCCAGGCCAGAGCTAACTGGGCGCGGGGGACATTGCGCTGTTCGGCGACCTGGCCGAGACGGTCGACGACTTTGTGGTCGGCTTCTTCGGTGCGCGAGTACATGGCGTTGCCGAAGGTGTCGGTTTCGCGGCGGCGCGTGCTTTCGCCGTGCCAGGGGCGGGCGAGACGGCCGCGGGCGAGCGGGCTCCAGGGAATGACGGCGATGTTCTCGGCCAGGCAGAGGCCCATCATCTCGCGCTCTTCTTCGCGGTAGAGCAGGTTCATGTGGTTCTGCATGGAGACAAAGCGGGTCCAGCCGTGAAGGTCGGCGAGGTAGAGAGATTTGGCGAACTGCCAGGCGTACATGGACGAAGCGCCGATGTAACGGACTTTGCCGGCCTTGACGACGTCGTGCAGGGCTTCGAGGGTTTCTTCGATGTGGGTTTCCGGGTCCCAGCGGTGGATCTGATAGAGGTCGACGTAATCGGTCTGGAGTCGCTGGAGGCTCTGGTCTAATTCATACAGGATGGCCTTGCGGGAGAGGCCGCGGCCGTTGGGCTCGTCGCGCATCTGGCCGTGGACCTTGGTGGCGAGGACGACGGCTTCGCGGCGGGTGTTGGCTTTGAGGAAGCGGCCGAGGACGATCTCGCTGTCGCCGCCCGAGTAGACGTTGGCGGTGTCAAAGAAGTTGATGCCGAGGTCGAGGGCCTGGCGGAAGAATGGCTGGCTTCCGGATTCGTCGAGGGCCCAGGGCTGGCGGCCGGGGAGCGGCTTGCCGGTGGCGGGCGAGCCGTAGCTCATGCAGCCGAGACAGATGCGGGAGACTTTGAGGCCGGTTTTGCCGAGATTGGTGTAGTCCATGAGTGCTCCTCTATACGAGTTTAGCGCTGAGAGCTTGTGACTTTATTGATCTTGCGAAAAACGGACGTTGAAGGCAAAAGGTTTACGGGCCAAAGATGTGCCAAAAACCAAAAAAGTCACAGACTCTGAGCGCAGGGCGTGCCGCATTCTCCGGCATGCGCTCAAATCGCGGATTTTACTTGCGTTGTTCACGCCAATGAGCTAATATGATTTCGCTACCCACCTGCGGCGTGCCGCAGGCCCAAAGGCCGTCAGTGAGCAATCACGGCGGCTTTTGCTTTATTGGCGCAATATGCGGACGAACGTCTATGTCGACGGATTCAATCTCTATTACCGGCTTCTCCGGGCTAATCCGCAATACAAGTGGCTCGACCTCAAAGCTCTCTCCAGGGAACTCCTGAATGTTCGGAACCTAATACAAATGGTTCGCTATTACACCGCCAGAGTGTCCGGTCGCTTCGATACTTTTGCGCCTGCTCGCCAACAGATATATCTCGATGCTCTCAATACCGTCCCGGAAGTCACTGTTCATCTTGGCAACTTCCTTTTGACCAAGTCCTTTGCGGGTCTCGTGCATCCTCCGCAAATGCGAGGCGGGATTGTGCCGCCGTTCGTTCCTCCTTATCCCGATGTTGCGAGGATATGGAAGACGGAGGAAAAGGGAAGCGATGTGAATCTGGGGAGCCATTTAGTCCGCGATGCCTTTCAGGGTAAATTCGACGTGGCGGCGGTGCTTTCCAACGACACCGACATTATTGAACCGGTGCGCATTGTCGTCGAAGAGCTAGGTCTGCCGGTAGGACTCCTTTGTCCTGTTTCGAAGCCTGCTGGGGGACTTGAAAAAGTGGCCAGTTTTGTCCGGCGCATCCGCCTCCATCACCTTCAGTTGTCGCAGTTTCCCGACGCGATTCCTGGAACCCCAATTACCAGGCCAGCAACATGGGCGTAGTCGGAGCTGAAGCCGGGAGCCGCGCGCGGTGCGGTAATCTGGAGGTCAGAGACACTTCTCCTCTCCGCGCCGGGTGAACCGCATTGATTGTCGAAGTTGAAAAGCTGACGAAGGTGTACGAGTCGAAGCTGCGCGTGGTGGCGGTGGACGGGATCGACCTGGAATTGAGGGAGGGGGAGATCTTCGGGCTGCTGGGGCCGAACGGCGCAGGAAAAACCACCACGATCTCCATCGCCACTACGCGGGCGCTGCCGACGAGCGGCACGGTGCGTATCGCCGGCATCGACGTGGTGAAGCACCCGGCACACGCGCGGCTGCACATCGGCGTGGTGCCGCAATACAACACGCTCGACCGCTCGCTGACCGTGTTCGAGAACATTTATTTTCATTGCAGGTACTTCGGGTTTGGGCACGGGCAGGCTAAGGCGCGGACGGCGGAGCTGCTGGAGCAGTTTTTGCTGGGCGAACGGCGGGATATGAAGCCGGAGGAGTTGTCGGGCGGACTGGCGCAGCGGGTGCAGATTGCGCGGGCGATCGCGCACCGGCCGACGGTGCTGTTTCTGGACGAGCCGAGCGCGGGCCTCGACCCGCAGAGCCGCATGGCGATGTGGGCGGCCGTCGAGGGGCTGCGCAAGGAAGGCATCACGGTGCTGCTGACGACGCACTACATGGAAGAGGCGGACCAGTTGAGCGATCGCGTGGCCATTATCGACCACGGGCGGGTGCTGGCGCTGGGGCCGCCGGAGAAGCTGAAACAGACGTTTGGGGCGCAGACAGTCTTCGACCTGAAGCTGAAGTCGCAGGAGGGGTTGGAGCCGGTGATGGCGCTGCTGAAGGCGCGCGAAGATGTGAGCGGCGTGGAGACAACGGCGGAGGGGCTGCGCGTGATGGGGTCGGGCGCGGACGGCCTGTTGCCGGAGATTGTGCGGGCGGCTTCAGGGCATGGATTGAGGGATGTGACTATCGCCGAGCCGAGTTTGGAGACGGTGTTTATTCAGTTGACGGGGCGGGATTTGCGCGAATAGGGACTAGGGACGTAGGGACTAGGGACTAAAAGGCAGGGGCCAGGGGCCAGGGAACAGGGAGTGGGCGCGAGAGTTCGGTTTTGAAAACCATCCCTCAGGGACTAAAGCTCGACTCAACGTGGTGGCTTTGCGGCACGACTGAAGTCGTGCCCTTTCAAAACGTGGCTTGCGCAGCTAGGGTAAGAAGACCTGAGCGACGACACCGAATCTCTGATTCGTGTTCCCTGTTCCCTATTCCCTATTCCCTATTCCCTGATCCCTGACCTTAAAACCTGAACTTATGGAGTACGGATGGAACATACGCGGCATTTCGGCACGGGGATTTTTTTCAGGGCGTTTTGGGGGCTGTTTTTGCGCGACCTGCGTGTGCTCTCGCGGGAGTTCTTCGTGTTTCTGGCGCGCGTGGGAATGCAGCCACTGCTGTTTCTGTTCGTTTTCACGTTCATTCTGCCGCGGATGAGCGGGCCGAACCCCATGGCGATGACCGGAGGGATAAACTTCGGGACCATTCTTTTACCCGGACTGATGGCCGTGGCGATTATGTTCTCTGGGATTGCGGCCGTGGCGCTGCCGCTCTCGAGCGAGTTCGGCGTCACGCGGGAGATTGACGACCGCGTGATGTGCCCGCTGCCGGTCTGGGGCGTGGCGCTCGAAAAAGTCTGTTTCAGCGCTCTGCAGAGCATTGTCGGCGCGCTGCTGGTGATCCCGATGGCGTACTATATTCCCTCTACGCCGGTGCGGGCCGACGTACACAACTGGTTTTTGTTTGTGGTGGTGCTGGTGCTGGCCAGCCTGCTGGCTGGGGCGCTGGGATTGACGATCGGGTCGCTGGTGAGCCCCAAACAGATCGGGCTGGTGTTTTCGATCCTGGTGGTGCCGATTACCTTTTTGGGATGTGTCTATTACCCGTGGGACTGGCTGGGGAAAATGCCGTGGATCAAGTTCGGCGTTCTGTTCAATCCCATCGTATATATGAGTGAGGGGCTGCGGGCGGCCGTTACGCCCAGCATCGCGCACATGCCGTGGTGGGCGATTATGACGGCGCTGGTGTTTTTTTCGGCGGCGCTGGGACGGGTTGGACTGAACGGGTTTTTGAAGAGGGTGATTTCGTAGGGACAGGGAATAGGGAACAGGGAATAGGGAACTGGAGTCAGGGACCAGGGACCAGGAAACAACGGAAGGCGGGAAGGGAATTACGGGGGCTGCCGCGCGATCTTTTTGGCGCTGAAGGGGTCATAATAAGGTGATGAGAGGAAGCCCATCTCCTTTTGTCTGTGAACTTATGGGCGGTGCTGTCCCCTGGGTTACGCTACCCGCGGCGGATGTTGGCGCATCGCACCGGTGAGCGGCGTGCCACAGGGCACTGAAAGGCTTCGGAACGACCTTGCTCTTAGCTGCGCCACAGACGACGGAAAGATCCCTCCCCCACTCGAATCGCAGGGACTCATTGAGGCGAACCGTGGGCCTGCGGGTTCCGCTGGGTTTTCCGGCGGCGTTGCTGGTTCCGGCGCTGCTGGCGCTGGCCGGCTGCGGCGGCACGGTGGTTTCTAATACCAACTCGTCTAACGGGACTTTTTCCGTGTCGCCGGGCACGGCTGCGATCGATACCAATTGCACAGGCTGCAACACGACGAATTCTTCGGGCGGTTCGGTGGAGCAGTTTACGGCGACGCTCAAGAGCGGCGGCGCAGCCAAAGTGACGTGGTCGGTGAGCGGCGGGGACGCGGCGGAAGGACCGGGAACCATCACGCAGAGCGGGCAGTACACGCCGCCAGGCTTTCTGACAGCGGACAGCGTCAAGGTGACGGTGACGGCGGCGCTCGAGTCGAACACGGGCACGACTGCATCGGCCGCATTAACGGTGACGCCGGGCTTTCTGCAGCCGCTGTCGCCGGAGGATTTGGCTCTGGGCAGCGCCGGGACGGCGACGGTGACCGGCTACATCGCCGAGGCGGGCGGGTCGGACGGGATCGGCTACGCACTATCAAGCACGGCGACGGGGTCGAGCGGCGGACAGGGATCGCTGAGTGCAGCGAACTGCTCGCGCAGCTCGACGGCCTTTACCTATTGCACCGTCACTTATACGGCGCCGGCGACACTCTCAGCCACGGCCGCGACTTATATTGTGGGGACGGCGGGAACTTCTTCGTCGAAGGCGTCGGCGGAGGTGCTGCTGAACACGGAGGGAGTGAACAGCAACCCTACGACGCACGAGTCGCAGTTGGCGACGCCGATCTCACTGGGCAGTTCGGGGGGCAACAACAACGACTACGACACGACGACCGGGAGCAATGGACAGAGCTACGTTGCGGATTGCTGCAGCGGGACGCTGGGATCGCTGATCGAGAACAGCAGCGGGACGCAATATTTGCTGAGCAACAATCATGTGCTGGCGATGAGCGACCAGGGCAAGGTGGGCGACACAATAATTCAGCCGGGACTGGTGGACGATAACTGCACACCGTACGGCCAATCGGGCAGTACCGCAATGCCGGTGGGCACACTCACTGCATGGCTGCCGCTGAGCTCGGCTTCGACCAACGCGGACGCGGCCATTGCGCAGGTGGATTCGGGCGCGGTGAATACGAGCGGGAACATTCTGGAGCTGGGGACGCTGAGCTCCGACGGCCTGCTGGCGGCGGCGCCCCCGGGGATCTCCTCGACGGGCGGCAAGGGCGAATCGGCTTCGCTCAATATGACGGTGGCCAAGAGCGGGCGCACGACGGGACTGACCTGCGCGAACATCTCGGTGATCGATCTGACCGTCGAGGTGTCGTATTACACCAACTGCGCCGAGACTGACTCGTATCTGACCAAGACTTACACCAATCAGATTGGGATCACGGGCAACGAGTTCAGCGACGCGGGCGATTCCGGGTCGCTGGTGGTCGATTCGGGCGACGCCGAGCCGGTGGGGCTGTTCTTTGCGGGCGGAGTGGACAACTCAGGCGGGAGCGAGGGCGTGGCCAATCCCGCTACCGATGTGCTGAGCGAACTGGACTCGGCGGAAGGCACGACGTACAAGTTTGTGGGCACGACGGACCACCCGGTAAGCTGCCTGAATTATGGGGCGGGAACCGCGAGTGCGACGGCGACGGCTGCGCAGTCCAGGGCAATCTCCGATGCCGAGATTGTGCGCGGGCAGACGGCGCTGGGGACGGCGCGGCAACTGGTGAACCCATCGGCGGGAATTCTGGGCGTGGCCACGGGCAAGAGCAACGACCGGGCCGGCAAAGCGGCGATCCTGGTTTATGTCAATCCGGGCATGAAGGTGAGCGTGCCTGCGACGATAGGCGGTGTGCGCACGGTGGTGATTCCGTCGACGGCGCAAGCTGTGGCTGCGGGCACGGCGCCGCTGACGCCGGCGGCGGGCGCATCCCCGCTGGCGGCTTCGGTCCTGACCCAGGCGGCTGCTGTGAAGCAGCAGATGGCCAAGGGCCTGATGCAGCAGAACCCTGCGTTCTTTGGCGTAGGTGTCGGCCAGAGCTACGACGATCCCAGCCAGGCGGCGCTGGTGATCTACGTGGACAAAAGCGATGTGCCCGCCTCGTTGCCCACAACCATCGACGGCCTGCGCACGCGGTACGTCGTTATGCCGCGGCTGCACGTGACGCGCTCTTATCTTTCGCCGATCCCGACGCGGAGCCGGTGCATGAGCCGGCCCGCGCCGCGGGCGGGGAAGTTCGATCCGTTGGGGCTTGGCGAGACGCTGGGCCTGAAGCTAAGATAGTCGCAATCCCAGGACTACTGCACGGGCTTGGCCTTGCCGTCTTTTAGGGATTGATCGATGATGGCGTCGATCTTGCTGCGGTTGGCGACGGCGATCCGTCCCATCTCCGCGCCCAGCTTTCCTTCTTCGCCGCCAACCTTGCCCTCCTGCTCGCCGAGCTTGCTCACGGCCGCGCTCCATTCTTTGGAGTAGTAGCCGCTTTCCGCGCGGGCTAACTGGCCCTGGATCTGGCCGATGCGGCCCTGGATTGCGGCTAACTGCTGCTGGGTGACGGTGTTTCCGGGGGCGGCTTTGAGACTTTCGACGGCGGCATCGAGCTCTGCTATCTGCTTGGTCAGATCGGGCTTGGGAATGCCGGTTCGGCGCTGCTGGCGCATCTCTTCGCGCATCTGGGCGCCGGCTTCGCGCTGCTGCTTGCCGAGGGCGCGCATCTGGGTGCGCAGGTCTTCCATGGGCTTCTCCATGGCTTCGATCTCGGCCACGATAGATGGGTCTTCGACGATGTAAGATTTGCCGTCGTGCTGGAACCAGAGGAAAGGCTCCTTTGCGGTTTCGCGCGCCTTTTCAATCTCGGCGCGAGCGTCGCCATAGAACCCCTGGGCGTAAGAAATATGCATGTGAGGCTCGCCGGGTCCGTTGACCAGCGCCCACGACTCGTCACCGCCCGCATCGACGTAAGAGTAATCGCGGAAGACGCCGTTCAGCGATGCATCGAGATTCGCATTGACCTCGTTCCTGATTTGCGCGTTGAGATTTGGCATGAGCGGGATGAGCGGGACTTGCACCTGCATGGGCGGCATCGGCGGCATGGCTACAGGACCGTCAATCGCCGGAACTGGCGGCATTGCGACGACATCGGGAGGCGCGGGCGCGGCATCGGGACTCGGCGCCTGCGCGGGAGACGGGGCGGCTGCATGAGCCGGCGGCGGCGCGGGAGCTGGCGTCTGGTTGGTGATGGGCTGGTCGGGCGGCCGTGAGACGCCTGTCGCGGGCGGCGGCGTCTGAGTCTGATCCACGGCTGCCGGGTTTGGAGCGGCCTGATTGGCGGGGGGCTGCTGGACGGGAATGGCCTGCTGCGATCGTGCGGCTTGCGATGGGGTCTGGCCTGAAGCTTGGACACGGACGAGCGACGTCGAGACGAACAGGGCTGCGGGAACGATCAACGCGGCGACGAGGGCGCGGCGGCGGCCGGCGGCGAAGGCCTGGCGGAAGATGGAATCGTTGAGAAGGCGTTCGATGCGGCGAGCGAGATTTCCAGTGCGGGCCATGGCGACTCCTGTGAGGGTGGGGTGAGGGAGGGTTGCGAATTCAAGCAACAACCGGGCATAGGACGAGGGGCTGGCCGCTTCCTCGATGCCGGCACGGTCGCCGATGGCCTCGCCCAGCTCGGTGAGTTTGCGCTTGAGCCACCAACCGAGCGGGCTGAACCAGAAGATGGCCGCGTAGAGGCCGGCGAGCAGTTGAAGGTAGAAGTCCGCCTGGCGGACGTGCGAGCACTCGTGGGCGAGGACAATGCGGAGTTTTTCTTCGTCCCATGAGGAGTAATCGGCGGGAAGGACAATCCCAGAAGCGATGTTGACCGGCGAGGAGATCCGTGAGCTCGAACGCACGCTGACGCGGCGAGTAAATAGTTCAGTCAGATCCAAAGTTGGGTTTATGGCCGGGACCGGATCGGCTGCGAACCAGATGCGGAGCGCGGCGGCAAGGCCGGCGATCAGACGCAGGAGCAAGACCGTGGCGACGGCGAGATAGAGGAGCCATGCAAGAGTTCGCGGGCGGATCGGCCATGGATGGAACGTCCATGGATGACTCAGGAGCGTCGGCAATTTCGGCGCGGGATTGGCGTTGCGGGCGGCGCGTGGAGGTTGAGGATCCGCTTGAGTCTGTGCGAGTTGACCCATTTTGTCCGGGTCCGGGTTCCCGGCGTCCGGCTCCGCGATCGGGGGCGTGGAGAATCGGTCTTGAGCGGCTGTGGCCGTCGCGGTCGACTCAGTGGGCGTGGAGCGCGCCGGAGACTGCGCCACGCGGGTCCAGTTCAGCGCGGGCAGGCGGATTGCGTCGGCGCGGGGCAGCCAATGCCAGCGCGTTGCGAAGGGCATTGCCAGCGCAGCGAAGAGCATGAGGCTCCAGGCGGCTTTTTGCGCGGGCACGTTGCGAATGCGGAGCAGGCCAAGGGCGATCCAGACGACAAGCGCAGCCGCGAGCGAGCGGGCTCCGGCTTCAAAAATCACGGAAAAGACGGCTGAGGTCATCGTATTCCCTCCTTTTTGCGGGACTTTGGCGCGGCAGCCAATTCGGTTTCCCGGGCGGTGGCAATGCGCTCGGCGAGGCGCTGGAGCTCGGTGCGGTCGAGGACTTTGGAATCGACCATGCCGACGAGGAGAGCCTCGACCGAGCCCTCGCAGAACCAGTCGACGATGCGCTTGGCAGCGCGGCCGGCGACGCGCTGGCGGGTCTGGGCCGGGTGGTAGAAGAACGTGCGGTTTTCAACCCTGTGGGCGACGTAGTCTTTTTCCTCAAGGCGGCGGAGGACGGTGCGGATGGTGGAATCCTTGAGCGGACGGCCGAGTTCTTCGCGGACCTGCTCGGCAGTAAGGCAGCCTTTGCGCCAGACGATGGAGAGGAGGGTGCGCTCGAGCTCGCCGAGTTCGGCGGGGTCGTGGGCGGGGTTAGTGTTACCTGCCATAGTGTTACTGACTGTAGCACATGCAATGGGTGAGCGGTCAAGGGGAAAATATTCTGGACAAGCGAGACGGCGGAAGAACAGAGAACAGGGAATAGGGAATAGGGAACAGGGAATAGGGAACGACGAGCGGATTTGGCTCATACGAGCTTCCCGCAGGGCCTAAACATGCCGCGGAAAAACTCGGTCGGCGCGTGGTTCAGTGTCAGGGCACGACCCTTCGGCAAGCTCAGGGCAGGCTTTTAGCCGTGTCCCCATGAGCCTCCGGTTCACCCAAAACAATGAAAAGCAACCAACGACTCTGTCATCCTGAGCGAAGCCGCTCGCCTCTTTTGCGAGCGGCGTAGTCGAAGGATCTGCGGTTCGGCAGTTTCGCCGCAAACTCGAATCGGGGTCTGAAAATGAACGAATTCGATCAGAACGAAGTTGCGGCGCTAACTGAGCGTTGGAAGAGCGAGGACTCACAGGAATCGCCAGTTCGGATGCAAATCGCGGACGGAACCGTGATCGCAGGCTCCGCTGTCGCGATTGGCACAGCACTGGTCGCACAGGGAGGGTCTGCTGGAGTCGGGCTTGCGATTGCAGGGGGGGGCGTCGCAGGCCTGAATCTATTCGAATGGTTCCTGAAACTTGGAGATTCCACAGTCAAGGAAAATGTGCGCGAACTTGCGGACGCCGTATGTTCGGGCTTTGCACGATTGGAGAAAAAGTGTATCGAGACCGGTAAGGGCGTGGATGAACTTAAGGCCCGCCTGGACAGCGCTGAGTTTACGGAAGCCACCGCGATTCTCGTCCTGCAATCGCTGCGAACCAAGAACAAGAGAAAACTTGACAGGCTCGCATTGGTGCTTGTGAATGGCGTCGCGGAAAACGATTTGGAACCGGAACGCTTTGACGACATGATGCGCGCCGCCGTGGAGCTCACAGATTGGGATATTACCGTGCTCGGGAAGATGTACGACTCGCAGAAGAATATACTTTCCGATCGTAGAGCGTCGCACGACTGGAGCGAGCAAGTTGGACACATCTGGACGGACTGGAATCGCATCTTTGGACTCGGCGAAGATCAACACTTAAAGGTCCGGTCGGCGCTCTCGCGGCTGCAATCCCTGGGATTAGTTGCTGAAGCGCAGACGAATTTCGTGAAGGACGGTTCGCTCGCACGCCAGGCGTTCGGCTTGCTCCCTGATGGAGCGAAGCTTTTCCTGCGCCTTCAAGAGATCGCGGCAGGAGATTGACGAGGCCAACTGAGTCCAAGCAGTGAAGCCGAAAAGCAACCGCAGGTCCTTCGACTCCGTCCGCTGCGGCGGACTCCGCTCAGGATGACAGCGATTTTTGTGGCTTATTCGTGACTTGAAACATTAGGAGCCGTTATGCAGCGCATGTTCAACCCGCCTCACCCTGGCAAGATCCTCCGCGAGGCGCTTGGCGAAATGAACGTCACCGTCGCGGCGAAGAAGCTGCGCGTCTCGCGCACCACTTTGTCGCGCATCCTCAATGGCGCGGCGGGCATCTCCGCCGATATGTCTTTGCGCCTGTCCGCCGCGCTTGGCACGCACGACAGCCTGTGGTACGAACTGCAGATGAGTTACGACATGTGGCAGGCGTCCAGAAAGAAACGGCCCAGAATCGAGCGATTCGACGTCGCTGCGTAGAACCGGCATTTTCCGGCTGCTGATCCCGGCTCGTTCATCTCAAGGTATGCGCGAGGTAGTGCAATGCACTACAATTATTTTTGCAGCCAATTGGCCCCATTACCGTCGTTGAGATGGACGAGTTTCTCGCGGCCACGCGGAAATTGATGGACGACGAGGAACGCGCGGAACTCGTCGATTACCTGGCGTATAACCCGACGGCGGGCCTAGTTGTTCCCGGAACCGGAGGCGTTCGCAAGCTGCGATGGGGATTGGAAGGCCGCGGCAAGCGAGGCGGAGCGCGCGTAATCTATTTCTTTCACGACAAGGACATGCCGCTTTATTTGTTGGCTGCGTAAGCAAAGAACGAACGTGAAAACCTGGAGCAATCTGAGATCAAGGCGTTCCGGAAACTCCTCCCGATTCTGGTGGAGATAAATAGCAATCGGAGGTCTATATCGTGAGCAAGATTGGCGAAAGCATTATCAGAGGGCTGGAGCAAGCGATTGCCTTTGCCGACGGCACCGCCAAGAAGGGAACCTACGTCGTCCACATCCCACCCGAGATAGACGTGAAAGCGATCCGTGGACGGCTGGGAATGACGCAGCGGGAGTTTGCCACGCGCTTCGGCTTCAGCGTCAACACGGTCCGCCATTGGGAGCAGGGCAGGCGCGTGCCCGAGGGGCCGACGCGCGCGTACCTGATGGTGATCGACCGCGAACCAAAAGCTGTACAAAAAGCGCTGTGGATTGCCTGATAAGGAAAATCGAATGAGCATTGCGCGTAAACCCGAGGAAAGAGGCGTGCCGATTCATCCCGACGAGGTGCTGCGCGAGGAGTTCATGAAGCCCCTCGGCCTGTCGGCGAATGCGCTGGCTATCGCGCTGCGCGTGCCAGTGACGCGTATCCCGGAGATTGTGCGCGAGCGCCGCGGAATCACGGCGGACACCGCTCTCCGCCTGGCCCGCTACTTCAACATGACTCCGGAGTTCTGGATGCGTCTGCAGATGGACTTCGATCTGGAGTCAGCAGCGGACGAAGCGCAGGAAGCGATTCGCGAGGAGATACGGCCGCGCCCGGCAAGCAGTCACCAGCCGCAAACCCGGGCGGTTGCATGAGAATGGCTCAATAATTAGGGGCCTCTACGACGGACCTGTTGGAGTTGAACCGGGAATTGCAAGCAAGCATCCATTGAGTTGAGTATAACGAGGAACTGAGTTTAACCGAACATGCCATCCACGACCAGCAAAGACTATTACGGGACGCTCGGCGTCAAGAAGACGGCCACGGCGGAGGAGATTCGCAAGGCCTTTCGCAAGGCGGCGCGGCGCTATCACCCGGACGTGAACCCCGGGGACAAGAAGGCCGAGGAGAAGTTCAAAGAGATCTCCGAGGCCAACGACGTGCTGAGCGACGAGAAGAAGCGCAAGATTTACGACCAGGTGGGGTTCTACTCCGACCAGATCGACCCGGCGCAGGCCGAGGCCTACGCGCGACAGCAGAGCGCTGGCGGGCGGCCGCGCGTGGACTTCGATGGTTTCGACTTTTCGGGCTTCGGCGGTCCCGGACAGGCGGGCGCGGGGCAGGCGGGTGCGGGCCAGGCCGGCTGGGGCAGCTTCAAGGACATCTTCTCGGGGATCTTCACCGGGGCGCAGCATCCGCAGCAGCCGCGCGGACCGCAGCCGGGCACGGACCTCGAATACCAGGCCACGGTCGACTTTTGGACGGCGATCCGCGGCGGGCAGGCGCGGATGCAGATCAACCGCCAGGAGACCTGCCCAACGTGCCACGGCCAGGCGCACACCGGCGGCATGATGACGTGCCCGGAGTGCAGCGGCTCGGGCCAGGTGACGCAGATGGGCGGGCGGATGAAGTTCAACATTCCCTGCCCGCGGTGCGGCGGGACGGGGCGCATCTCGAACGACTGCCCGACATGCCGCGGCGAGGGCGTGGTGAACCGCCCGGAGACGGTCGAGTTCCGCATCAAGGCGGGGACGCGCGACGGGCAGCGCATTCGCTTGCAGGGCAAAGGCAACGCAGGGCTGAACGGCGGCGCGGCGGGCGACCTTTACCTGATCGTCCGTACGGGCACGCATCCGGTGTTTACGCGCGTGGGCGACGACATTCAGTTGAACGTGCCGGTGTCGGTGCCCGAGGCTTCGCTGGGGGCCAAGGTGGACGTGCCCACCATCGACGGCCGCGCGCAGTTGAAGATTCCGCCAGGGACGCAGAGCGGGCAGAAGCTGCGCCTGAGGGAGCGCGGGGTCGAAAGCGCGCAGCAACCCGGCCAGCGCGGGGACCAGATTGTGACCATCGATGTGGTGGTGCCGCACTTGCAGGACGAGCGCAGCCGCGAGATCATGCGCGAGCTGGCAAGGCTGAACTCGCAGGACCCGCGCGCGGCGCTGTTTGAGAAGCTGTGAGAGATTGCTCAGCGAGTAAAAGCGAAGGACCATTGAAGTGAGGTAAGATTCGGGGAGCTCCGATGCCCGCGAAACGCAAGTCCAAAGGCGCGTACATGATCTCGGCGGTGGCCGAGATGTACGAGATTCATCCGCAGACGCTGCGCCTCTACGAGCGGGAGGGGCTGCTGAAGCCCTCGCGCACCGAAGGCAACACGCGGCTCTATACGGATGAAGACCTGGAGCGGCTCGAGTTCATTCTCAATCTCGCCCGCGACCTGGGCGTAAACATCGCCGGCATCGCCATCATTCTGCAGATGCGCGAGCGCATGGAGGAGATGAACCGGCAGATGCAGAGCTTTGTCGAGTACGTGCGCTCGGAGATGCTCTCGCGGTTCCAGCAGGCCGCGCCTACGGGCGGCGCGGCCATTGTGCCCATGCGCAGGCCGGCCGTTGCGCCTCGCGCCGCGCCGCCGCGCAAGCCGTAATTCCCGCATTCGCCGTCCGCTGCACCGGGTAAGCGCCGTGCACGCGCAAAAACTTCCCCTCCGCGCGTGCCCGCGCCCGGTATTCTGAGTGCTGCATGAGTTACGTCCTTCTTGCGCTGGGGCTGTTCGGTCTGCTCACTTCCACCGTGTTTGCAGGCATGGTGCTTTGGGCCGTGTCCGGCTTTCTGCGCCAACGGCGCGCGGCGCTGCGGCAGCTCGCCGAGCGGCCTGGCTTCACACCGCCGCTGACGCTCCTGAAGCCGCTGCACGGCGCCGAACCGGGGCTTGAAGCGCGTCTGGCCACGTTCTTCGAGCAGGCTTATCCGGAGTATGAGATTCTTTTCTGCGCGCGCGAAGAGAATGACGCGGGACTGGAGACTGCGCGTGGCCTGGCGGCCAAGTTTCCACACGTTCCGGCGCGGTTTTTTTCGACCGGCGGCCAGCCGCCTTACATCAACGCCAAAGTCGCCTCGCTCGAAAAGATGGAGGCCGAGGCCGCGCACGAAATCCTCGTGGTCAGCGACAGCGACGTGCGCGTGAAGCCGGATTATCTACGCGCGGTAGCTCTTCCATTCGCCGGCGCGCGCGTGGGCGCGGTCACCTGCCCTTATCGTGGCGTGGCGGCGGAAGGCGGGTTGTGGGCGCGGCTCGAAGCCGTGGGCATGAGCGTGGAGATGACCGCCGGCGTGCTGGCTGCGCGCTCCTTGGAGGGGATGCAATTTGCGCTGGGGCCCACGATGGCCTTCCGTCGCCAAACCATTCGCCGTATGGGCGGTTTCGGCATCACCGGCGACTACTGCTCGGACGACTTCATCCTCGGCAACGAGGCTTTCAGGCGGGGCGAGACGGTGGTGCTGAGTCATCACGCCATCGACCATGTGGTGCTGAACGCGCGGTTTCTCGACTCACTCAGGCACCAGGCGCGGTGGATGAAATCGACGCGTTTTTCGCGGCCCATGGGCCATTTCGGCACCGCGCTTACCTTCGGCTTGCCTTACGGGCTGCTGGCGTGGGCCGCGGCTGCGGCGCTGGGCCATCCCTGGTGGGGATTGGCGCTGCTGGGTTGGAGCGCGGTCACGCGCTGGACGCTTGCCATCGCCGCAGGCCGCCTCGCTGTGGGCGACCGAAGCTGGTTTGGGCTGCTTGTGCTCTATCCGCTGCGCGACCTGATGGGCTTCGGTTTCTGGGCGGCGAGTTATGCGGGCCGGCGCATCCTCTGGCGCGGGCGCTTTTACGAACTGTTGCCGGGAGGGAAGATGCGGCTGGTGCGGTAGGTTGTTTGTGGTGATCTGGGCCATCCGGCCGCACGCACGATTCCGCGGAAAGGACCGTCCCCATGTTCGAGCGGTATACGGAAAAAGCGCGGCGGGCTGGACGACTTATTTTTTTTGCCCATAGAGAATTGCTCTTTAAGGCAATTCCAGGAATGCTGCACCCAACGGTGGTGGCATCCCACCCATGCGACAGAAAAAAGTCGCATGGATGGGGCACGGAGCCTTGTGTGCAGAAAAAAGTCGCATGGATGGGGCACGGAGCCTTGTGTGCGGCAACTGTGAAACGGCCTGAGAAAAGAAGGACCCGTTATTTGAGGGGCCGGTCGGTCCACAGCGTCTTGTCGTAGAGCCTCTGCACAAAATAAAGGCGGCCGCCGAGCAGTTGCTCGATCGCGGTGCGGTACCTGTTCTGCGCAAAGAGCCATTTGCGGTTGCCCGTGCCCCACATCTTCGCGAGCTCCGCGCCGCTTAAAAAAATGTTGGGGGCATCGAGATAGCAGGATCCCCAAAGCAGCGTCGAGCCCTCGCCGTGCTGGCCGCAGCGGGGCATCACGATCGGCGCCGGCCGCGCGTGGAAAAATTTATTGGTGTAGAAGATCACCGAGGAACCATTGGACTGGTCGCCCCAGATGATGAAGGTGTCTGCCGGCGAGCCTTTGGCAATGATGGTTTCGGCCATCTGCTTGGAGCTGAGCATGGGTGCAAAGCGGGCGAAGGCGATGTGCGCGGCGATGAAAAACACCGCCAGCGTGAGTCCCATGCTGACGGTCGCGGCCAAGTGCTTGCGCCTGCGCCGCAACACCCAGCCCACGACCGGCCCAACCAGCAGCGTCACTGCCGCCAGCGCTGCCGGCAGCCGCAGCGCGGCAAACGAACTGCCCGTCAGGTCGAACAGGTGCGACATGGCGAGCGTGTAGTGGGCCACGCCGCGGTGGGCTAGCAATTCGCCAATGCGGCCGGAGTGCGCAACGTTGCGCGAGATCCATAAGCCCCAACCCAGCGCCGCCGCCGAAACCACGCCAATGGCGGCGAATGTGCCCTGCGCGCCCACGATCCACGCGGGCGAGACCAGCGGCTTACCGCCTTCCGCGCCGCTCGGCTGGCGATTTTCTTCAAGTCCCGCCAGTACGCCGGCGATCAGAATGAAGATCGGCGGCCACGCCATGAAAGTGTAATACTCCTGGTTGGTCGAGATCGAGAAAAACACCAGGAGGAAGGACGCGAAGAGGCCGAGCAGCCACGCCGTACGTACACGGAATTTGAGCCGCACCACGTAGCTGGCTACATCTTCGCGGGCGGCGTGGTCGAGGTAGAAATCGACGGTGTGGCCGGCGTCGCGGCGCAGATGCCTGAGCCACTCGCGGCGCGTCTTCCAGGCCACGGCCAGCAGCGCGGGCAGAAACAGGCTCCACGGATAGAGCCAGACCATGTGCAGCAGCCAGTAGAGCGCCGCGGGCAGCTTGTTGTAGTCGTGCGGATAGCGCGTGCCAAAGAAGCGGTCCACGTGCTCGTTGATGAGGTAGAACCACCAGAAGCCGTGTACGTTGCCGAGGGTGGGGTGATTGCCCACCGGATGGCCCTCGCCCGGATTGGCCAGGCCGCAGAGAATGTGCCAGGGCAGGGCAATGGCGAGAAACAGCAGGCCGCCGGTCACCGGCTTCAAAGCGCGCCAGCGACGCCATTGGCCGGTGATCAGGAGAAACGGAATCACCCCGCCGAGAAAGAAGATGGGCGCGATCAGACCTTTGGTGAGCAGGGCCAGCGCCAGCGCCGTCCACATGCCGTAAATGCGCAGAGGACGCGAGGATTCGAGGCCGGTGATCAGGCACCAGAGCGAGAGGAGCAGAAAAAAGCTGAGGATCGACTCGGGAATAATGAAGCGCGTAAACAGGAATGGCCCGATCGAGGTGAGCATGAACATGCCTGCATAAAGGCCGGCGCGCTCGCCCCAGGCTCGCCGCGCCCACAGCCAGCAGAGCCACGCCAGGCCGAGCATGGCCAGGGCGTTCTGCAGGTGAGTGGCAAAGGTATTTTCGCCGAAAAGGAAATAAGAACCGGCCGCGATCCAGTAGGGAAGCGGCGGTTTCTCGAGATAGCGGACGCCGTCGATCTTGGGCGTAACCCAGTCGCCGCTCTCGATCATGTGCTGCGCGGCCTGGGCGTGCGCGGCGTCCACGTCGTCGAGCAGCGGCGGAGTAAACAGCGAGGCAAACTGCACCGCGGCGAAGATCGCCGCCAGGAACAGCCACACCGCAGCAACCGAAGGCGAACGACGGGGCCGAACGAGGGTCTTTTCCTGTGCATTCTTCGCGGAAATGGCCATTCCCTAGAGGATAACAGCCGGGCGATTCGCGTGTTTCACAATAGCGGAGACGCCAAATAAAGCGCCCGCCTGCCGCGTTCGTGTATCTTGGCCGAAGAGCCAAATTTCGTCTCCGGAGGGCGCCGCAGCCCATCATGCCCACCTTCGCCGCCATCGATGTCGGGTCCAACTCGTGCAGGCTCAAGATCGCCAAGGTTGTGGCGCACAACCTGAAAACGCTGGCCGAGGATCGCGAGGTCACGCGCCTGGGCGCCAGCGTATTCGAGTCGGGGCTGATTTCGCCGGAAGCGATGGCCTCAACGCTGCGCGCCCTCAAACGCTTTCAGCGCGCCGTGCAGACCCACGGCGCCGACCAGGTTCGCGTGACCGCCACCTCCGCCGTGCGCGACGCCCGGAATGCGCCGGCGTTTCAAGCCTGGGTCAAGGCGGAAACCGGCTGGAATCTTGAAGTCATCTCGGGGCTCGAAGAAGGCCGGCTGATCCATCTTGGCGTTACCGGCTCGGAGCCGGGCGCCGGCGGGCGCGTATTGCTCGTCGATCTGGGCGGTGGAAGCTGCGAGATCACCCTCTCCGAGCACAAGCGCATCAGGGAAACGGTCAGTTTGCCGCTGGGCGCGGTCCGCTTGACTGAAGATTTTGTTTCCGCCGACCCCGCGCCGGCCGACGGGCTGGCGCGCATGAGGCAGTTGGTCGCCCGCGAGCTGCGCCGCGCCCGCCGCCGCATTATCCCGGACCATGTTTCGCTGGTCATCGGCACCTCCGGCACGGCGGCGGCGCTGTCTGAAGCCTGTCTCGCCAACGCGAAGAATGGCAGAGCGGCCAGATCCGCGGGCAAGACAGCAGCGGCGAAGACACGCGCCCTGGCCCTGGCCGGCGTGGTGGAAACGCGCGCCGTCCGCAAACTGGCTGCGCGCCTGGCTAAGATGTCCCTGCCCGAGCGTGAGGCCGTTCCCGGCATCGGCCCGCGCCGCGCCGAAATCATCGTGGCCGGCGCCGAGGTCTTCGCAGAGCTGCTGGATAGCTTCGCACTGCCCGGCTTTCGCTATTCGCCGCTGGGCCTGCGCGACGGCATTCTGGAGCAAATGCTGGCCGCGCAGGACGCTCGCGCCACGGTGCACCGCGAGTTCGAACACGAGCGCTGGGAGAGCGTGCTCGCCACCGCCCGTCGCTTCGGCGTCGATCCGCGCCAGGCCGAGCCGGTTCGCGCTCACGCCGTGCAGCTTTTCCGCGAGCTGAAAACTCTGCACCAGTCGCCGGCCGAATACGAAACCTGGCTCGCCGCCGCGGCCATCCTGCGCGACACCGGCAAGTTCGTCAACCACCAGGGCCACCACCGGCACACGCAGTACATAGTGTCCAGCTCGGAGCTCTACGGCTACACGCAGCTCGAGCGCACCATCGTTTCGGCCATCGCGCGCTACCTGGGCAAGAGCCGCCCGCAGCCCGGCGACCGGGCCCTGCGCAACATCCCCGCCGAGGAACACAAAAACGTCCATTGCGCCGTGGTGCTGCTTCGCCTGGCCGCCGCCCTCAACCAGGACCGCGCCTCCGATGTTCTGAAGGTCGCCGTCAGGCTTTATCCCAAGCGTGTTTATCTGGAGCTGCGCCCCGGACGCACGGGCGCGGAGCTGGAACTCTGGTCGCTGCGCAAGGAGGCCGACTACTTCCGGGAGGTCTTCGGCCGCGAGCTCTTTGTCACGCTGGCATAAATCGTGCGGCCCACGCGGGGGTCGATGAGCCACTGCAGCCGCGCCGGGTGGCGATCGAGATCGATGCGCGCGATCGATCCTTTTCTCATGCGTACGCTCGCTCCTCCGTTGCCCGTGATCAGCCGCCCCAGGAACTGAAATGCGTTGGGGTTGTGCCCGACTGCCAGCATCGCCTCCCGGTCCGAGTACGCGGCCAGCATCTGCTGAAAATCGGCGAAGCTTCCGTCCGGCGCGAGCGCCGCGGAGACCTCGACTTTGCCGTCAAAACCAAGCTCGGTGCCCACCAGTTGCGCAGTTTGCAGGGCGCGCTTCAACGGGCTCGAAACGATGGCGTCGACAGGGGCCTTGAGCGCGGAGAGGACGCGGGCCATTAACATGCACTGCTCCTTGCCTTCTTTGACGAGGCCCCGCTTGGAGTCAAGGAGAGGATTGCCGCGGGGAACACCGGCATCGGCATGGCGCATGAGGTAGAGGATCATCGAAACAGTTCCCGCGGGGCGAGCACGGCGCGGCGCTGCTCCTGAAGGACGATTTTAACATGTTTGTAACATTCGTTATTGGGACGCAGGCGCTGGGCGCAAGACTAGCGCGCGGTCCAGAATTGCTATGCCCAACTGTCATGGCATCCCACCCTTGCGACAGAAAAAAGTCGGAAGGATGGGGCACGGAGCCTTGGATACAGCAGTCATGAAACAGCCATTGCCCGCAGGCCGCGATTTGTGCAAAGCGGCCGCGCAAAACCTCATGGGGACAGGAAGGATTCGTTGGCGAGGATGCGGTAAAGAGTGGAGCGGCTGATGCAGAGCTGGCGGGCGGTGCGGAGCTTGTTCCCCCGGTTCAGGTCGAGCACGTACTGGACATGGTGGTGGATGACGGAGTCCAGAGAGAGATTGCCGGTTTGGACGATGGGTTGGGTCTGGGGCTCGAGATCGGCGCCGAAGGGAACGGTCAGGTCGGTGGCGCGGATGACGTTGTTGGTGGCTTCAAGCAGGGCGGTCTCGAGGACGCCGGCAAGCTCGCGGACATTGCCCGGCCAATGGTGCTGCAGTAGCCGCGCCAGAGCGCCCGGGCCGAGGGAGACGGGGCGCTGCTGATAGCGGATGCAAAGCCGGTCAAGCAGGGCCTGGGCGAGGGGAGCAATATCTTCGCGACGTTGGCGCAGCGGAGGAATGGCGAATCGGATGGCGGTAAGGCGGAAAGCAAGGTCGGGCAGCAGCAGGCCCTGGCCGGCCATCTGGCGCAGCGGGGTCTGCGACGAGGCAAGAACCACTGCCCGTCCCGGCGGCCGGTCCTGGAGGGATTTCAAAACCCCCAGCAGCAGGCCCTGCCCCGGAGGGGCGAGCAGGTCGACGCGGTCAAGATAAGTGAAGCCGGCCAGCGTGGACGGGTCGGCGTCCGTGGCCAGCCACTCGCGCGCATCGCGGCGCTGGAAAAATGAGCTGGCCAGCGGAGAACGGCTGAAGATGTAGCGCGCCAGCGTGTGTTTGCCGGTGCCATGCTCCCCTTCGACAGCGGCCACCTGCAGATGCGGCGCGGCCATCTCCGCCTGCGTCAGCAGCTTGCGCCAGACCGCGCTCACGCCGACAATTTGCGGGGCGTAGGCTGCCTCGACATCGACAAGCGTAAGGCCGGCGGCGGAAGGAGGAACTTCTAATGGAACGGCGCTCTGCATCGATCTCAACGTGCCTCGCCTCCGTGGCCCAGCATTCAGTTCTTCAAGACGACATTGGATTCATCGGCGGAGGCGGGAAAAACTTGAAGGACAGGGACTAGGGACGGAGGGACGACGGAGGGACTAGGGACTAGGGACTAGGGAATAGGGAACAGGGAATAGGGAACAGGGAATAGGGAATAGGGAATAGAAAACGAGGCTGGCGGCCGATTTCGTTCTGGTATTCTTTTGGGCCATCGACGGTCGATCACGGACCACGGTCGTTCTAGTCCCTAGTCCCTACGTCCCTAGTCCCTAACGTCTACGGTCTGCCGATCATCACCTCGGTAGCCTTAATTAGAGCCAATGCGGGGTCGCCCTGCGTCAATCCGAGCTCGCGGACGGCATCGGCGGTGATGATGGCGGTGACGCGCTGGCTGCCGATGGCCAGGACTACTTTGGCCAGCAGGCCCTCGATGTTGACCTCGACCACGGTGCCCAGCAACTGGTTGCGGCCGCTGATGCGCGTAGCGCCAGGCTGGGCGTGCGCCCGCGGCAGAAACTCCACGAGAGCGTCCAGAGGAACGCGGTGGTGCCCGCCCGGCGTCTTCACGGTCTGGATGCGGCCGGAGAGAATCCAGTGCTTGAACGCCGGATAGCTCATGCCGAGTTTTTCGGCGGCCTGGCGGGGAGTGAGCAGAGCGGGCGTGGCCATACGGCGCTAACCTCTGCACGGTACTTTACACCCGCCGGCGGCAGCCGCGAAGCGCCGAATCCGGAGCCGCCGGCAGGAGCTCCGCTAAGGCCCGTGACGGCCCGTGACAGCATTCACTCGACAGCCGCAATGCCGGATGATAGGCTTCCGGTGATATTTCCCGCTGTTTTGAGCGGCCGCGTTTCCGGGGCCGTTTGTCATTGGGCGTCAAATCTAAAATCGGGAGGACATGTGACTGTACTGTATTGGGTCTACTTCTTTAGGGGCGTGAGCGTGCTCTCGCTCCTCGTGGCCTGGGTGTTCGCACGCCGTGTGCCGGGCGGAATGCCGGCCATGCACCAGGTCTCCGCGCAGGGCCGGCGCGCGGGCACAGGAGGGCGTATGAAGAGCAATTTAATTTCGCGGCGCTGGGGGAGATTCGCCGGCGTCCTTGCCACGCTGGCCCTGCTCGGTCAAGGCGCGGCTTTTGCGGCGCCTGTGGAGGCAGCCGGAGGCGAAGCCAATCTGAAGCTGCCGGATTTGAGCCAGGTCCATTTCTTTGGGCAGACGGGCATCGACGGCCACAGCCTGCTCATGTACGGACCCATCTTTTGCATTCTGGGAATGATCTTCGGCCTCTTCATGTACATGCACCTGAAGGGTCTGCCGGCGCATCGATCGATGTTGGAAGTGTCGCAGGTGATCTGGGAGACCTGCAAAACCTATCTGATCAACCAGGGCAAATTCCTGCTCCTGCTCTGGTGCTTTATCGCGGTCGTCATCCTGGCGTATTTTGCCGTGTTGCTGCACTTCAGCGCGGTGAAAGTGATCGTCATCCTTGCCTTCAGCGTGCTGGGGATGGCGGGCAGCTACCTGGTGGCGTGGTTCGGCATCCGGGTGAATACGCTGGCCAATTCGCGCGGCGCCTACGCCGCGCTGGGCGGTAATCCCTATCGCGCTTTCAGCGTTCCCCTCAAGTCGGGCATGAGCATCGGCATGATGCTGATCTCGATCGAGCTGCTGCTGATGTTCATCATAATTCTCTTCGTTCCGGGCAGCTATGCCGGGCCGTGTTTCATCGGCTTTGCCATCGGCGAATCTCTCGGCGCCGCCGTGCTCCGGCTTGCCGGCGGCATCTTCACCAAGATTGCCGACATTGGCGCCGACCTGATGAAAATTGTCTTCCACGTCAAAGAGGACGATGCCCGCAACCCCGGCGTGATTGCCGACTGCACCGGAGATAACGCCGGCGATTCGGTCGGTCCCACCGCCGACGGCTTTGAGACCTATGGCGTGGTCCAGGTCGCCCTGATCGCATTCATCATGCTGGGCGCTAAGAGCGATGTCGTGGGTGTGCAATTGCTCGTCTGGTTGTTTGCGGTTCGCGTGGCCATGCTGGTGGCTGCGGTGGCCGGCTACTACATTAACGAGCTGATCGCCAGGGCACGCTACGGCAAAGCGGAAGAATTTAATTTCGAAGCGCCGCTTACCTCGCTCGTCTGGATCACTTCCGCCGTGACCATTGCCGTAACCTATCCGGTAACCTGGGCCCTGATTTCCAATTTGGGAGGAGATCCCACGCTCTGGTGGAAACTTGCCACCATCACTTCCTGCGGAACCGTGGCCGGCGCTCTTATTCCCGAACTGGTCAAGGTGTTTACATCCACCAGCGCACGCCACGTAAAAGAGGTGGTGGCGTCGGCAAGGGAGGGTGGAGCGGCTCTCGGTCTCCTGTCCGGGTTTGTCTCCGGGAATTATTCCGCCTACTACCTGGGATTGGCGGTCACGGCTTTAATGGCCATTGGCTACGGGGTGAGCACGCAGGGATTCGACAATGTGATTCTGGCCTCGCCCATGTTCGCCTTCGGCCTGGTCGCTTTCGGCTTCCTGGGCATGGGACCGGTGACCATCGCGGTCGATTCCTTCGGGCCGGTGACGGACAACGCTCAGTCCATCTACGAACTGTCGCTCATCGAGAACGAGCCGGGAGTGGCTGAGGAAGTAAAAAAGCAATACGGCGTAGACGTGGACTTCGAGCGCGCCAAGAGGATGCTGGAGGCGGGCGACGGCGCCGGCAACACTTTCAAAGCCAGCGCCAAGCCGGTGCTCATCGGCACGGCCGTCGTAGGCGCCACCACCCTGATCTTCGCCACCATTATGGCGCTAACCGACTCTCTCACCCAGAATGTGAACAAGCTCTCGCTTCTCCACGCTCCATTTCTCCTCGGCCTGATCACCGGCGGCGCGGTGATTTACTGGTTCATCGGCGCTTCCACCCAGGCGGTCACTACAGGCGCCTACCGCGCTGTCGAGTTCATCAAGAGGAATATCCACATTGAAGGAGATGCGAAAGCTTCCACCGAAGACAGCAAGAAGGTGGTGGCCATTTGCACCCATTACGCGCAAAGCGGGATGCTGACCATCTTCATCTCGCTGTTCTTTGCCGCGTTGGCTTTTGCCTTCCTTGATCCTTTCTTCTTCATTGGCTATCTGATCTCCATTGCCATCTTTGGGCTCTACGCGGCCATCTTCCTGGCCAACGCGGGAGGAGCCTGGGATAACGCCAAAAAGATCGTCGAAGTCGATCTCCATGAGAAAGGAACGCCTCTGCACGAGGCGACGGTGGTGGGCGACCTGGTGGGCGATCCTTTCAAGGACACGGCCGCCGTGGCTCTCAATCCGGTCATCAAGTTCACCACGCTGTTTGGCTTGCTGGCTGTCGAGTTAGCGGTGCAAATGTCCGCCACCAGCGGCGCGAAGTGGACGCACCTGCTGGCGGCCATTTTCTTCGCCATTTCCATCTTTTTCGTCCACCGCTCGTTTTACGGCATGCGTATCGGGAGCGATGGGCCGCCCGAAACGCCGCACCGTTAGCGAGAGCTTGATTGAAGTTGCCAAAGGCACTTCGGACGGCCTGGCGTCAATCGCCAGGCCGCTCTGCGTTTGCGGCCTGCCCAAAGAATGCGCGGCGCGCCGGCTTGCCCGTCGCCTGCCAGCAGCGGATCGCCTCGTACACGAGGACGGTCGCAAACGTGACCGCGATCCAGACAAAGACCGCCTCGATGGGCAGGTTGTCCCAGGCGCGGATGTAAACGCCGACCATGGCGCCGTCCCGATAGGCCCACCATCCATAAGGCAGCGCGAGGGTCGCTTCCCAGAGCAGGCTGGTGAGGACCATGATGAAGAGGGTCAGGCTCAGCGCGCGCCAGTTGATCGTCGATCCGACGGCGGAAAAGAGGGCGATCGAGGGCAACAGCGAGCAGAGAACCAGAAAGACGAAGTAGCCTGGAAAACCGGGAGTATGCGGGACGGCGAGCTTTCGGTAAACGATCGCCGCCGAAATAAGAAGAGCGCCAAGGACGACAGAATCCGGGTGGAAGCCGATGAGACGGCGGAGCGACGCTCTGCGGTCGTCCGCTTCGGGGACGCTGTAGGCGCACAGCCAATACCCGTCCAGCCAGATGTAGAGGAGCAGCACGGCCAGAAAGCCGGTGAGGTAAAAGAAGTACTCCTCGATGGGAACCGGGGAGCCGAGAGCGGGCGCAGCAATGCCTAAAGTGGCATGGGGATTGGGAAAGAGAAAGAAAAACTGCGCAAAAAAGAAGTCGAGCGCCGCGCCAAGGGGAAACAGAATGCCGATCGTCCACCAGAACGCGCGCTTCGATACAGGGAGCTGTTCTTGAGGCAAAAACCAGAAGGCGATGAGCACAATGGGAACGAGAAAGATGAGCAGGCTCACGGTGTAGCCGTAGGGCGACGGATCGCCGCGCACAACTTCCGCAATCGGCCGGAATGCGGAAAGCCTGACCGCGATCAGCGTGAGCGCCACGGGGACGGCGAGCATGAGAACCATGGCCAGCACGATCCAGAATGCAAAGCGCGTTGAAGGTACGGTCTTTCGGGCGTACACGATTGGCCTCCCCATGCATTTTTAACGTGAATGCCGATGGAGGCACTATAGGCCGGAGAGGAGCCCGGTTCAACTCTTATTTACGAAAATGTTCGAGTGAGTTTTGCTGCCGCCCGGCTTCGCCGAGGTTCGCTGGGTTTCGTTGCGGCCATTCCCTGCCGAGCGAAGTGGACACGCATTCAGCCTGGCAGGCGCAGGGCCGGGTTATCAGCCCGCGGCCTTGCGCTCATACAGGACCTCCGGCTCCGCGGTGCGGATCAGGCGATGCAGATAGGAGCGCGAGATGCGCAGCTTGCGCGCGGCCAGCGTCTTGCTGCCGTTGTTCTCGCGGATCGCCGTTTCCGCCAGCCGGATCTTGTAATCGCGAAGCTGGCGCTCGAAGGAACTTACGGGCAGAAAATCCTGAATGTTGGTCACGGCCTCCTCGCGAATGTGCAGGGGTAGGTCTTCGGCGCTGAGCGAACTTCCGCGCGCGACGATGATGGCCCGCTGGATGACGTTCTCGAGCTCGCGGACGTTTCCGGGCCATGGGTAGCTCTGCAGCAAGGCCAGGGCCCCAGGCTCGATCTCCGTGACAGGCTTCTGATAGGTCTCCGCGTACTGCCTCTGGAGGTGGGCGGCGATCTGCGGAATGTCCTCGGCGTGCTCCTGGAGCGCCGGCGTTTCAATGTGCATCACGTCGATGCGGTAATAAAGATCCTGGCGGAACTTTCCCTCGGCGACCATCTCCTCGAGGTCGCGATGGGTGGCGAAGACGACCCGGGCGCGCAGCGGGATGAGCCTGTTGCTGCCCAGGCGGCTGAACTCACGCTGCTGAAGGACGCGCAGAAGCTTCACCTGCGTATAAAGACTCAGTTCGCCGATCTCGTCAAGGAAAAGGGTGCCGTCCGCGGCCTCCTCGAAGTAGCCCGCGCGCGCACCGACGGTTCCGGTAAACGCGCCCTTTTCGTGGCCGAAAAGTTCGGCTTCGATCAGCGTCTCCGGGATTGCTCCGCAGGCCACGGCGACGAAGGGCCGGTCGGCGCGCGCGCCGCGGCTGTGAATGGCGCGCGCAACCAGTTCTTTGCCGGTTCCGCTTTCTCCGGTCACGAGCACCGAGGCGGCGTTGTCGGCAACCGAATCGATCAGATCGTAGAGCTGCCGCATCTGGCAGCTCGAGCCATGCAGGCGATTGCAGCCGTCCTCGGACTCCTTTTGTTGCTCTTGGGCATCGAAGCGGGCATCGAAGCGGGCATCGAAGCGCTCCTTGAGAGAGGAACTCTGCTGGGCGAGAGAGGAACTCTCGTGGGCGCGGCGCAGCATGATGCGGAGGTCGCGAATCGAAGGCGGCCTGCGGCAGTAGCCATAGGCGCCCTGGCGCACCAGCTCGTTGGCCGCCGTGCGCAGACCGTCGTCGGCCATGACCACTGTTGTTGCGTTCAAGCGGATCAGGCGCCGGGCTGTCTCCAGACGCTCGCGAAGCTTGTCCTGGGTGGAGTTGAGATCGAGGATGATGGTGCCTCCGCCTTCGGAGGCAATCAGGCGCTCGATCTCCGATTCGCGCGCTTCCTGTACGAATTCAAACTCATTGCCCAAGGCTGACGAAAGCAATGACAGTAAAGTCGCATCCTGCGAAAAAAGACAGACCTGAATCACGTCGCTACCTCTTTTTTGTCAAAAACGTAAGGTAAACCGAGAGTACTACGCTCAGGTGTTACCGGAAGATTACGCCGGTAATAGCTATAGGACACTTTAGTTTCTAAGGGGAAGAAGAGGCATCGGGACAGCTAAAGAATCTCATGGCCGAGTAGGGATACACAGCCCATAAGATCCTTTCTAAATAATTGAAATAACTGATATTGAAATAGATATGTTGGGACACTGGCGGACTGAATTGTCCCACGGATGCCTCCCTCCCATCTATCTTCCCCTTTTGCCAGCTTGGATGACTACTTCATCGGCGTTGACCGGAGGCTCAAATCAAGCAATCGAGGCATCTCGCATTACCCAAGTACTTAAGTCTGCGAGGCTGAGCCCGCCGCGAACTCTTCGGGGCACTCGCTGGCGCCCCTTGCGGGGCCCTGACCCGATCCGGAAGGGGCCATTTCGCCGGGAAGGGGCAATTTTACGTGTGCTCATAGCGCACCATGGCGGCGCGCCTGCTGTGAACCTGCGTGCACACCGACGCTGAGGGAATCGGCTTAAGCGCCCGGAATCAAGCGAATCGCGATTTGGAACCCCGATTGCACTTTCGTGTTATGGAAGACGCCTTGGGAGCCGATAACCTCTCAAGCCGAGAACCAAGGAAGAAGAGGAGGGGTTTTGCATTCGATTGCCTGGTGGCCGACGTGCGCAGTCCTCGCGGTCGCGGTTTTCACCGATCTGCGCAGCCGCCGCATTCCCAACTGGCTGGTGTTGCCGTTCATGGCCGCGGGGATCGCGGTCTCCTGCTGGCTCAACGGCTGGAGCGGACTGGGGCAGAGCCTGTGCGGCCTGGGGCTCGGCGCGCTGCTCTTCGGCGTTCTGGCATTCATGGGCGGAATGGGCATGGGCGACGTGAAGCTGTGCGCGGCGATCGGCGCCTGGATCGGGCCGAAGCAGTTGATTTTGGCCCTTGTGGTTACCAGCCTGGCGGGCGGCGCGATGGCGGTGGCGTGGGCCATTCGCGGCCGGTTTGCCGGCGAACTTTTCAAGGGAGCAGGAGATCTGGTTCTCTCGTGTGGCAAGGGACTTGGCAAGCGCGGCTCGCGGCCGCGGCAGGAACCGGCTCTGGCAAATCCGCTGGCGCGCAAGCTGCCTTACGCGCCGGCGATCGCCATTGGAACGCTGATTTCGTTTTTTGCGCACTGAAATTCGTGCCCTGAATGGAAGGATGCCCGAGTTTGCAAGCCGACTTTGCAAGAGACGACCCGCCAGCAACCGGCGGCGGAGAATTTTTTTGCGGTGGGTGGGGGTAGTGAGTTGCTGACCTCGACGTATCAGGAAACGGACATGCTGGGCGAAAACTTATTGTCCGTCGCGCTGATTGGACCCAATGAGCAACGGCGCAGGGCGCTGTCCGCCGCTCTTGCCGGCCCGCTGTGCAGCGCACGCCGCGAATTCAGCTCTTATCCCGATCTCGATCAATTGTCCGATGTGCTGGAGCGCAACTTCGACGTGGTCATCGTGGATCTCGGCGGCAATCCCGAGGTGGCGCTCGATCTGGTCGAGAGTGTCTGCGCCAGCAGTCCCGCCACCGTGATGGCGTACTGTTCTGAAGCCGACTCCGAGCTGATGATCCGCTGCATGCGCGCCGGCGCGCGCGAGTTCCTGACCGATCCCCTTGACGCGGGCAAACTCGCCGAAGCTCTGGTGCGGGCATCGGCGCGGCGCTCGGCGAACCGCGTGGCCAGGAAGGCCGACGGCAAACTGCTGGTGTTCTGGGGGGCCAAGGGCGGCTCCGGCGTGACTACGCTGGCCAGCAATTTTGCGCTATGGCTGGCTCGGGAATCCGAAAAGAAGACGCTCCTGATCGACTTGGACCTGCCCCTGGGCGACGTGGCCCTCGGCCTCGGCATCGCTTCGCAATACTCGACCGCCGATGCGCTCCAGAATTTTCAGCGCCTCGACGCCAACTTCCTCTCCCGGCTGTGTGTCCGGCACAGTACCGGACTTTCCGTGCTTACGGCTCCGGGCAAGATCGTCAAGAGCGAAATATCGAGCGAGGCCATCGACAGGCTGATGTGGGTGGCGCGTCAGGAATACGAGTACGTGGTCGTCGATTCGGGATCGCGGCTGGACTTTGCCGGTACGGCCCTCTTCGATCTCGATGCGCTCTTTTACCTGGTCACGCCGATCGGCATTCCCGAGCTGCGCAACGCCAACCGCCTGATCACGGAGTGCCTGGCGACGGGAACGCGCCGGCTGGAGATCGTGCTCAACCGCTATACGCATTCGTCGCTGGGCGTGGACGAAGAACACATCACCAAAGCGCTGACCAGGCAGGCGAAGTGGCGGGTGCCCGACGACCAGGCGGCGGCGCGCAAGGCGCAGAGCACCGCTGCCCCGATCGCACTGACCGACTCGCCGATTTCAGACGTGCTGCGGCAAATGGCGCGCACCGCGTGCGGGCTGACTCCGGTTGCGGACAAGAAAAAACGGGTTATGGGGATATTTTGATGGGAACTTCACGCACGAACGGGGCAGTGGCTGAACTGAGGAGCCTCGAAGCTTATAAGTCCGAGGTGCACCGCAGCCTGATCGAACAACTCGATCTCGAAAAACTGTCGCGCGCCAACTCCGAACAGGCGCGGGCCGCGGTGGGCGGACTGGTGAGGGAGATCATTGCCTCGCAGGGCGTGCCGTTGAGCCTCGACGAGCAGGAGAAGATACAGTCGGACCTGTTGGACGAAGTCTTCGGGCTCGGGCCGCTGGAGCCTCTGCTGCGCGATCCGCAAGTCTCCGACATCCTCGTCAACGGCAAAGATCACGTGTTTGTGGAGCGCGGCGGCCGCATGCAAAGGGCGGAAACCGTCTTCCGCGACGACCGGCACGTGCTGCAGATTATCGAGCGCATTGTTTCGCGTGTGGGCCGCCGCGTGGACGAGGCTTCGCCGATGGTCGACGCGCGGCTCCCCGACGGCTCGCGCGTCAACGCCATCATCCCGCCGCTGTCGCTCGACGGCCCGGTGCTGTCGATCCGGCGTTTCGGCGTGCGTCTGCGGACCGAGGATCTGCTCGCCAACCAGACCCTGCCCGAGCCGATGCTCGAGTTCCTGCGGGCCGCCGTTCACGGC
>JBOGLX010000075.1:0-76938 GCA_050745765.1 Occallatibacter sp. | reverse complement strand
CAGTAGCCGTCTCCAAAGTCGCACTGGCTGCCGGCCATAAATTCGTTGCCGCTCAGAACTACGTAGAAATCGAGCTCCGAGGACCAGAACTGGGCTTCGACAGCGGGATCGTGGTAGACCCAGAAGTCCCACAAAAAATGGGTATGGGAACTGGCGCCTGACATGATGTCCTGGAACAGCACGTTGGTCCATGACGGCCCGTCGGCATACATTTCAAGACTGCTGCCGCTCAACGAGGGCTTGCTTTGGTCAGGCGCCATCCAATAATTGGCGGTGTTGTGGGTGCCATTCGCGCATAGGCTGCAGATGCTCCAGTTGTCGGTATCATTCTGCATCTCCTTTAGCACCTGTGCGTCTGCAGGCGGTGTGGGCAGCACAGTACTGCTCGCGGGTGGCGTTCCAACCGTGATCAACGCAATTTCAGAGCGGTTGTAATCGCCCTGGGCGTCCGACGCGCCTGCGAAGAGAAGGTGCTGGCCAGTGGGTATAACAATCGCGTGAGAGATGGAACTCCCGGCGTTTTTTGTCTGATACGCCGGTTGGCCGTCGAGGCAAATCGACCACTGGGCAACGGTCCCGGGGCCGTATGCGGTTGCATTCACCGTGACATTGCCCGGATTTTCACCGGGCGAGGGGCTTTGCATATAAACGCCGGTGATCTCGGCATTTCCGTTGTTGTATCCATATCCCGGACCGCCGCCGCATGCCGCACTGATGCTTCCCGAGCCGCCAATTACCGGACTTGTGCCGCTTCCCGAACCGCCTCCGCTGCTACCAGGACCTGTGCCGCTGCCGGAGCCTGGGTTGTTGTTTGAAATTGAACCGCCGCACCCGCTTATGAGCAAAACCTGGAGTGCCAATGCGAACGAGCAGAGGAAGGAAAGAAAAAGCCGAAGCATGCGGTACTCCCGACAAGCGGATAGATGCAGCCTGCCCGCCTTGTTTTGTCCGGATAGACCCAATATCTAGATCCAATATCCGGCTGGATGGAAACATTGGCGGGTGGCCCACTCATGGATCCCGATGACACGCCCGGCAAAATCGCAGCTGTGTCCCGTTCATCGCGGCTGTATTGCGATGAGCGGGCCGGCGGATGCGCGAGTCACCGCCCGCCCGGAAATCGTCCCCGGAAATCGCCCTTTGATCGGCGCCCGGCTCGCCTTCTGTCCGCATTCAAGAATCTCGACTCGATTTGCATATAATTAAGCCCCGGCAGTCCATAATGAAAGCTGTGATGGACTCTTGACTGCGAACCCCGCGGGATGAGCGGCGCGAAACTCCGGGCGGCGCTGCAATATCCACCTAACTCGTTCAGAATCTATATTCTGCAAATAACTTCAATGTTTTCAAGTTTTTGCAGCGAATTCCATCCCGTAACTCCTTGAAAAGGGGAAATTTATTTAGAGAGACGGGTGGGGGAGGGGTCCTCGGCGTCGCCCGCACACTGGTGCCAGCCGCACGCGTATGACCAGAGTCGCCATCGTCGCTGCCTTCCCCGATGAACTGAAGCCCTTGGTCCGCGGCTGGCCCCACTCCACCCGTTCCGGCATCCACTTCTGGGCCCAGCGCAATGAAGAAGAAGAATGGATCGCCGCCTGCGCCGGCGCCGGCCAGCCCGCCGCAACCCGCGCTTTCGCTGCAATTGAAGATGGCGGCCCCATCGACCTCATCCTCTCCGTAGGCTGGGCCGGCGCACTCACGCCCGAGTGCAAGCCGGGCCACGCCTACAACGCCGCCGGAGTCATCGACGCCCGCACCGGCGAGCGCTTCAATTGCGACGCCGAAGCCGGTCCGCACTGGCTCGTCACCAGCCCCATCGTCGCCAACGCCGCCGAAAAGCGCCGCCTGGCCGCCGCCTACCGCGCCGATCTCGTCGACATGGAAGCCGCCGCTATCGCCCGCCTCGCCGCCATGCGCCAAATCCCCTTCTACTGCATCAAAGGCATCAGCGACGGATTCCGGGACCAACTCCCCGACTTCAACCGCTTTCTCTCGCCCACTGGCCAGATGCAGTTGGCTAGCTTGGCCTTTTTTGCGATTCTTCGCCCGTGGTACTGGCCTGCGCTGCTCCGAATGGGCGAAAATAGCAGGAAGGCTTCCCACGCCATCAGGGATTCTCTGCTCGAACATCTTCAGCCGCCAGGAGCGTAACGGACCGCAATGGCTACCCAGGTTTCCACCGCCGCACGCCAATCCGCACCCCAAACCGGATCCCAGCCCGGATCGATGATCCAATCGCAGATCCCCGCCACCATGCGTGCCGTCGTCTACCACGGCATCAACGACATGCGCATTGAAACCATCCCCGTCCCCCGCATCGGCCCCGGCGAGCTGCTTATCAAGGTCGCCACCTGTGGAATCTGCGGCACCGATCTCAAAAAAATCCACATGGGCTCCCACTCCGCGCCGCGCGTCTTCGGCCACGAGATGGCCGGAGTGGTCGCCGCCGTCGGCGAGGGCGTCACCCGCTACGCCGCCGGCGACCGTGTCATGACCTTCCACCACGTCCCTTGCGGCGAGTGTTACTACTGCCGCAAGAACACCCCCGCCCAGTGCCCGCTCTACAAAAAGACCGGCGTCACCGCGGGCTTTGAACCCGCCGGCGGCGGTTTCGCCGAGTACATCCGCGTCATGGACTTCGTCGTCTCGAACGGCGGTGTCGTGCAAATCCCCGACGGCATTCCCTTCGAGCAGGCCGCCTTCGTCGAGCCGCTCAACACCGTCCTCAAAGGCGTAAAGCTGCTGAATCTCGCTTCCGACGACACCGTTCTCGTGATCGGCCAGGGCCCTATCGGCTTGATGCACGCCGCGCTTTCCCGCCGCATCGGCGCCCGCGTTCTCACCTCCGACCTGTTCCCGGAGCGCCACGCCATCGCCCAAAAGTTCGGACTCTCGAACCCCATCCACGCCGGAACTGAGAACGTCGTCGAGCGCGTCTTTGCCGAGACCGACGGCCGCGGCGCCGACGCCGTCATCCTCGCCGTCGGCGGCAATGCGCTCATCCGCACCGCCATGGATGCCGTCCGCCCCGGCGGCAGGGTCATGCTCTTCGCCCAGACCCAGCACGGCGAGGCCACCATCGATCCCGCCGCCGTTTGCGTAGACGAAAAGACCCTCCTCGGCTCATACTCATCTTCGTTCCCGATTCTGGGTGAAGTCACCGACCTGGTCTTCGCCGGCTACCGCAACGGGTTCGATCTCACCGAGCTCATCTCGCATCGCTTCTCCCTCGAACAGGCGGTCGAGGCGATCGACATCGCCTCCCACCCCCAGCCCGGCTCCATGAAGATTATGATTGAGCCGGCTCCGGGCGGTGGGCAGCAGTAATAAAAAGGAGCTGAGATGGCAAGCCCGGTTAAAGCCGCAATCAGCCGCAGCCGCCACACGGTCGGGACCGCTGTTGTTCATGGACGTAAGAAGGTCGGAACCGCCGTCGAAGAAGGCCGCAAGAAAGTCGAGAACGTGGTCGAGGCGGGCCTGAACACAGTCGAGAACGTGGTCGGGGCGGGCTTGAATACAGTCGAGACGGTTGTCGTCGAGGGCCGCAAGAAAGTCGAAACCGCCGTCCACCACGGCCGCAAGACGTTCCAAAACGCGCTTTTCCCTGGCCGCGTCACCATGCGCGCCGCCATCCTCCACGGCCGTGAAGACGTTCGCATCGAGAATGTTCCTGTTCCCATGGCCGCGACGGGCGAGCTCATCGTTCGCGTCGGCGCCGCGCTCACCTGCGGAACCGACCTCAAAGTCTTCCGCCGCGGCTACCACGCCCGCATGATCGTCCCTCCCGCGCTCTTCGGACACGAGCTCGCAGGAACCGTAGTTCAGGCCGGCGAAGGCGTCGTCGATTTCGCGGCCGGCGCTCGCGTCGTCGCCCTCAACTCCGCCCCCTGCGGCCAGTGCTACTTCTGCGCCCGCGCCCAGGAAAATCTCTGCGACGACCTGCTCTTCAATAACGGCGCCTATGCCGAATACATTCGCATCCCGGCGCGCATCGTCGCCAAAAACACGCTTCACGTGCCCGGTCATGTTCCGCTCGAGCACGCCGCCCTCACTGAACCATTGGCCTGCGCCGTCCACGGCTTCGAGGACTCCAACCCCCGCCCCGGAGACACTGTTGCCGTCATCGGCGGAGGCCCGCTCGGCCTTATGATCCTCCACGTGGCCGCGCTCGCCGGCTACAAAGTCATCGCCCTCGTCAAGCACGACGGCCAGGTTGAAGCCGCGCACCAGCTTGGCGCTGCCCACGTCGTCCAGTCGTCGTCAATCCGCAAGGCCATCCGCGATGCGCGCGCCCTCACGCCCAACGACCGTGGCGTGGACATCGCCATTGAAGCCGTCGGCGTCCCCGAAACCTGGCAGGAGGCGGTCGAGCTCGTCCGCAAAGGCGGCACGGTCAACTTCTTCGGCGGATGCGCCCAGGGCACACACGTCATCCTCGACACCAACCGCATCCACTACAGCGACATCTCCCTCCGCGCCACCTTCCACCACACCCCGGACCTCTGCCGCAAGGCCCTCGGCATCATCGCCGGCGGCCGCTTTCAGGCCGGCGCCTTCATCACCGGCCACGCTCATCTCTACGAGCTGAACCGCGTCTTCGAAAAGCTGATGAAGCGCAGCACCGAAATCAAGACCGCTATCGTCCCGTGACGCGGGGGGTGAGCGCGACTGCGTTCTCGAAGAGCACGGGCTTTAAAGCTCGCGGGAAAACCCAACCCGGTGAAGGGTACGGGCTTCAGCCCGTACATGAAACAATAGAAAAATCAGCGGGACTTTAGCCACTAAGGGACAGGTTTTTCAAACTCGCCAGTCTTCCGCAACGCAAACCCATCGCCGCCGCAATAAAATAGATGCGGAGCAGGAATGACTGCAGCCGCTACCAATCAACCGGACACCGAAGCGTTGCTAGCCCGCGGTTGGGCTGCGCTCCCGCCTGCCTATCGCATCCCCGAAGCCGCGCCCACCCTCGAACAAGCCCTCGCCTACTGCCGCCGCCTCGCCGAATCCCACTACGAAAACTTCCACGTAGCCACCTGGTTCCTGCCCAAAGCGCTGCGCCCTCACTTCCACGCCATTTATGCGTACTGCCGCATCTCCGACGACCTCGGCGACGAAGTTCCAGACACCGCGCAAGCTCTCGCCCTGCTCAACCTCTGGGGCCGCGAGCTCGACGCCTGCTACGAAGGCCGCGCCCACCATCCCGTCTTTGTCGCGCTCGCCGAAACCATCCGCGCCTGCGCCATCCCCAAAGAGCCCTTCGCCGATCTGCTTACCGCCTTTCGCCATGATCAGACCGTCACCCGCTACGCCACCATGCAGGATGTCCACGGCTACTGCCGTTACTCCGCCAACCCCGTCGGCCGCCTCGTCCTCTATGCCTGCGGCGAAGTAAGTCCCGAAACGAGAGATGAGAAGTTCGTTCTGTCCGACGCGACTTGCACCGCCCTCCAGCTAGCCAACTTCTGGCAGGACGTCCGCGTGGACTACGCCAAAGGCCGCGTCTACCTGCCGCAGGACGACATGCTCCGCTTCGGCGTCAGCGACGAACAAATCGCCGCCGGCGTAGCCACGCCCGGTTTCCGCGCCCTCTTGCGCCATGAAGTCGATTACGCGCGCAGCCTTTTCGAGCAGGGCCTGCCCCTCATCGGCAAAGTAAACCGCGAGCTGGCCCTCGATCTCGATCTCTTCAGCCGCGGCGGCCTTGAAATCCTCCGCGCCATCGAGCGCCAGGACTACGATGTTCTCAGCGCCCGACCGTCCATCTCCAGACGCACCAAGCTGGCTCTCGCCCTCCGCGCCCTCGGCGGCAAAGCGCTGCCCTTTCTTCGCCTCCAAACCCACTCCACAGGAAAGGCCGCTTGACGCAAACGGCTAAAGCTCTCGAACCGTCGCCCAGCCCGGGCTCTAACCCGGACCTCAGCCCGAATCTTGCCCAGGCCTACGCCGCCTGCCGCGCCATCGCCCGCCTCCGAGCCCGCAACTTCTACTACGCCTTCATCGCACTGCCGCCGCCGCGCCGCAACGCCATCTGCGCCGTCTACGCCTTCATGCGCCAGGCCGACGACCTCACCGACGACGAGACCCTCCCGCGTGAAGACCGCCGCATCCGTCTCGACCGCTGGCTCGCCTCCTGGCATGAAGCCTGCGAGTCCGGCCAATCGTCGGAGCTGGTTTTCACCGCCGTCCTCGACGCGACGCGCCGCTTCTCCATCCCCCTCACCCTTCTGGATGAGCTCGTCGCCGGCACCGCCATGGACCTCAAGCCCGCCACCGCCGATGCTCCCGACACCTACGCCACCTTCGCCGACCTTTACCGGTACTGCTATTTCGTCGCCTCCGTCGTCGGCCTCGTCTGCATCCGCATCTTCGGCTACAAGGACCCCCGCGCCGAAAAGCTCGCCGAAGAAACCGGCATCGCCTTCCAGCTCACCAACATTCTCCGCGACGTGGCCGAAGACGCCGCACGCAACCGCGTCTATCTCCCGCTCGAAGACTTTGCCGCCCACAACCTCGCGCTCGAATCGCTGCTCGCCCGCCCGCCCGCCGCTCCGCCCACCGTCGAGGAGCGCGCATTGCTCGCCGCAACCGCCCAGCGCGCCGAAGACTTCTATCGCTCCGCGCGCAAGCTTCTCCCGCTCATCGACCGCGAAAGCCGTCCCGCGCTCTGGGTCCTGGTCAACATCTACCGCGAGTTGCTCATCCGCATTCGCCGCGCCGACTACGACGTCTTCACCCACCGCGCCAGCGTTCCTTTGTGGCGCAAGCTCACCATCCTTGTCCTCGGCCTCACGCGCATGGCCTGGGCGCGGATGTTGCCATGAAGACCGTCACCATCATCGGCGCCGGCGTAGCCGGCATGGCTGCCGCCTGCGCCCTCGCCGAAGCCGGCTTCCGCATCCATCTCGTCGAGCGCCGCGGCTATCTCGGCGGACGCGCCAGCTCCTACCTCCATCCCGGCGTCAAAGAAGTCATCGATAACTGCCAGCACGTCCTCTTCGGCTGCTGCACCAACCTCATCGGTTTCTACCGCCGCATCGGCGCGCTTGATCGCATTCACTGGTCGAACCAAATGACCATGATCGAGCCTGGCGGCCGTCGCTCGCCCCTCGGCCCATCGTCCATCGGCCCATTCACCCTCCCTGCCCCGCTCCACGCCGTTCCCAATCTGCTCTCGGCCAAAGCCTTCACCCGCGCCGATAAACTCTCGCTCGCCCGCGCCTTCTCGGCGCTCCTGCGGCCAATCCCTGCTGACTCCACCGAAAATCTGGCCGACTGGCTCCAACGCCACAACCAAACCACTGGCGCCATCGACCGCTTCTGGCGTCTGGTCCTCGCCAGCGCCCTCAACGCCGACCTCGACTCCATCGCACTCCCCTACGCCGCCAAAGTCGTCCGCGAGCTCTTCATGAACTCGGCCGAAGCCGGCCGCATGGGCCTCAGCACCGTCCCCTTGAGCGACCTCTACGCCAACGCCATCGAATTCCTTCGTCAGCGCGGCAGCGAAGTCCACCTAAACACCAGCGTCGAATCCGCCAACTGGGACGGCGAGACCTCGCAATGGTCCATCGCCACACGCACCGGCCCATTGCTCTCGGATTTTCAGGTCCTGGCGTTACCATTCGAAGCCACGGCCAAACTCGTCCAGCACATGCCCCCGGCCGAAGGCGCCGAGAATCTCGCCCGCCAAATTGCCCGCCACGAACACTGGCCCATCTGCAGCGTGCATCTCTGGTTCGACCGTGAAATTACGGATCTCGCCCACGCCGTCCTGACAGACCGCGAGCTGCACTGGATGTTCAACAAGAGCCTCTTGCAGCCCTGGCGCAAAACCCGCGGCAGCTACATCGAAATGCTGGTCAGCGCCTCGCGCACCTTCGCCCAATACACGCGCGAGCAGGCCATCACGCAAGCCGTCAGCGAGCTGAATGAATTTTTCCCCGCAGCCGCGAATGCAAAGTTAGAAAAAGCCGCGTTAGTCAAAGAAGTCCGCGCCACGTTTGGAGTGCCGCCAGGGATCGACAGCGCAAGACCGCCCACGGCGGCGCCCTGGCCCAATTGTTTCCTCGCCGGCGACTGGACCGCCACCGGCTGGCCCTCCACCATGGAAAGCGCCGCCCGCTCCGGCCATTTAGCCGCCGAAGCCATCTGCGCCGCCGCCGGCAAGCCAGAAAAACTCCTCAACGCCGACCTCAAGCCGCGAGGCCTGATGAGGCTGCTGGCTCCCAGCCCTTGATTTCCGAATGGGACGGTGCGGAATTGATCCTTCGCGCAGAGAACGATTAGGACTCAGATGGCAGTGCCCTTCTCGATGAGCTCTCCGATGCGATAGGCGCCCGCATCCCGGGCGTATTCGGCTTCGCCCTTGAGATCCGATCAATCAGAACTGATCCCTGAAGCCTGATCCCTGCTTTTCAGTGCGCAAGCAAATAAACCCCGACGCAAACCAGCACCGCCGAAGCCCACCGCCGCCGGTCCACATTCTCTTTCAAAAAAATCTTCCCCGCAATCGCATTCGTAACCAACGTCAACGAAGCCGATGCCGGCGCTACCAGGCTCACGCTCAGATGATTCAGCGCCAACAGAAGCGCAAAGAACGCCAGCGCCAAAAATCCCACTCCCGCAAAAAACAGCGGGCAAGTGACCACCGCTTTGATTGCTCCCTTCATTCCCGCCCGTGCGCGGATCGCATCAAGGTCACCCACTTCCTTCATCGCTGCCGCCGTCAGCACCTCGCCCGTAGTCGAAGTCAGCACCACGGCAGCAATCATCGCCGCCGCTGGCCAAGGCCCACCATTCACTGAAGCAAGGAAGGGAATCGTCATCGCACCCGCTCCTCTTCAAAATCCGGCTCCTGCGCTGCGAACCCGGCCGTCGCCGGCTCGGTCCGCGCCGGAGATTGCGCCACAAACCCCACACCCACCGTAATCAGCACAATCCCCGCCCAGCGCTCCAGCGAAATCGGCTCGTGCAGCCAGAACCGCGCCAGCAGCGCCACGATTACATTGCCGAACGCCGTCGCCGGCAGCACAAATGTCAGATCGGCCCACGAAAGCGCCGTCAGATAGCTCGCAAAAAACGCGATCAGCAGCGCAATCCCCACGCCGATCCACGGCGTAAACACCGCGGCCAGCAGCGAGACTGGTGCCGCAAGCGTAATCGCCGGCATCGCCGCCATCCCGCGGGCAAGACATATGTCTCCCAGCGGCGCGGACACCGCAATCAGTCCCAGAATCAAATATTGCCGCGGCAACAATGTTCGATGAGCCATCGTCCCAACCGGATTCTAATTTGTGCCACCAAAAAACTTCGGGCGGCGCATCTGCGCCGCCCTCGGTCTGATCGTGCAATGAAAATTTACGCGCCCGCGCCCACCGGCGCCACCGGCTCAGCCTGCCGGCTCCGCGCCGCCTTCACCATCTTGTTGCGCTGCGCGCGCAGCTTCAAAAACGACTTCGCCTCCACATACAGCCGCGGAACGTCGCGGTTCACAATCGCCTTCCACACCACGCGCATCGCGGCCTTGGGCCGGAAGTAATACTCGTCGTAGAAGCGGTGCACCATCTCCATCACATAATCGACAGGCAAGCCCGGATATTCAATGTGCGCCATCTGGTGTCCGCCGCCGTCTTCCATGCGCTCATTGGTGATATACCCGTTCGCCTTGGCGAATTCGTAGAACTCCGTTCCCGGATAGGCGTGCGCAATCGAAACCTGAATTGTCTCCGTGTCCAGCGACTTGGCAAAGTTGATGGTGTTGCGGATCGATTCCTTGGTCTCGCCCGGCAGCCCCAGAATAAAGTCGCCGTGAATCGTCAAGCCAAGGTCGCGGCAGTCCTTCGCGAACGCCCGCGCCCGCTCCACCGTCGCGCCCTTCTTGATGTTCTTCAAAATTTGCGGATCGCCCGACTCGAAGCCCACAATCAGCAGCCGGCAGCCCGCCTCACGCATTGCCTTCAGCGTATCGCGGTCTGTAGTAACGCGCGACGTGCAGCTCCACGTCAGGCCCAGCGGCTTCAGCTTCTCGCAAAGCTCGACCGTCCGCCCCTTCTGGATGTTGAATGTATCGTCGTCGAAGAAAAATTCCTTGACCTCGGGAAAATTCTCCTTCGCCCACTTCAGCTCCGTCGCCACGTCGTCCGTCGACCGCTTGCGCCACGCGTGTCCGCTCAACGTCTGCGGCCACAGGCAGAACGTGCACTGCGCCGGGCAGCCGCGCGTCGAGTAGAGCGCAATGTACGGGTGCAGCAAAAACGGCACATTGTAGCGCGTCACATCCATGTCGCGTTTATAAATCTTCGTAGCCCACGGCATCGCGTCCAGGTCTTCCACCTGCGGCCGGTCCGGGTTGTGTAAGATCTTTCCGTCCTTCTTGTAACTGATGCCCAGAATCTCGTTGAGCGGCTTGCCCTGCGCAAACTCGACGATCGAGTAGTCGAACTCGCGCCGGCAGATAAAGTTGAGCGCCGCGCACTCATTCAGCGCCCGATCCGGGTCGGTCGTCACCGGCGGACCCACAAACGCAATCCGGATCGACGGGTTCTCCGCCTTGATGGCCTCAGCCAGCCGCTGGTCCCCCGTCCACCCCACCGTCGACGTGAACAGCACCAGGAACTCGTAGTCCTTCGAGATCTTGATCGTCTCCGCCGCCGAAACGTGGTGCGGCGGCGCATCCAAGAGGCGCGAACCCTCCAGCAACCCCGCCGGATAGGTCAGCCACACCGGGTACCAGTACGATTCGATCTCCCGCGTCGCCGGCCAGCGCGAGCTTGCGCCTCCGTCGAAGTTCTCAAACGAGGGCGGATTCAAAAACAGCGTCTTCAATGGCTTAGACATACAGCCTCAATTCTAACATTGCGGTACTTATTCAGACCTTTTCTTTTTCACCATACTTATTCACCATACTTACTTCACTTGCAACTCGTTCAACCAGTCCTGCATATGCCCGAGCGCATGGAGCAGATTCAGCCGCGCTTTGCTCAAATCGAGGTTCGTTTCGAGAGCATCCTCGTATTTCTGCCGCTCATCGATGCGCGCGGATTGCAGGGCCTCGGGCGTTACCTGCGGCTGCGCGCCCGCCCCGGCGCCCGTCCCGTTGCCCAGTTCCATCTGTGCCAGAACCGTCTTCAACTGCTCGGCCGCAATCTGCTGCTTCAGGCTGGCGATGTCGGCCTGGGCGTCCAGCTCCCGCAGAGTCCCGTTCAGCGTCGCAATCTGCACATCGTTCTGCTGCTCCGCTTCCTGCGCCTGCACCTCCGCCTCGAGCGCCTCGGCCGCCGACTGCCGCGCCTGTGCACGCACGCTCGTGTCGAACAGCGGCAGCCGGATGTTGAATCCCGAGCTGAAGTTGTTGATCGGTAGAGGATGTTCGGTGTTATAGTATTCGGCCACATTGTTCAGCAATGTAGTGTCGCGGTTGTAAATTGCCCCGAAACTGACCTGTGGGAGCCACTCCTGTTCCCGATCGCCCTTGGCCACGCGCTCCTTCGATTGCGCCAGCATCTCCGCCGCTGTCACATTCTCCGACGTCGTTCGAGGTACATCCCCGGTCAACGCCGGAATCGCAGGAATGCTTGCGTGATCGGGCACGATCGACCCCGCCGGCAGTCCCGTCAGCATTGCAAGCCGCGCAAAAAGGGTGCCGGCGCGCGTCTCCAGATGCAGCCTGCTCAGCCGGATCTGCGCGGCCGTCAGCTTGGCCTCCAGCAGTGCAGAAAACGGGTCTACACCGGCGTCCGACCGCTGCTGCTCGATCTCCACCAGCCGCCCCGCGTATTTCTCCTGCTGCCGCGCGGCGGCCAACTCGCGGTCCACGGCATCGAGCTCGATGTATGCCGTCGAGGCGTCGAGCGTAACCTGGCCCTCCGCGTTCTTCAGGCTCAACTGTGCGGATTCCAGCCCTGCGCGCGCCGCTTTGATGTACTGCAACTGGGCCATGCTGAAGACCATCGAGTGCAAGCTTGCATCCCAAATGGTCGGCAGTGCTCCCGTAAAACCCACTTCGGGGAACGCCGGAATCCCCGACCCAAACGACATGGACGGAATAAACACGTCTCTGGTTTCGGCCAGCGACGCGGTTGCCTGTTGCATCTGCGCCTCCGCAACCCTGACCGTTCCGCTGTTCCGCTCAGCCAGTTCCACCACGGTCCGCAGCGAAACCTGCGCCTTGGCCGGCGCCGGCCCGCAGGCCAGCGCCATCGCGGCCAAAACCGCCGCGCATCTCCCGCGCCACCTGCCCGCGCTCTCCAACCCTCGCGTCAAATCGCCATTCCCTTTATGCTCCGAACTCTTTCAGCGGTTTGTATTCGCCCGCCAGCGCCTTGGCCTCGGCCATCTGCTCCTCTGCCCCGGCCGCGTCCCCAAGCTGCTGCTTCAGGCGCGCCAGCCACATGTGCGCCACAAATGCCGGGCCTTCCTCGGTCTTCGACGGACTGGAAAGATAATCCTGCAGCATGTTCGCTGCAAGCTCCTGGTCGCGATTCGCCGCGATCAGAACCGACGCTCCGTTATAGAGAGCCACGCCGGCCGTCCGGTCCCGCGCCGCCGCCGCCGCGCAGTTCCGGATCGCCGACTCCATCTGCGCCCATTCCTGCCGGTGCCGGTAAAAGCTCCCTAACGTCGACCATTGAAACGCCGGATGAGCGCTCACCCCGATCGCCGCCTTGAACTCCCGCTCCGCCCCCGCGTAATCCTTTTGCGCCAGCGCCATTCGCCCGAGCAGGTCGTCCGCCCGCGCCGGGTCCACCTTGTCCAGTTGCGCCGCCACTCCCGCGGCCTTGTCCATCCCGCCGCCCACTATGGCGGGCGCCTCGTAATAAAACTCGCCCAGGTCGGCCAGCGCCTCCGCATTCCGCGGATTCAGCCGCACCGCCGTTTCAAACTCCGCTCGCGCCTGCTTGCTCAGAGAAAACGCGGTCACAAAAGTTGCATGATCCGCCTCTTCGCCCAGCGCCCGTCCCAGCCACATGTGAAAGTCGGAATTCTGCCCATCCAGGTGCACGGCCTGTGCGCACTCCTTCGCCGCGGTGGTCCACTGTTGCAGCGTAAAGTGCACGCGGCATTCCAAATTCTGCGTCTCGGCCGTCTCCGCGCCCGTCTGCGGCAGCCCGGCCAGCAGGCTCAGCGCCTTGTCTGCCTCACCGGCCTGCAGCGCCGCGTTCGCCGCCGCCAGCGGCTGCCGTGCTCCTGAAGGCGGCGCCGGCGCCCCAGCCGCAAGCGCTGACGCCGCGGCCAGTGCCCATGCGGCCACTCCGGCCATTCTGCGCAACATACTCATTGCACAACCTTTACTGCCATTCCGTCTTGCAGGGGTTGCCCCGTCGGCGAGCCCGTCGCTACCCACTCGCCCTCGCGCAGTCCCGAAGTGATGGCCTCGTCGGTCAGATTGAAAGTTCCCGCCGTCACCGGCGTTCGCACCAGCTTGCTGTCGATGATCCGGTACACCACCGGATGCCCGCTTTCCGGGTAAACCGCCTCGCGCGGCACAGTCAGCACATGCGGAACCTCCGCCGTAGTCACCTTCACGGTCACGTTCGTATCCGGCAACAGGCCTGTGGTCGCGCCGTCAATATGGATCAGCGCCTGGCCTACCATGCGCGTCCCATATTGCGCCACGGTGATCGGCGTCCGCTCGACGTGCCCATACCACGTGAGGTTCGGCCTGGCGTCCCACGTGACGACCACTTTCTGGCCCACCGCCAGCCCGCCAATCTCCGGCTCGTCGAAGTAGGCCCGCACACGCTCCTGATTCAAATCCGCCATCTCCAGCAGCATCGACCCCGCCTGCTCGAATTGCGTAGGCTGCGCGTCCATGTTGTAGACCGTGCCCGCAATCGGAGCACGGATGGTGGTCTGCGCCAGCGCCTGCTGCGCCGTCGCTAGACCGGCCTCCGCGTCCGCCAGCGCCGCGCGCGCCTGGGTCACCTCAACCGGAGAATACCGGCTCTGCGCGTTCTGTTCGGCCGCATCCAGGCTCGCCTGCGCCGTAGCAATCTGCTCCCGCGCCGCGGCCACTTCGCTCGCCGATGCCGCTCCCGTCGACTCCAGCTTCACGAGCGCCGCCAGATTGTGCTGCGCCTGGTCCCGCGCAATCCGGCTGCGCGCAATCTCCGCCGCCGTCATCTGGCGCTGCTCCTGCGTCCCGTTGTGCGTCACGGCATCCAGACCAGCCTGCGCCGTTTTCACCGCGCTCTCCGCCCCCGCCACCTGCGCCCGCGCCGCCGTATCGTCCAGCACGATCAGCAACTTGCCGGCCGGCACTCGGTCGCCGACTTCAACGTAGACGGCCTTCACCGTGGTCGAGACCGGGCTGTAGAACTGGTACGGTTTTTCCGGCTCCACGCGTCCGTTGGTGCTCACCGTCTTTTGCAGATCCTCGTACCCCACCTGCGCCTCGCGCACCGGAAGCCGTTCCCGCAGTAAATAATGCGCGGTAAAAAAGACAATAACCAGCAGGGCAATCACGCCCACCCAAAGCCAGAACCGGCTCACTTGCGTCTTTTGTTCAGCCATTCAATCAACCAATTGTCAGTATATAGGACTCGAAAATCTCCTCTTTGGCGCAAGAAAGTGCGTACAAAGCCAAATCGCTGAAGAACCTCCGGCCGCTGCGCGAACTTCGTACAATATACGCATGTGCCCCGCTCCAAGCTACACCGATACCCACGCCAAAGCCGGCCTCGACTTTGCTTTTCCCCCCATTGAAACGTGGCAAAACCAGTTTCCCGGCTACGAAATCCAAATCGACGACCCCGAGCTGACCAGCGTCTGCCCCAAGACCGGCCTGCCCGACTTCGGCTCGCTCACCATTCGCTACATGCCCCGCGATCGCTGCCTCGAGCTCAAATCCCTCAAAGAGTACCTCTTCAGTTACCGCAACCTCGGCATTTTCCAGGAAAACATCGTCAATCAGGTCCTTGAAGACGTGGTCAAAGCCTCGAATCCCGTCTGGGCCGTAGTCAAAGGCGGCTTCCGCCCCCGCGGCGGCATCGCCACCACCGTAGAAGCCCGCTGGCCCCGCCCTACAGCTTCGTAACAGTGGAGCTCTGAAGCCCGGTGGGCCGGCCTGAAGGCCGCGGTGCGGGCCGTCGGCTATCCTACTCGCGCCGGAATACTCGAGTCAGAACGACGACCGAGGAGGTCAAGTGGAGGGAAACCGGATACGCGGCTCCGTGGGGGGCCGCGGGATGGCGTGGCTGGTTGTCTTCTGTTTTTTACTAGCCGCGGAGCATGTCTGCGCGCAGCCTGTGGACGGAGCGAATGCCTCCATCCCGGTATTGATGGTGAGCGACATTCATTTTGAGCCGTTTGCCGATCCGGGGAAGGTGGCGCGGCTGGCCGGCGCGCCCGCATCGCAATGGAAGGCGATTCTCGCGGGTCCGGCGTCGCCGGCTCGGGCAGAACGTTTTGCGGCGTTGCAGAAGAGCTGCCACGCGAAAGGGGTCGACACTTCGTACACACTTTTTGCGTCGAGTTTGGGGGCGATGCGCGGCGATGCAGCGGGCGCGCAGTTCATCCTGCTGAGCGGCGACCTGATGTCCCACAAGTTTTCCTGCAAGTACGCCGCGCTGTTTCCTAACGCGACGGAGGCCAGCTATCGGGAATTTGCGGTAAAGACAGTCGATTTCGTGATGGATGAGCTGCGCGGGGCGCTTCCGGGAGTTCCGGTTTACGCGGCGCTGGGAAATAACGACTCGGGGTGCGAGGACTACAAACTCGACCCCAACGGCGCGTTTCTTGCCGATCTGGCGCCTACGGTGACCGCGGACGTGCCGGAGCCGGAGCGAGCGCAGGCGCTCAAGGATTTTGCGGCGGGAGGGTACTATAGCGTGTCTCTGCCCGCGCCCATGGAGCACACGCGGCTGCTGACGATCGACGACGTATTCATGTCGAAGAAGTACGAGACGTGCGGGGGCAAACCCGATCCGGCCGCGGCCGCCGCGCAGATCGCGTGGCTCAAAGAACAGCTTGAGAAGGCCCAGAGCGAGCACGAGAGAGTCTGGGTGATGAGCCACATCCCGCCCGGAGTTGACCCGTATTCGACGATCTCAAAGTTCCGCAACGTGTGTGCGGGGCAGAAGCCGGAGATGTTTCTTTCCTCGGAAGCGTTGCCGGACGCGATGGCGGAGTTCGGGGACACGATAAAGCTCGCGATCTTTGCGCACACGCACATGGACGAGCTGCGATTGCTGGAGCCGGCTTCGCCCGGCGGGGATGCTGGGCCGGTTGCGCTGAAGATTGTGCCGTCGATCACGCCGGTGGATGGAAATAATCCGTCGTTTGTGGTGGCGCGCGTGGATCCTGCGACGGCGGCGATGACGGATTATGAGGTGATTGCGGCGTCGAACCAGACGGGCCCCAATCAGACGGGTCCCAATCAGGCGGGCGTGGACATGAAGTGGGGCGAGGAGTACGACTTCGATAAGACGTACGATGAGACGGGGTTCACGGCGGCGTCGCTGGAGAAGCTGGTTGCGGGGTTCCGGGCCGATCCGGGGGCCAGGACGGCGGCGAGCGAGAGCTATTTGCGCGACTACTTTGTGGGCGACGAGTCGCGGCTGCTCACCCCGTTCTGGGGGGAGTATGTGTGCGCGCTGGGGAACGACACCGAAGCGGGGTTCAAGGAGTGCACGTGCGCTGGCAATAAATGAATTGAAGGCGCGGTGAAGAGCGTTAAATCCCGCACCTCCCAGCAAAGTTGAGCATTTCGGCAAGCTGTATAATTCACACGCCGAAAATATCGGGACTGTACGGCCGCCAAGGAGGTCAGATGGAACAGAACCGGGCCAGGGGCATTGTGCGCGGCAGAAGGACGTGGTTTGCCGTCATGAGTTTCTTTCTCTTCGCCGCCGCTTTACCGGCGCGGCAGGCCGCTGGTGCGGAACCTTCGGTTCCGATGCGGCTGTCCGTTCCCGTGTTGATGGTGAGCGATGTCCACTTCGATCCGTTCATGGACCCGAGCAAGGTTGAAGAACTGGCCCAGGGGGACATTTCACAATGGAGCCGGATTCTCGACGGCAGCAAGGTGAGTAACGGCTCCCGCGTAGACACTTCCTATCAACTGCTGAAAGCCAGCCTGGATGCCATACGGGCCAATGCGGCCGGCGTTCGGTTTGTGACTGTGAGCGGCGACCTGCTGGCGCACGATTTCAATACGAAGTTCTACACCACATGTCCCGACAGCAAGAAGTGCGGAACACTGGAAATATTCGCGGAGAAGACGATCGACTTTGTGTTGCAGCAATTGCGGGGGGCCTTGCCGGGCGTGCCCGTCTATGCGGCTCTCGGCAACAACGACTCCAGTTGTCAAGACTACGAGCTAAACCGCGGAAGCGACTTTCTGGAGAAGGTGGGAGAGACAATAACCGCGGATGTTCCCGCGGGGGAGCGTCCCAAGGCGGAGAGCGATTTTACGGACGAAGGTTACTACAGCGTCACGCTGCCGGCTCCGATCAAGGACACGAAGCTGCTGGTGCTGGACGATATTTTCATGTCGCCGGGCTACTATACCTGCGGGCAAAAACGCGATTCGGCGGCGGCGGCCGCGCAGATCAAATGGCTTGAGCAGCGACTGGACGAGGCACGCGCTGCCGGCAACGCAAAGGTGTGGGTGATGGGCCACATCCCGCCGGACGTGGATGCGTTCACGACCAACAGGAACCACCTTAACGTGTGCGCCGGGGACAAGCCGTCGATGTTTCTCTGGTCCGCAGACTTGCCGGACGCGATGGCGCAGTACACCGACGTGATCCGGCTTGCGATCTTCGCGCACACGCACATGGATGAGCTGCGGCTGCTGCCGGCGGCGAAAGCGAGCAAGAGCGATGAGCCGATCCCGGTGAAGATGGTTGCTTCGATCTCGCCATTTAACGGGAACATTCCGTCGATCACGATCGCGAGTGTGGACCCGGCAACCGCGGTTCTCAAAGACTATCGGGTGATTGAGGCGCCGAACAGGACCGGGGTTGGCGGCAAATGGAGCGAGGAATACGATTTTGCGAAGACCTACCAGCCGGAATTGTTGCCCACGCCGGCGGAGTTCTCGCCCTCCGCGCTGGAAAAGCTTATAGGCGAATTTCAGGCGGACCCCACCGCGCAGAATCCGCCAAGCAGTATTTATGTCGACGATTATTCGACCGGACGCCATAGCCGCTCGCTGGCGGCGTTCTGGCCTTTGTATGTTTGCTCGCTGGAGAACTATACGGCGGACGGGTTCGATAAGTGCGCTTGCTCGGGGAGTAGGTGAAATCAAGCTCCGATGGAACATGATGCGCTTTGAGATTGGTCAGTCCCACCCTTTCCGCACAAATGCGGAAAGGGTGGGGCACGGGAAGGTCGTGGCGCGGGCGGTTGAAACCGCTCTTAGAAAGGAAAGCGAACGGAAAAGATCCCGTTATGGTTGTTCCTATAGAAGTGACTGGTGGCGATCTGGAATCCGCCGCCGAACGTGATGCCGACGCGATGCGCCAGTTTGAAGCGCCCCAGCACAAAGCCCGGCGTGATGTAGTTCAGCGTCTGGCCGGCGTGCTCCCCATCGTGGTAGTGGGTGGTATTGAACTCGACCTCCGGCCAGATCTTCTTCATCACGCGGTACTGCAGGGTGTTGTTCCAAACCAAGTTCGTTCCGTTGGCCTGTTCGCCGGCCGTGGGAATCCGCACTCCGAAGGTTCCCTGTTCATCGAAGTTGCCGAATCCCTTGCCATAGGCGACAGTCGGCGTAATGGTCGCCGAATTGGCCCCCGTCACCACGCCGTTTGAATAAGACCCGGTGGGGACGCTCCAGCCCAGGAACGCAGTCAGGATGTAATTGCCGTGCTGCTCGTTCGCCGAGAGGATGCGGTACTTGACCAGGAACTGAACATCGCCCGCCCCATTATGCTCGCCGGAGTCGCCGTTGTAGTTGTAATAGGGAGGCACCTGGAGGATCACCTCCACTTTGTACCATGGGATCAGCTCCAGGCCTTTTGCGCCGTCGTATTCGTCCCAGGTGTATCCGTCCACGTGTTGCAGCCAGTCCTGGTCGTAGCGCAGCTCTTCTTCGAGGAGCGGGGTCGTGGTTCGAAGCGGTGTAATCCAATGCGGCTGTTCGCAGTGTGTCTTGTCCACCCGCGCAAACCAGTTGGAGAAGTATCCATCCTGGCCGAGCGCCTGCGCCGGTGAAAAGAAGAGAAGCGCCGCGGCAAAAACGATGGCGAGAAAAACGGAGTAGAAGGATGGCGCAGCAGAGCCTCGTTGTGGGGAAGAAATCACGAAAACCTCCTGGGAACGCTGGGTGCTTATTGGGGATGTTCGGCGGAACGGCTGGATCGCGGAGAATTTGCGTTCCAATATGAATAAATCATAGCAAAATGAATCTATTCGTATCAATACGGAGTAATTTTCGACTGGCGGACGATTCGGCGATGCGCAGATCGCTTGATTGCGAGTGTTCAAGCCGATACGTTTGATTTGACGGCGTGCAGGCATCGATGATGGGTGAACAGCGCTATCGCTCGATGCTGGGGCTGAGGAGACGAGTAACCAGTTCATGAACAATTCTGAAACGATCACGCGGCGCAGCCTGATTAAGCTGATGGCGCTGGCGAGTCCGGCATTTTCCGCGTACATTCCGCTGGCAACGGAAGCAGAGCCGATTCGCCTTTTCGGCAAGAAACAGAAGGCGGCCGCGCATCAAGACTCGCGTTCGGCACATCCGCGGCTGTTTTACGATGCGGCTTCGCTGGATCGGATGAAGCGGATGCTGGCCGCGAACGCGGACGCGGATGGCGCGCTGAAGAAGCGCGGCGATGCCTTGCTGGCGGAGGAGTTTTATCCGGAGACGGTTGCGGAGATTGGCGGAGGGCAGCAAGCCAACTACCATACGCCGGCCACGCAGATTGCGGAGATGGGGATGACGCTGGGGCTGCTTTTTCAGTTGACCGGCGATGTGCGCTATGCCGATAAGCTGCGCGCGGCGATGCTCTACTACGGCAAGTATGCCCTCTGGGCGGGGCCGGGGCTTGCGCAGCGGCGTCCGCCGTGGCACTCCGAACTGGATACGACGACCTTCAGCTTTGGCTATGCGGCCGGCTACGATGCGCTGCACGCGTATCTCTCCAAGGCGGACCGCAAGACGATTGCGGGGGCCATGGTGCGGCTTGGATTGGCGCCGACGCTTGAAGATTGGATTTTGCCGGGAGCGCGGATTCACTCGCTGGATTCGATGGGGCACAACTGGTGGGGGGTGTGCGTTACGGGCGCGGGGCTTTGCGCGCTGGCGCTGCTCGGGGACGACGCGAGGGCGCAGGAGTGGATCGACGCTGTCGATGCGGGGTTCGTGCAGTGGTTCAACTACGCGGGGAACGTACTGCAGAACCGGATGCCGACCTTCGAGCGGTCGGGGCCGTCGTACGAGGGCGTGAACTACACCAACTACGGCGTGAACGAGTATCTGCACTACAGGCTGGCGTGGACGAACACGTTTCCGGGCCGGCAGGCGGCGCAGTTAGAGCCGCTGAATGGCGTGGCGAGTTTCTTTTTGCAGACGATGTACCCGGCTGCGGCGGGATTTTACTCGGTGAACTTCGACGACGCGCCGCTGCATCTGGACGCGACCGAGACGATTCTGCTGCTGGTGGCCTGCGGGCTGGGAACGCCGGATGGGGCGCGGTACTTGAAGCTGGTGCAGACGCATCCCCAGGGGCCGCTGCTCGATTTGCTGAGGCAGCACACGTTGCCCACGGCCGACGGCGATGCGCCGTTGACCACGATCTATCCGCACATGGGATGGGCAACGATGCGCACTTCCTGGGAGAACGATGCGACGCTGCTGGCGGTGAAGTCAGGGTATACGTGGAACCACGCTCACGCAGACGCGGGCACGTTCATGATCTTCCACAAGGGCGTGCCGCTGGCGATCGATTCCGGGACGTGCAGTTATGCGCGGCCCGAGTATACGAGTTATTACCGCCAGAGCCGCGCGCACAATGTGATTTTGTTCAACGGCGAGGGTCAGCCCGCGGAAGATATCGATTATGGGTGCAAGTTTCCGGGGCGCACACACGCGCTGGTGGACGGGCTGGGACTGAAGTATGTTTACGCGGATGCGACGGGGCCGATGGCGCGGTGGTTCACGCGGAATTACCGGAACTGGCTGTGGAGCGGAGACACAATTCTGGTGATGGACGACGTCTGGGCGCGTGCCGACGGACGGCTGGACTGGCTGTTGCACTTTGGTGGGGATTACACAGTGAATGCGGACGGGAGCGTGATGCTGAAGAACGGTGCGGCCGCGGCGCAGGTCGAGTTTCTTTATCCGGCGGTGACTTGTCGCGAAGAGACAGGGTTGGCGGATCACGATCCTGACACGAAAATTCCTTATCTTGCGTTTTCGCCCGTGTCGCGGGAACGATTGCAGCAGTTTCTTGTGGCGATCTGCCTGAACCCGGATGCGGCGCCGAAGTACGAATTCCTGCAGGGGCTCAACTATATTGGCGTGCGGGCGACTGCGGCGCAGGGGGTGGACGAGACTTACTTGAACATCCGCGCCATCGAAGGTTCGATTGCGGAGAGCAGCATGATTGCCGTGGGTGAGTGGACGACGGACGCTTATATCTTGAGCGTGAGCCGGCCGGCGCCTGGGGCAAAGCCGACGCGCTACTTTGTGAGCGATGGCAGCTATCTGCGCAAGGGCGAAAAGAGTTTGATCGAGTCGCTGTCGAAGCTGACGGCTTGCTGGTCGAGCGGGGAAAAGCTTGAGGTGTTCACAGATGGCGGTCCGGCTTCGGTGCAATTGGCTGCGGAGCGGCATCCGCGAAGCGTCTTTTGGAACGCACAGCCCGTTGCGGCGGCGAGCTACGATCGGAAGAAGCGGCTGGTGTCGCTGGTGCGGGCGGATGGGGAGAATTTCGACGATGAGTCTTGAAAAGCGGTGCTCTGACCTTGGTGCTCATCCCACCCATTCCACGATAGAGCTGTGGAATGGATGGGGCACCCAATTCGCAGAAGACCGATGCGGATTGACTTATATCCGATGACTTATGTGCGATGACTCACCTGCGATGGCTCACCTCCGATGACTCACCTCCGATGACTTATCACAAATGACTTAGCTCCAATGTTTCAGCCTCGGCCAGATTTGTTGCAGATTCGGTTTGAAGCCCTGGCAATAGTAGATTGGGAGCCATTCGCTGGGACGGGAGAGCGGATAAGTTGCGTTGCCGATGACTTTATAACTTGAGCAGTACTTTTGCATGTTCCTGGGGTCGCCTTCGCCGAGGACAATCATGTTATCGCCGGCGGTGTAGCCGCGGGGGCCCCAGATCCAGTAGTTCTGATGGCCGCCGATGGCCTTGGGCAGGCCGTATCGCGGGCCGAAGAAATCGATGGCGGCGGCTTGGCCGTAGTCGTTGCCGAAGATGGCGGTTTTGCGCTGTACGTCGGGCGGCAGCGTTCGGTAGAAGGCGGCGACCTGCTTGACCATCTGGGGCCAGCCGAACATGTCGGCATAGATCTGCGGGAGCACGCCCTGCTTGCCGTGCTCGAAGCGCTGGGGCTGGATGCCGATGGTGTGCTCCCAAGCGAGGAAGTGCGGAACGCTGAGAATGGGCAGCACCAGGGGCAGACTGATGGCGCAGACGCCGGCGATGGCGAATGCGAGCGCGGGTTTGGCCCAGAGCCAGATCTTCTTCGTGGTTGCGCTCTCGATCCAAACAGCTCCGGCGGCGAACATCATGGGATAAACGGGCGTGAGGTAGTACATCTTGCCGTGCAGGGCCATCATGACGGCGAGAAAGATGAGATAGGCCCATCCCAGCGCGCGAAAGCTGCGGCCCTGCTTTGAAAATGCGAAGAACAACGCAAAGAGGACGAGGATGGCGGCCACGTAGCCAAGCATCTGGGCCTGGGCGGCGAGGAATGGGAGGAGCGGCAGGGAGATGTCGCGGCCTTCGGCGCGGATATTTTGCATCAACTGCAGGAATGGGAATTGATGCTGCCACTGCCAGAGGAAGTTGGGCAGGGCGATGAGGGCGGCGACGAGACAGCCGGTCAAGAACCAGGGCTGGAACCAGGGACGGCGCAGACTCGCGCGCATGGGGGTGAGTAAGAGGCCGATGAGCAAAGCGGCGAGCCAAAAGACGATGTCGTACTTGTTGAGGATGTCGATTCCGGTGAGGATGCCGACGGCGATCCAGAGGCGCTGGTTGTCAGTTTTGGCGATGCGCACGACGAGGATGGCGATGGCGGTCCAGAACACCGGGTCAAAGGCGTTCATGGTGAAGAGCTGGGACATCGAGAGGAGGACGGGCGCCAGGAGCGCAGCGAGGGCGGCGAGGAAGACGGCCCAGCGGCGGCCGCCCAGCTCAACGGCCAGAATCGCGGCCAGGATGACGGTAGCCGCGCTGGCGAGTGCGGGCAGCAGATGGAGCGCCCAGAGCGATGTGCCGATGGTGTGCTCGAGGAGCCATGCGATCCAGGCGATGAGGGGTGGTTCGTCGACGTAGCCCCAGGCGGGATGATGGCCGCAGGCGAGGTAGTAGAGCTCGTCGCGGAAGTAACCGTAATGGGGAGCGGCAAAGAAATAAAGGACGATGCGGACCAGGGCCAGCGAAGCGACGATGGCCGTTGCAGAGAGAATGAGAGGACGATTGGTCGCGGGACGCTGAGCTACGGCTACGAGTCGAAGTCCAGTCATAAGGTCTGGTACGGGGGCTGCGGTTAAATGTTCCGTTGCTCAAGAAGGATAGCGCATGGGCGAGAAGCACGCCGGCAGACCGTGAGCAGGCGGGCATAATTGCCGGGAAACCCGCGTGGTGGCGGCTCCCGGGTACACAATAGCAATGAGGAAGGTTAACAGTTTGATGAATTCCGGCTTGCGCCCCGCCGGCCTGCTGCCCCGGCAAGATGCAAAACAGGGCCCGGAGCAAAATTTACGAGAACAGATGGAAGCGTGGCGCGGCCTGCTTGGTCGGTGCGGCCGGAAGCCGGGGCGAAAGCGCGTTCATAAATTGCGTGTGGCTACGCTGCGGTTGCGTGCGGAACTTGAAGATTGTGCGGGCGCGGAACAGAAGGATGCGCCGGCAGCCGATGCGGCGCGGCGCTGGCGCAGGCACGGCAAAAAAGTGCGGCGCTGGCTGGGGCCGGTGCGGCAGGCGGATGTGTACCTGGGGATGCTGAAGCGGCTGCGCAAGCAGGCCGGCGCGGCGGCGAACGGACATCTCCAGTGCCCGCAAGAGTGCCTGAGCGCGATGGGAGGGCTTGAACGCGGCTTCGAGCAGAGGCGGCAGAAGGCGGCGAAGGAACTTGCGGCCAGGCTCGACCGGCACAAGAGGCGGTTCCGTGGCTCGGCCAGGAAAGTGGAGCGGGCGCTGGAGTTGCGGCCAACGCCGGCGGGCGGCTGCTCTTCGCGCAGAATCGCCGAGGAGATCTCTGCCGCGGCAAGGGAATTTCCAGAGCTGAACGAGGGCAATCTGCACGCATTTCGCAAGCGAATCAAGAAAATCCGCTATCAGGCCGAGTTGGCTGCTCTTGCCGATCCGGGTGTGGCGCGCAGGGCTGCCGGGTTGAAACGCATGGCCTCGGCGGCAGGAGAATGGCACGACTGGCAGGCGCTGGCTGCCGAAGCCGGCCGCGCAGGCCGGGAGAACGCGGAGTTTGCCGCACTGGCGGAGTTTATGCAGGCGTTGGCCGGGCAGACGCTTGAGCGAGCGCTGGCTTTGTGCCGGCGTTCGATGGCGCAGGTGAGCGAAGGCCCGGCAGACGGCCAGGCCGCGCACGAGGAGTTGGCCGACGACCCTGCGCGGAGGCCGGTACGCAAACCGGTTGTATCGGTTGCAGTGGATCTTCAGGGCGTGGTGACGGAGAAGCCGCTTACCGAACCGGGGAGATCGGTACGGGCGTCGTAGGCGGGGAAGCGGGAATTCTGGATCGTGAGCTGCGCTTGAATGCGCCCTGGGCCGTGGTAACGTCCAGCCTGCCCGGTGCGCTAAGCTGGTCGAGAGGATCTGGCGATGCCAATGCAAACCTCGGGCCGGGCGGCTCTTGCGGCGGCTCTGCTGGCCCTTGGGCTGGCCGCGATTCACCCCTTGTTTGGGGAGGGATGGGGCGGCGCGACAGCTCCTCCGGTCGTCCACTCTGAAAACCGGGCAGACTCCGCCGCGGCCGAGAGCCGGCATTATGTGGTGCTGGTTTCGCTCGATGGGTTCCGTTGGGACTACGCGAAACGGGACGGAGCGGCGCATCTTCTGGCGCTTGGAAAAGAGGGCGCGTGGGCGCCGGAGGGGATGCTTCCGAGCTATCCTTCTCAAACATTTCCCAATCAAGTGGCTATGGTGACCGGGCTTTATCCGGAACACAACGGGATCGTGGCAAACAACTTTTTCGACCCTGAGCGGCAGGCGCGCTTTGCGATGGCGGATGCAAAGGATACGGCCGATGGGACGTGGTATAGCGGCGTACCACTGTGGAGCTTGGCCGAGACCCAGGGGATGCGTACTGCGTGCATCTTCTGGCCCGGCTGCGATGCCGAGATTGCGGGATACAGGCCAACCTATTCTGTGCGCATCGGCGGCAAGATGGACGATGCGGCGAGGGTGCGGCAGGTACTTCTATGGCTTCGGCTGCCGGCCGCGGAGCGTCCGCATTTCATCGCTGTCTGCTTTTCCGAACCGGGCCGTGCGGGGGAGGAATTCGGGCCGGATGCGCCGCAAACCGAGGCCGCAGTGCGCAGGATGGACGCGATAGTGGGAGAGCTGAAGGCAGGGCTCGACAAGACAGGATTGCCGATCGATCTGGTGGTGGTGAGCGGGGCCGGAATGGCCAAAGCACAGGACGGATGGATCACGCTCGGCCAGTATGCAAACCTTACGGGCTTTGAGACCGACGGCGATCTGCTTTACGGTAAGACGGAGCAGGACCGGGAGCGGGTTTATAACGAGCTGAAGCACGTTTCATCGCTGTTTATGGTGTACCGGCGGAAGAATGTGCCGGCGGATTTGCACTACAACGCAAATCCACGGGAGGGCGATCCTGTGGCGATTGCGACGGGGCCCTACGCGATGCGGGCGCAGGGGCCCGAAGCGGGGCACTCGGACAGGCCACCGACGATGGGGATGCACGGGTTCGATCCGCGGGTGGTTCCGGAGATGAAGGCGATTTTTTTTGCCGCGGGGCCGGACATTGTGCCAGGAAAGACGGTGGCGCCGTTTGATAATGTGAATCTTTATCCGTGGATTTCGCACATCCTGGGATTGAAGGCGCCGAAATCCGACGGAAGTTTGAATGTTCTGGCCGGAACTTTGCGCGACGACGGCGTGGATACGGCGAGCCGATAGAGGAGCGGATAGGCGGATGAGTGTGATTCTGGGAATCGATGGAGGAGGGACGCGCACGCGCGCCACGGTCGTTGAAGGCGACAAGACCCTGGGATTTGCGGAGAGCGGGTCGATCAAGCGGCTGCGCGTGGGGGCCGAGGCGGCGGAAGAGAATCTGCGGTCGGTGTTGAAAGAGGTCTATGCGCAGGCGGGCGTGCGAGGTGTGGACGCGGCGTCGTGCGGGGTGGCGAGCGCATCGATGCCCGGCATTACCGAATGGATCACGGCGGTGTTCCTGGACTTCGGCGTGGAGCGGTCGGAGGTGGTGGGCGACGAGGTGATCGCGCTGGATGCGGCGTTTCACGGGGGCCCTGGGATTTTGCAGATTGCGGGAACCGGCTCGAATACGATCGGGCGCGCGCCGGACGGGAGCCGGGAATGCGCGGGAGGGTGGAGCTCGCGGCTGGGCGACGAGGGGTCGGGTTACTGGATCGGGCTGAACAGCGTGCGGCGGGCGCTGATCGCATACGACCGCGAGCAGCCGACGCGGGTTTTGGACAAGGTGGGCGAAATCTGGGGGACGCGGACGGTGGAAGACCTGGTGAACTTGGGCGATGGTACGCCGGGACCGGATTTTGCCGCGCTGGCGCCATTCATGAACGAGCTGGCCGAGGCCGGCGACCCCGTAGCGAAGGGAGTTTTGCGGCAGGCGGCGGCCGATCTGGTTGAATTTGTCCTGCTGGTGCGCGGCAAGCTTAAACGCAAGCACGCCATTGAGGGCGAGGTTCCGGTGGCGTGGACGGGCGGGGTGATCGAGAAGATGGCGCTCGTGCGGGAAGCCTTTTTTGCGGGGCTGAAGGGGGCCGCACCGGAGATGCCGGTGGGGGAAGAGGCTGCGGTGTCGATTGAAGGGGCGGTTTGGCGGGCGCGGAGGCTGGCGGAGAAGTGAGACCTGCTTGTGAGTAAAGCGAGGCGCTTTGAGATCGGGTTCACCCCACCCTTTTCACGATGGAGCTGTGAAAAGATGGGGCACGGGATTGTGGTGGAGATTGATGCGCCTCGCGGTTATTGGCCCAACTGATAGTGGACCACGGCCAGCGCGGTCTCGTAGGCGTAGCGGGCGTTGGCATAGGCGATCTGGGCCTGGGTCTGGGCCAATTGCGCCTGGGTTAGCTCGACGATGCTGCTCAGGCCGAGCTTGTAGCGGGTCTGCGAGAGCTTCATGGCCATGTTGGACTCCTTGAGCATCTCGTCGGTGACGCCGATGCGGTCGAATGCGGATTGCGCGTCCAGCACGGCGGTGCGCACATCGCGGGCAATGTCGTCGCGCAGGCTGCGCATCTGCTGTTGCGCGGCTCCGGCTCGCAGCCTGGCTTCGCGCGCATCAGCGCTGAAGAGAAAGCCGTTGAAGACGGGGATGCTGATGTTGGCGCCCGCCGCGCCGTACCAGGACGACTGAATCTGATCGGCGCGAACGGGGGTTCCGCCGACGGCCGCCAGCGCGGAGACGGTGGGCATCCAGAGATCGCGTTCGGCTTTGCTGTAATCGGTTGCGGCGGTGAAGTTGTCGTTGAGCGCGGCCAGATCGGGGCGCGCGCCGAGGGCCTGCTGGACCAGCGGCTCGGGGTCCTGCGGCGGGGGCTGGGGATTGGCGGGGGTTTGATCGACAAGGGTGTAGTGCTGGTCCTGCTCGGAGCCGAGGACGGTGTTGAGTTCGGCCATGGCGTCCTGGGACTGGTTTTGCGCGTCGAGGAGCAGAAGCTTGGCCTGGGAGAGCTCGACGTCGGCAAAGCTGAGATCGACGTCGGAGCGGAGTTTGGCTTTGGCCAGCGCGCCAACCTGGTCGGCGGTGGCCTGACGCTCGGCAACGGTTTGCCGGGCGACGTTGAGCACGGCCTGCGCGGTGAGCGCACGGTAGAAGGCCTGATCGACTGTGAGGACAATGTCCTGCCCCGTGGCGCGCTCGTTTTCAAGCTGCGCCTTTGCGGAGGATTGGGCGCTGAGAACGAGGTTGTGGGTGCGGCCGAAGTCGGTGATCAACTGGCGGACGGTGAGGCCGCCGGCGGCGCGCTGGTAGATGGAGGGGTTGTTGATGACGCCGGCGGTGATGCGGCTGCCGTCATGAGCATCCACGGCGGTCAGGTCTCCGGTGAGCGTGGGCATATACGAAGAGCGCGCTTCGCGGGTGATTTGCGCCTGGGCCAGGGCGAGGAGGTGGGCCACGCTGACGTTGGGGTTGTTACGGATGGCCAACTGTTCGGCATCGGCCAGCGTAAGGCGCGCGGGCGGCTGGGGAACGCGCGCGGGCGGTTGCTGCGCGGCGCACGCGGCGGCAAACAGAAGACCCGCGGCGAACCCTTCAGAGCAACTCCAGAGATGCTGTATCCAGCTTTCGTGGCATCCCATCCTTGCGACAGAAAAAAGTCGCAAGGATGGGGCACGGAGCTTTGGGTACAGCAACCATGGAACGGCCTTAATCAGCTTTCTCATGCATGTTCTCCTTCTTCGCGGGCGCGCTTGCGATGCACGATGAGAAAGGCGGCCGGGACGATGAAGATGGTCAGAATCACGGATACGATCAGTCCGCCAATTACCGCGCGCGCCAGAGGGGCATAGAACTCGCTGCCCTCCTCGAGCGTGAAGGCCATGGGCAGCATTCCCAGGACGGTGGCCAGAGAGGTCATGAGGATGGGGCGAAGGCGAAGCCGACAGGCCATGGACACGGCTTCGTCTATGGGCATTCCCTCTTTGAGGAGGATGCGGGTGACGTCGACGATCAGGATGGAGTTCGAGACTACGATGCCGGCCATCATGATCACGCCCATCAAAGACATCACGTTCAGCGTGGTGTGAGTAAGAAACAGGGTGAGGATGACGCCCATGATGCCCGGCGGAATGGCCAGCAAAATGATGAAGGGATCGCTGAACGAGGCGAACTGCGCCATCAGGATCAGGTATACCAGGATTACTGAGAGAATAAGGCCGACGCCGAAGCTCACGAAGGACCTGTTCATAGCGTTCACAGAACCGCGCACGGTGAGACGAAGATCTGCCGGGATCGTGGTATGGGCGATGATGCGGTTAACCCGCTTGGCCAGGCCGCCCAGGTTTTCGCCCGAGGGCGAAACGTACAAATCGATCACCCGTTCCGTTTGGTAATGGTCCACCTCAGTTGGTGTGGTGATGGGGTGTATGTTGGCAACCGCGCCGAGGTTTGTGACCTCGGTCCCGTCAGGGGCGCGGATGGGGATATCTTTGACGTCCGTGAGCGTCTTGAAGTCGGCTATGGGCGTCTGCACGGTCAGGAAGTAATCATTCCCCGTCTTTGGGTCGACATAGTAACTGGGAGCAATCACTTCATCCGATTTCAAGGAGGTAATGAGGTTGTCCACGATCTCGCTCGAATTCAGACCCAGGCGCCCCGCCATCTCGCGATTCACATCGACCATCAGACCGGGATAGTTAAGGTCCTGCGGGATCATCACATCGCTCACGTCTTTTAGCTTTCGTATCCGCGCGGCCAGATTGCCGGCGGTGGCGTAGGCCTCCTGCATATTGTGGCCTGCGATCTGAATGTCGATGGGAGCGGGAAGGCCCTGATTCACGACCGCATCCACCAGGCTTCCGCTCTGGAAATAGGTGGAGATCTCCGGCATATCGCGGCGCAGCTTGGCCCGCACCAGGTCCATATAGGCAAAACTGCTCTTGCTGTGGCCTTTCTTCAGGCTTACGTCGATGAAGGCCGTGCTTTGGGACGAGTTACTGGTGTACATCGCCTCGAAACCGGGCGTGATGCCGATGTTCGAGACGACCATTTGCAGGTCTTTGGGTGGAATGACGGAGCGAATGTCGTCCTCGACTCTGGCGATGTATTTGTCGGTGACTTCAAGGCGTGTGCCGCTAGGCGTCTTGACGTTGATCACAAACTGCCCGGCGTCGGTGCGCGGGAAGTAGGAGGTTCCCAGCAGAGGGAAGAGGGCGAGGCTGAGGAGGAAGGCACCCGTGATTCCGGCCACCGTCGCCACCGGCCTCAGCAGGCACTTGCGCACCGCGATGTCGTAGTGCATCAGGGTCCTGTCGTAGCGGCGGTTGAACCCGCGCACGAATTTCTGGAACAGGTTTCCGCCTTTGTGATGGCCGGCCTGGTGATGGATGTTGCGGATGAAGAGCCTGCAAAACAGCGGTACAACCGTCATGGCCACGGCGTAGGAGGCGAAGAGCGAGAGCACCACGGATAGGGCCATGGCGGTGAAGAGGAACTTGCTGACGCCGTAGAGGAAGACGACCGGGAAGAAGACGATGGCGGTGGTGAAGGTCGCGGCCAGCACCGGCAAACCCATCTCGCGCCCGCCCTTCTCGGCGGCCTCGTCGGGCGGCTCGCCCATTTCCAGATGACGGAAGATGTTTTCGAGAACGACGACGGAGTTGTCGATGAGGCGCGAGAAGGCAAGCGCCAGGCCTCCCAGCACCATGGCGTTGATGGTCGCTCCGATGGCGTTGAGGACCATGAAGGCGGCCAGCGCCGAAAGCGGAATGGAGAGCATCACGGCCACGGTGGCGCGCCCGTTGCCGAGGAAGATGAGGATCATCACGGCGGTAAGAAGAATGCCGATGCCGCCTTCGCTGCCCAGGTTGGCGATGGCGGTCTTGACGAAGACCGACTGATCGAAGATGACCCTGGTTACCAGCGACTTGGGAACCCCGATCAGATGTTCGAGGTCATGCCGCACACCGTTGACCACGGCGATAGTGTTGCTGTTGCCGCCTTGCTTGAGGATGGGCAGATAGACAGAATGCTGGCCGTCGACGCGTACGATGTTGGTCTGAATCGCGGAGGCGTCCTTAGCATAGCCAATATCGGAGACAAGAAGCTGCCCGTTGCCGACGGATTTGAGCGGCAGACGGTCGATCGCGGCCATCGAGGGGAACTGCGCATTGGTATAGATGGCGTAGTCGTCCGGGCCGATACGCACATCGCCGGAGGGCAGAATTTCGTTCCCTTTGTTCACCGCGCGCACCACGTCCATCGGGCTCAGGTTATGGGCCTGTAGCTTGATGGGGTCCACATAGACCTCGATCTGCCGGTATTTGCCGCCAAAGGGCGGCGGTATCGACACACCCGGTACGCTGGCGAGCTGGTCGCGAACCGCGAACTGGCCAATATCGTGGAGCTGCGTCTCGCTGAGGCCCTTGCCTTTCAGGGTGACGAAGCAGACCGGCATGGTGGAGGCGTCGGACCTGAGAACCACCGGCGGCAGCGTGCCCGGCGGAAGGCGCCGGAGATCCGCCATGGCCAGGTTGGAGATGGTGGCGATGGCGGCATTGGGATCGGTGCCCGGCTGGAAATAAACCTTGATCAGGCTGATGCCGGTCAGAGACCGCGACTCGATGTGTTCGATGCCGCTGGCCAGCGTGAAGAAGCGTTCAAAGGGATTGGTGATGTGTGCTTCAATCTCTTCGGGCGGCATTCCGTGGTAAAACGTCACAACCACGACGACGGGAATCTTGATCTCGGGGAACAGATCCACGGGCATGCGCGCCACCGTAACCGTGCCGATCACGGCGATAGCCAGACACATCATGAGAATGAAAAAGGGGTAACGGAGGGCGAATCTGGACATGGTTATTCTCCCCCACTGCCGCCGCTGGGGTTGAATGCCGGCAGCGTCACTTGCTGCGCGCGCACCAACTCTCCGGGGTTATAGGAGGACAGATTGGCCGTCACCACGCGATCGCCGTCGGTCACGCCGGAGACGACTTCGACACGCGTCGGGGTCTGAACGCCCAGGCGCAGCACGCGCTTCTCAATGCGCCCGTGCCCGTCCACCACGTAAGCAAACGGTGGGGAAACAGTCTGATCCACGGCCTGAACGGGCAAAGTGAGTCCTGTGCCGGTGCGTTCAATACCCAGGGTCACCTCGGCGTACATGCCGGGCAGCAGTTTGTTGCCGGCGTTGTTCAAGTCGATTTCGACCTGAAGCGTGCGCGTGTCGAGATCGAGAGCGCCGGTGGTGCGGACCACCTTGCCGGTGAGCCGCTGGCCGGTGGCTTCAATCTCGATCTGCGCGGGGTCTCCGATGTGCACATACTCGGCCAGCGCTTCAGGCACCGGCAGACGGAGGCGCAGGATGTCGGTCTGGGCGAGCTTGACGACGGGCTGCGCTGCGGCGCTTGAAGTGCCCGCCTGTACCAGCGCGCCGGTATCCGAGTAACGCCAGGTGACGACGCCGTTGAAGGGGGCAGCGATGTGCGCATAGTCGGCCAATGCGGAGTAATGCGCGCTGTCGGCCTTGGCCACGTCCAGGGCCTGCTGCATCGCGGAGAGGTTGGCCTTCGCCGCCTCCACCTGCGCCTGCGACGAGGAGTCCTTCGCCTGCGCGTCGTCGAGTTCCTGCTGCGCGATCAGGCCGGGCTGCTCGGCGGCAGCTTTCAGGCGCGTATACTCCGCGTGCAGCGCCGAATGGTCCGCTTGGGCGCTGATCACGGCGCTCCGGGCGCGCAGCACGTCTTCCTCGGCGCGGTGCACGCCCGCCTGAGCTTCATTCACCTGCGCCGTCAACTGGGGAATTTCCAGATCCGCCAGGTCCTCCCCCGTTCGCACGCGGTCCCCGATATCCACATAGATATGCTTGATGTAACCGGAGACCATGGCGTGAAGCTGGACCTCCTGATAAGGCAGCAGCTCGCCGGCAACCTCAAGCTGATTGGAGAGCGCTTGACGCCTGGGCAGAACAACGGGCGCAACGGGAAGATTGGATTGAGCGGAAGCGGCTTGAACTGGCGTTCGCGAGCTGCGGCAACCTGCGCTTGCTGCGGCCAACGGCAGCAGAAGCGCAAAGGATAGCCACTTCGCGGGAGACGGCAACGACATAGAAGATACCCCTCGCTGGCTGGAGAGACAAGGCCGGGGAATCGACCCCCGTGGAAGAACTACGAATGCGATTCAACGATGAATTCGCAAATGTCTCGCAATTTGAAAGCGCTACCGGGCAGGGGGGGGACGAAAGAAGATGCCGGGATAGAAAAGACGAGCGGCCTGAGCAAACGCGCGGTCACGGGCAGTCCAGCGGCGTTCGAAGGTGACCGATCCGGCGAGAAGGACGACAGCCAGCTCGGCCAGCACGACAAAGGGAAACTGAGGCTGGAGCGGGTCGGGCGCTGGAACGCCGTGAGCGACGAGTTCGGGATTGTCCGCGGGCATCGCCTTTGCCGCGCGCATGTTGCTGCCATGTCCTTCCGCCGGCCCATACCCAGCCATCTTGGCTTCCATGGCGAAGGAAAACGCCAGGAAACACAAGAGAAAGGCTAGAAGAGTATGCCGGCCGCGCGTTGAAGCGGCATGGAAGGCTGACATAAGCGCAGTTTATCATGCTGGGGCTGGAGCGCTCCGGATGGACGTGACGGCCGGGTGGTCAGCGGCCCGCTGCGGCCGGCTCGGGCGCGGCCAGCTCAATTTCGATCTGCGAATCTACCCGGCGGCGGCTACGCTGGCAGGCGTGGCGGCCATGACCATGTCGCGGATGGTGTCGACCACCAGATCGGGCTGATCGAGATGAATCCAGTGTTCGCTGGCGGGGGCAATGATCTGCTGAACGCGGTCGCCGATGCGGTTGAGGCGCTCTTCATCGAGGGGCGTGGAGCGGCCGGGAGTGAGGACCAGGACAGGAATCTCGCGGATGGGGGCGGCCGAGTCCATCTCTTCGACGCTGGCGGGGATGGCTTCAAGATAGCTGCGGACGCCGGAGTAAAACGCGGGGCTCGACCAGTGCGCGACGACGACAGGCCAGACTTCGCGGGGCATTTTGCCGACTTCGGTCTTGATGCGTCCGAGGACGTGACGGGCGCTTGCCCCGGCGGCGCTGGAGAGCTTGCCGGAGAGCTTGCCTGAGCCGCAAAAGAGCGAGGTAAGCGCGAGACGGGCGATGCCGCAATGGGCGATAGGAACGGCGTAACCGATGAGGCGCTTGCCGAGGTCGAGCTGCGATTCCTTGGCGGGATCGAGCGGCGGCCACTCCTCGCAGCGCATGGGGTCGACGAGGACGACCCCGCTAACTTCTTCGGGGTAGAGCAGGGCGTAGCGGCGCATGACCAGGCCGCCGAAGGAGTGGCCGACGAGGATGTACGGCGGCGCGATCCCGGCGCGTTCGAGCAGCTCGTGCAGCTCGACGGCGATGTTGGCGGGGACGCGGGAGGTGCGTGAGGGGCTGCTCCAGCCCAGGCCGCAGCGGTCGTAGCTGGCCGTGCCGGTGAAGCGCGCGACAGCCTGTTGAATGTGGCGCCAGTTAAGATTGGTGGCCGCGAATCCGGCTTCGAAGAGGACGGTCGGATCGCCTGAGCCTTCTTCGAGCAGATAAAGACTGGAGCCGTTGCCGAGGGTGACAGAGCGGCCGGTTCCGGCGTAAAGCCGGCGGTCGCGCCAGCCCGCGATCGACTGGTAAAGGAAACCCGCGAGCAGCAGGGAAGCGGCGGCGGCGAGAATCCAAAGCGCGATGAGCATAGGCGGTCCTGAAACGAATTACTTAGGGAAACGAACTACTTGGGGAAACGAGTGAGCAACTCAGGGCTGAAGTCGCGCAGGGTCAGGTGCGCTTTGGGGCTGCCGCGGTCGATCAGCAGCAGCGTGGAGCCGGAGCGCCCGCGGATTTTCACTTCAACTTGCGCGGCCGACCAGACGCCGCCATCATGGCGCAGGCCGAGATAGGTGAACTCTTTTATCACTCCGGTTCCTTTCACCGTTTTCTCTACATATACAGGGAATCCGATTCGGCTGTCGAGCCATGATTTTACTTCGGCGTAGTGGGTGCGGTCTTCGGGGCCGGGCGTGCTCTTGAGGACATCGCATTCGCGGGCGCCGTATTTCTCTTCGCCAACCAGAGTCTGGCCGGGCCAGAAGTACTGCTGGTCGAGAAAGTCCTCGTAACTGAAGGCGTTTCCGAGTGGGCCCTCGCTCCACTTGTCGAAGGCCAAGGGGATGGGCGCGCGGTCGCCGGGGCGTGCGGCGAAGATGGAATTGCGGCCGTCGGGGCGCATCTCGAGAAGAAGGTGCTCGCGCGCGGCTGGGGGCGAGGTGACTTCGACCAGCACGCGCAAGACGCCGGGAAACCAGTGGGCGCGGATGGAGATGTTATCGCTGCTGCGGGCGCCGCTGGGGTCTACGCGGACAAGATGGCCGGAGACGCGGAAGTCGGCGGTTTCAACGCGCTGGCGCGGGACGGCCAGGACGGCGTGCGCGTCAGCGGCGTGCGCAGGGACCGCTGACAGGAACATTGCGAATGCGGCGATCGGGAGGCTGAGGCTTTGGGTCCATCCCGCCCATTTCGCAAACGGCGCGAAATGGATGGGGCACGGGGCGTTGGAGAAACTTGACGCGCTTTGGCTTTGGGTCCATCCCATCCATTTCGCAAAAGGCGCGAAATGGATGGGGTACCCACTGTGCTTCTGACTCATGCTTCCTTCCCAGGTCTCAGAATCGAGACCCTTCGGCTGGCTCAGGGCAGGCTCTGGGGCACCCGATTCCGAGGCGCCCGCTTGCGAAGACAGACCTCTCACGATTCGATCCTCCCGTCGCGGATGCGGATGTGGCGCGGGGCGCAGCAGGCAATTTCCAGGGCGTGGGTGATGACGATCAAGGTCATTCCGCGCTGCTTCTGAATGCCGGTGAGAATCTCCATCACGTGGGCGGAGTTCTGGCTGTCGAGGTTGCCGGTGGGCTCGTCGGCGAGCAGGATAGTGGGGTCGTTGGCCAGCGCGCGGGCGATGGCCACGCGCTGCCGCTCGCCGGCCGAAAGCTGGTTGGGGAATTGATTGACGCGGTTGGCCAGACCCATCTCTTCGAGCAGGGCGTAGGCGCGCCGGCCCCGGTCATTGCCGCGATGGTTGGCGCCGCTGGGGACAGCGAGCATGGCCACCTGAACGTTCTCGGCCGCGCGGAGCGTGGGCAGCAGATGAAAGGCCTGAAAGATGAAGCCGATCTGGCGCGAACGGTAGCCGTCGAGGGCGGCGGCGTTTCCGAGCGGCGCGCCGTTGAACAGAACCTGGCCGCTGGTAGGTTCGTCGAGGCCGCCGAGCAGTTGCAGCAAAGTAGATTTGCCGCTGCCGCTGGGACCGCTGATGGCGACATACTCGCCGGCTTGGATGGCGAGGTCGACGCCGCGCAGCGCTTCGATGCGGCCTTCGTCGTAGCTCTTGCACAGAGAGCGCGCTTCGAGTACCGGACAGGACGTGGGGCCGGGCAAGGCGCTATTCATGGCGAAGGGCCTCCACGGGCGAGAGCTGCGCACCGCGCCACGCGGGCAATGCGCCGGCGACGAGGCCGGCGAGGATGGCGATGCCCAGCGCCTCGGCGAGCAGCGCAACAGGGATAGATGCGGAGACGATGGTTGCGGTTTGCGGCAGGACAGAGAGCAGGCGCAGCGCAGCGAATCCGACGGCCATGCCGAGAAGGCCGCCGGCAAGGCCCAGCGCGGCGGCTTCAAGCTGGATGAGGAGCATGACGCGCCAGCGCTTCCAGCCGAGAGCGCGCAGGGTGCCAATCTCGCGGGTGCGCTCGAAGACCGACATGGCCATAGTGTTGGCAATGCCAAGGATGCCGATGAGGAGGGCGATCAAGGAGGTTCCCCATGCGGCGGCGTGGGAGAGCTGCACGAGCTGGTTGTTGCTGGCGCGCTCGGCGGCGGGAATGGCGCGGAGGCGGGGGAACATTTTTTCGATCTCGGCGGAGACCGCGGCGAGATAGCGGCGGTCCGATTCGCCCGGCGGCGGCGGCTTGAGGCGCAGGTGAAAGGCCGTGACTTTGCCTTGCAGGCTGCCGAGCTTCTGCATCTGGTCGAGGGGCATGATGACGGCGCCGGCTTCAAGCGCCGAGCCGCCGTGGTAGACGCCGACCACGGTGAAGGGCGAGCCTTCGATTTCGATCGTGTCGCCGGGTTTCTCGTGCAGATTTTCTGCGAGGAGGTCGCCGAGCATGACCTCGGGCTGGCCGTCGCGGAAGCGGCGCCCCGCGAGAATGTGCAGCGAGTCGAATTCGTAGGAATCGGCTTTCCAGCCGTAGCTGATGGCGTTTACGTCGGAGGAGAGCGAGAGCATGTTGAGGATCATGGGCGCGGCCAGCTCGACCTGGGGCAGGGCGCGCAATTTGGCGCCGTCGGCTTGATCGACAGAGGTGTTGAGGAACGATTGCTGGACCACGTCCATGTCTGTGCCGCTGGAGAGGTACATCATCAGCCAGGCGTGCTCGAAAGAGCGCGAAAAACCGACCAGGCAGACAAACGCGCCAATGGCCATTCCGATGCCGCCCAGGGTCAACAGCGTGCGGAGGCGCCTGCGCCAGAGATTCTTCAATGCGAACGCGGTGAAGGAAAGTGAAGAAGCCATATCGGGCGGGCGTGTCCCCAAAGGATCCGGAATTTCAGGAGACAGCTTGTGAGCGCAAGTTTACCTACTCCGGCACGCTGTGTCTAATGGAGAATGGAAGCGGCGCGTTGCGAATATGAATTTCCGCCGGAATCGTTGGCTGTTGCGCGGAGCCGGCGGTCTCAATTGACAAAGAACTGCGTTAGAGCAGCGCATGGAATTGCTGCGCCGCGCCCGGAGTTGAAACTGAGTAGGAAATAAGTTACCAATCAAACTTCAAAGAGGATCTAAAGGCTACCCGCTGTTACCGGGTAATTCCCCTTCAAGAAGACTTGCCGGCGTCTTTCAACTCCGGCGCCGGGCCAAGGTGGGCCGAGCGCCGGATGAAGACTCTAGCGATCGCGGCCTCGCGATACGCCGCCGCTTCCCTTGCGCGCCTGGTAGCAATCCCGGCAATAGACCGGGCGGTCGCCACGCGGTTCAAATGGTACGGTTGTTGGCTGTCCGCAACCCGAACAAACAACAGGAGTTCCCTGTGTCGAACTGGAACGGTAGCCGGAGCCCCCCTGATCGTTCTTCTTGGCCTGCCTGCATGGTTTGCAACGTTTCGGGGTCGAGTAACCGCGTTCCTGAAAGAACGCCTGATCGGCAGCGGTGAAGGTAAAATCGCGCCCGCAATCGCTGCATGTAAGTTGAATATCTCCCGCCATGGGACTCCTCGTGGTGTGATTGTACAGCCCAAAGTATCCTTTTAATGCAAGTTTTCTAAACAAATAATTAAAGTTAGGCGCGGCTGGATAGGAGGGCCGCGTCCGGACAGGCCGGCCGGGGAGGGAATCGCGCTATAGTTCAATTCAGCAACCAGCCAAAACGGCCGCAAATCCGCTGACCCGCCGGCCCTTTTCGCCGGAGAGAATTCCCAGGCTCTTCAGTTTTCCACGCCGGCTGCTCCCCCTGGCGATTATTGTCTCAACCTGTGCGGCGGCTGAGCAAGAATTAAATGATGCGTTGCGCTGAACTTTTTCATGTGCAGAGAGGGCCATTTGCTTGTAACCTTTACGGCAGGCGGCAAGTCCTATGGTGAAGACCGGCTGATATACGCAACAGAGCTGCCGGGTCCAATCGAATGCCGCCGTCAGTAGTTGCAGCTTTGAGCGGCAGCTTGGCCGCGATGGCAACAGGTCTGCGGAAACCTTGGTTGTGACTTTAGAAAGTGTTACAGCGAACCTGCGGGATAGCTGCCTGGTTATCTCGCGCGGAGCCAACCGGCGGACCTTAACCGCCCCAACCCCCAGCGAGGTCAAAGGATCATGAGAAACCAATTGAATGCACTGCTGTTGACGGCGGCGCTCTCCGGCCTGGTCGGCGGAACCTCCATTGCGGCGCAGGCGGCTACCACGGGCACTTCGCCCACCAACTCGCCCACCGTGATGAATGCAGGACTGAGCTACACCGGCATGACCGCCAAAATCCACAAGCACTCCTGTAAGGGCAAAAACGACTGCAAGGGCCAGGGCGGATGCAAGTCGAGCGACAACGGCTGCAAGGGCAAGAACAGTTGCAAGGGCAAGGGCGGATGCGCCACCGACGGCTCGAAGATGCCGGGACTGGTTTAACCCGCAGACGAGTTCACAGTTCGTAGTTCACAGTTCATAGCTTGCGGGCCGCAATCCGAATCCTGCCGCTATCAACTGAGAACTGCGAACTGCGAACTGACCACTGACCACTGCTCTTATGCGCAATCGCTTCAATGCGTACCAGACCCACGGCGTCGGGATCGGTTTGCGGATTCCGCACTACGCGCACATCTTTGCGCGCAAGCCGGTGGTGGACTGGTTCGAGATCATCTCGGAAAACTATATGATCGACGCCGGGCGGCCGCTGGCCACGCTCGACCGCATCCTCGAGCAGTACCGCGTCGTCCAGCACGGCGTTTCGATGTACTTTGGCTCGGTGACCGCGCCCGACCCGGAGCACCTGCGGCGGCTCAAGCAACTGGTGCGGCGCACGGGAACGCCGTGGCTGAGCGATCATCTTTGCTGGGGCAGCGTGGACGGCACCTACACGCACGACCTGCTGCCGCTGCCGTATACGTGGGAGGCGGTCCATCGCACGGTGGAACGAGTGCGCATGGTGCAGGACTATCTCGAAATTCCCGTCGCCGTCGAGAACGTATCGAGCTATGCGGCATTTACCGCCTCGGAGATGACGGAGTGGGAGTTTCTGGCCGAGGTGGTGGAGCGCGCGGACTGCGGCATTCTCCTCGACGTAAACAACATTTACGTATCGGCGATGAACCACGAGTTCAATCCCATGGACTACGTAAACGCGGTGCCTGCCGAGCGCGTAGCGCAGATGCACATTGCCGGCCACTCGCATTATGAGAAGTACATTCTGGACACGCACGACCATCCGGTGATCGATCCGGTGTGGCAGATTTACGCGCGGGCCGTTGAGCGCTGCGGGCCCACGCCGACGCTGCTCGAATGGGACGATCATATTCCTAGCTTCGACGAAGTTCATGCGGAGGCGAAGAAGGCCGAGCGCTATCTTCATCCCCCGGACGCATCGTTGTCCGCAGCGCCGGCCGCGGATCTGGCCGAGGCTGCGAAGTGAGCATGGAAGGCGCGAGGCAGCAAATGGATTTGGCCGAGTTGCAGCGCGAAATGGCCGCGGCCGTCATGGAGCCGCTGACGACCGACGAGCAGATGCGCGCGCATCTGGCCGACGGCCGTGCGACGGCTGCCGTTGCCGAATCGTTCATTGCGCCCAACAGCCGGCTCACGGCCTTCGAGCGGCTGGAGATTTACAACCGGCAGTACTGGTTTCGCGTTCTGGGCGCGCTGGCCGAGGATTTTCCGGCGCTGCGCTCGGTTGTGGGCAGCCGGCGGTTTGAGGCGCTCTCCATTGCCTACCTCGCCGCACATCCAAGCCGCTCGTTTACGCTGCGCAACCTGGGATCGAAGCTGGCCGAGTGGCTGGCCGATCGCCCCGAGTACGCCGGGCGGCGGCATCGGCTCGCCCTCGATGTGGCGCGCATCGAGTGGGCGTTTGTGGAGGCGTTCGACTCGGGCGAGCGCTCACCGCTGACGCTCGATCAAATTGCCACGCTGGACGGAGGCTCGCGGCTGGGACTGCAGCCGCATCTGCGGTTGATGGCGCTGGACTACCCGGCCGACGAACTGGTGGTCGGACTGCACGACCAGGAGAAGCGGCTGACGAACGAGGCCGGCGTGGAGCACGACGACGGCGACGAGCCGCCGGTAAAGCTGCCCAGCCTGCGCCGCCGGCCCACCTGGGTCGCCGCGCACCGGCTCGATTTTTCGGTCTACTACAAGCGGTTGCGGCGCGAAGAATTCCTCACGCTGAGCGCGATTGGCGAAGGGTTGCCGCTGGCGGAGGCGATTGGCGCCGGTTTTGCCGATTCGCCGATTCCCGAGCAGCGGCGCGCGGCGCGCATTCGCGAATGGTTCGGCCACTGGGCAGAGCTGGGCTGGATCTGCGCTCCGGAACTCGAAGACCTTGTTCGGCAGTAGCAGCGAAAGCAGGAGCCAGATGCACAAGATTATCCACGCGGTGAGAACAGCCCACGGCGGCTTCGTGTGGCTCTGCAATCTTCTGAAAAACCCACTGCTGCTCGCCATTCGGCTCTATTGGGGCTGGCAGTTCACTATCGACGGCTGGGGCAAGTTCACGCACCTGGCGCGCGTGGGCGCGTATTTTGGGCAACTGGGCCTGCCTGCGCCCGTTGCCGCGGCATTCCTCGTCGCGGTGATCGAGCTTGTCGGCGGCGTTACCCTTGCGGCCGGTATTGCCACGCGGTTCACCGCGCTGGTGCTGTTCATCAACATGACGGTGGCCTTTTGGGTGGCCGAGAAAGACGCATTCCTGGGCGTGATCTCGAATCCCGACAAGTTCCAGGCCGCGGACGCTTACAATTACTGGTTCGCGGCGCTGCTTATTCTGATTCTAGGGCCGGGGCTATTCGCGGTGGATACGCTTCTAAGACGAAGTTTCGCCCCGAAAGCCGGCTCCCGACCTCCCGCGCTATGATCGTTCCACCGAAGAATTTGTAGAATCCAGGTGGAATGCGCATCGTCTACATCCTCACCTCGCTCGGCATGGGCGGAGCGGAGCGGCAGGCGCTGGCCTTGGCGGAGCGTATGGCCAGACGCGGCCATGCGGCCGCCGTGCTGACGCTGATGCCGCGCGTGCCGGAAGAGTGGTCCACCGAACTCCCTGTGCACCACCTCGGCATGGGTAAGTCGCCCGCGAGCCTGATGGCCGGACTTGTGAGTGCGCGGCGGTTTTGCCGGGATTTTAAGCCCGATCTGCTGCACAGTCACAGTTTTCACGCCAACATCTTTGCGCGGCTGCTCAAGGCGCTATGGCCTGATGCGGCGGTTCTTTCCACGGTGCACAACGTGTATGAAGGCGGCTGGACGCGGATGGCCGCTTACCGGCTGACGGACGGGCTGGCGCGGCGCACGACGGCGGTGAGCGAGGCTGCGGCGGAGCGGTTTGTGCGCCTTAAAGCGGCGCCTGCGGACAAGTGTGCCGTGATCACGAATGCAATCGATCTCGACGAGTTTACGCCGGATTGTGAGCAGCGCGCGGAGACGCGCGCACAGATGGGCGTGGACGATGAGTTTGTGTGGCTCGCGGCGGGCCGGGTTGTGCCGGCGAAGGATTTTCCGAATTTGCTGCGTGCGTTTGCGCGAGTGCGGGAAGAGCAGCCGCGAGCATGTCTCTGGATTGCCGGGGAAGCTGTGGATGTTCCGCACGGGCTGGGAAAGAACAGCGCCGATGTGATCGACGGACCAAACGGACAAGGGGAGCAGGTGCGCTGGCTTGGCCTGCGGCGCGACATGCCGGCGCTGCTGGACGCGGCGGATGGATTTGTTTCGTCGTCGGCGTGGGAGGGAATGCCGCTGGCGGTTGGCGAAGCCATGGCCATGGAGAAGCCTGTCGTCGCGACCGATGTTGGCGGGGTGCGCGAGTTGGTGGGCGACGCGGGCGCGGTGGTGGCGCCACGGGACTCCGAGGCGCTGGCGCTGGCAATGATTGCTCTGATGGAGCGGCCGGCGGAGGCGCGCGGCGAACTGGGACGCGCAGCCCGGCGGCGCATCGCGGAGCACTTCAACTTTGAAGCCCGTGCCGATGCCTGGGAGGCGCTCTATCGCTCGCTTGTGGAAGGACGCGCGTGAAGACTATGCGAACGGGAGGGCCCGCCGCGGCGCGCCTGGCAGGCGCATGTGGTTTACAACCGGCGTGTAGAGCATCTCTCCATTTGCTGTAGAGTTACCCCACCCTAACCGCAAAAACAAAAACGCGGCGAGGGTGGGGCACCCGCACCTCACACCTTTAGGAGAAATGCTCCAGACAAAAAGGCCGGGGCACGAAGCCCCGGCCTTCACTCAGGCATTGAGCAAACGTTCAGAACTGGAATGCGGCCTGGAAGAAGATGCGCCGTGCCGCGGAGCCGGAGGTGAAGATTCCTTTCTGGAGGCTGGTGGACTGGCCAAAGCGCGAGTTCTCGATGTTACCCACAGGCGTTCCGTAGTCGATATCGTTGAAGAGGTTGAGGGCCTGGGCGCTGAAGTTCAACGCGTACTTGCGGCCGGTGTTGGAGATGCCGCCGTGCATGCCGCCCCCGCCGCCAAACGGCCCGCCGAAGCCGCCGCCAAAGCCGCCGCGTCCGCCTCCATGTCCGCCGCCCCCGCCTGGACCGCCGCCGCCCCGAGGCGGACCGCCAGTGGCCTCGACCTTTGGCCCGATGCCGAAGGTGCGGCTCAAACGAAGGTTCACGGCAACTGCCGACGGGCTGTTGCCAAGATCGGTGGGGACGATGGCTTCACCGGGTTGAGGAATGGCGTCGAGGCAGCCAAAGGGCGTGGAAAAGTAGTTCGCCACTTGGGTCGAGCAATTCGACGCCGCGCCGTACGACGGCCGGTCGTTGTAGAAGGTGTCGCCGGTGAGGTCGAAGGGCGTGCTCACACTGTATGGCTGGCCCGCCTGCGCGATCAGGAACGGGTTGAAGCTCAGGCCCCACGGGCCGGTGTAGCTGCCCATCAGGAAGACCCATTGCGGATGCACGAAGCCCGCGCGGCCGTAATCCTGCATCAGGTTGTAGGAGTTGGAGGGGCTTGAGCCGTCGCCGCCGTCGGAGTTGGCCCAACTGGCGTTGTAAAAGCCCATTACGCTGAATTTGGGGCTCAACTGGGCTCTTACGTTCACGATAATCTGGTTTTCCTTGAAGATGGCCTCGGGATCGTACTGATGCACGATGCCCAGGCTGGGATCGGGGCGGGGCTGGCTAGCCGTGCACGCACCGCTGCTGTCGCAGCTGTAGGTTCCCGGCAGATAGGCGTTCGAGTCGCGCGTGACCAGTTGGTGCACGCCATAGGAATGCACATAAGTGAACGTGAGCGTCGCCGCCTTGGTCAACTGGTGCTCGAGACTGGTGCTGAAGATCTCGGAGTCCGGCGAGCGATAGGTGGGAGAGATCTGGTAGATCTGCGGTGGGTTCGCCGTGGCCGAACCGCAGGAGGCCAGGAAATTGGGGCTGAGGCTGGTGTTGGTAAAGCAGGTCGGATCGTTGATGACGTACTGCTTCTGGCTGTTTGGCCCGTTGTTCAGTTCTTCCAGGCTCATCAGGTTGCCAACTCCGAAACGATCGTAGAACATGCCGAAACCGCCGCGCAGCACGGTTTTCGGCTGCGCCCCTTTTTTGTGCCCGTCCAGTGCGTAGGCGAAAGCCACCCGCGGCGCCCAGTCGGCGTGATCGCCAGTGTGGTTCTGCGACTCGAGGCGCAGGCCCCCGGAAAGAGTAAGAAAGCGATTCACCGTCCAGTCGTCCTGGACGAAGAGCGCCACGTCGAAGACGTTGCCCTGGAACTTCTCGTTACCCGTGGTGTAGCTCATGCTGATGGGCGAGTTGACTCCGGGGGCTGCGGGGCTGGTATCGCAGACCTCGTCGGAGGACGATGGCGCCGTGGGGCAGGCCGTGCCGTTGTAAAGCTCGTTGAGCGCGCCCGCATAGTCGGATGGATGGGCGAAACTGAAGCTGCCGTTAAAGCCGCTGTCCGTGGTAATGGCCTCGCGATTGTCGCGCCCCCATATGCCGAACTCGATGGCCTGTTTTCCCGCGGACAGGGTAGTGAAGTTCTGCAGCTCGTAATGGTCGGAGTGCGAGCTGGAGTATTGGCTGCCGTTGCCGCCGCCATTGAAGGCTTGCGAAACGCTCAACGAGGGCGCCGTGCTGACCGGCGTCGTGGTGCCGATGGCCCGCCGGAACTCGAAGCGCGTTTCGTTCACCAGGTGCTCGGTGACGACTTGAGTGTCGTCGAATTGAACGGAATGCTCGATTGTGTCTGCCGAGTTGGCTTGCGACGGCAACGATGTGGCGCCGAGGTTGCCGCTCTCGTTGTTGCGGAAGAACTGGTAGCGCAGGGTGAGGGTATTCTTCTGCCCCAACTGCAGGTCGACGCGCGGCGAGATATTGGTGTGCGTCTCCGGCGCCAGCAGGCCGCCGTTGTATGGGACGATGGTTACCGTGCTTCCGGTGACGGTCGTGGGAACGTAGTAGACGCCCGATGAAGCAAGGTCCGCCTGCTGCACGGTGTAAATGCTGTCGTTCTGGTTATTGCGCTGTTCGGCGCTGAAGAAGAACGACGCCGACTTCGAAAGGGGGCCGCTCACCGTGCCGTTGATCATGTAGCTGTGATACGAAGGAATGGTTTTTGTAAATGGGTTCAGGGTGTTGAACGCGCTATCGTTGCCCATTCCAAAGAACCGCCCGTGGAGGGTATCCGTTCCGGGCTTGGTCAGAATCTCGATGCGCCCGTATCCCAGGCGGTCGAACTGGGCCGAAAACGGATTCGTGTTGATGCGAATCTCGCGAATGGCCGATTTAGGCGGGAGCTGGCCGCCGGTGAAGCCGTCGATGTAAATTTGGCCTCCATTGGGGCCGGCGGCGGGACCGGCGAGCGCCTGCAGCTCGCTCGACAATTCGTCGGGATCGTCCGAGAGCGCATCGAGATCCTTGCCCTTGAGCACGATGGCGCTGGTGTTGGCGCCGGCCTCGGTGCTCACCGCTGGGCCGCCTTCGCTGGAGACCTCAACCTGCTGCTTGGCCACTTCGATGGCCATGGTGACATCCGCCCGCTTGGACTCTCCGGCGGCGAGCGCGAAAGTGGGCGAGGTATAGAGCGCGAACCCCGGCATCTCGACCTCGACGATGTAGTTTCCGGGCGCGAGGCCGGTCACCGTGAAATCGCCGGTGGCGTCGGACGTGGTGGTCTTAATGGCCACGCCCAAGGCGTTGGCTATGGTGACTTTGGCGCCGGGGATGAGCGCGCCGCTGGGATCGGCGACATGGCCGCGCACCGTGGCGGTTCCCACGGCTTGAGTGGGCGGGGCGCCCTCGGCATGCGCCATTACGGCCGCAACGCCAAGCGCCAGGGCAAGAAGAAAATGTGTAAAACAGTGCAATTTTGAGTACACGTCACCCTCACTTATCCGGGAATCTAAAAAATTTTCGATACTTCTACGGGGTCCCTGCGCTTTCGGCTGCTGCGCTTCCGCTGTTCATGCTCCAACTGGAGAGCAGATCCTGGCTGGCAGGCGCTTCGAGCAGGGGCTCGACCCCCGCCACCAGTGTGATGGCCGTGACTTGATCTGTGCCCTGCGTGGCCACCAGCATCACGGCATCGCCTTTTTGAAGATCGGCAAATTTGATCTGCGGTGCGCGGTCGAGGATCTGCTGCGAGCTGTTTTCGCCGCGCGCGCCTTGGTCGCCGCCCATGCCGCCGCGGCGCATTTCGCCGCCGCCATTTTGCCCGCGCGCATTTCCACCGCCGCCGGCGCTACTCGCGGCCTGGCCTTTCAAGCGGGCGGCGAGAAACTGCGCCATGCGCTCGGGAAGCTTGCGCATCTGGGCATCGTCAATGCGGATGGTCACATCCTTCTTGGTCAGCAGGTCTTTCACCGTGATCGTCGTGTTGGCGGCGTCGACGGAGGTGATCAGCCCGGAGACATTGCGGAAGCTGCCGGAGACAATCTCCTGCGCATTCATCTCGGTTCCGTCGGCGTTCTTGGTCCCCCGCGCCATAAGTTGATCGCCGGGATGAATCTCTGCGATGGGCGCCGGTTGCGCCTGGGCGTAACTGATGCTGGCGGGCGCGTAGCGCTTGAGTACAGTGGCGGAGGACGTATGAATGGTCACGGTCTTGCTCGTCGGGCCTGCACCCGTGGCCAGCTCGATGGCGCCTGTTGCGGGATCGACGCTCTTTACCAGTCCGCCGACGCCACTGGCCCAGGCCGCGTTCTCCTCTTCCTGCTTCTTGACCACGTCTGCATGCTTGATGGCAATAATCTGGGAAGCCTCGGGGGTAGAGCCGGATGGCGTGCCGCTCAGGAGCACCAGCAAACGGTCGCCGACGGCCAGATCGCTCAATGGGATCGCCACGGCGCCGCTGAGACTGGTCTGTCCCGGCTCGACGCGCCGGATGACGGCCGATGCGGGCACATCGAACTTGTGCACATCGCCGGAAGCCGTCTTAACCGTGAGCGAGTTGCCGTTGACCGTGGTGATCGTGCCCAGGAACTTCACCGGCGCCTGGGCGCGTATGGCCGGCGCGGCCACAAACATGGCCGCCAGCAGCGCCAGCGGCGCTATCCAGGCTGCACAGCGAATTCCGACTCTGCTCTTCATGTACCGACTTTTCACCGCTCTAAACCTGCCCGCATCTGGGATGGAAACTTATCTCTATTCCGGTAGACGAGCAAGTGAGCCAAAAGGTTGAAGCCCCTTCGCACAGGGCGATTTGCGAGATCTAAGAGAAGATTATGGTTTTGGCAATCAGGGCGGTTCCACAGTTGCTGTACCCAAGGCTCCGTGTCCCATGCGACTTTTTTCTGTCGCATGGGTGGGAGGCCACTACAGGTGGGTACTGCTCTTCTGGAATAGCTATAGGGCTTTTTGTGAGTTAGCGCCGGGTCTGGCCCGGTGGGAAATACCGCCCATGAAAACGTTGGATTTATGGGACATTCAGCTTTTTGAGGGGTGCTTCAGTCGCCGCCGAGGGTTGCCGTTTCAAGGAACCGGTAGTCTCCCGAGGGCGAGGGAACCACATTGGTCAACCTGCGGTTGTGCACCACGACCGTATCGATGTACCAGAGGTTGATGGAGGGCAGGTCAAGCGCCAGGATCTGCTGCGCATGGACGTAGTCGTCGCGGCGGCGGGCCATGTCCTGGCTCTGGGCGGCGTCCAAGAGAAGCGCGTCGAGCTGTGGGTTCGAGTAACGGCCGCGGTTGGCGCCCTTGGGCGGGAAGTCAGCTCTAGAAAATACATAGGTGAAGATCTGCGGCTCCTGGTTTCCGCCGACCCAGCGCAGCGAATACATCTGAAAGGCGCCGCGCGTGACGTCGGAGTAGAAGGTGGCGAACTCGTAGCTGCGCAAAGCGAGCGCGATGCCGATCTTCGCCAACTGTTGTTGCAGTACGACGGCCAGAAGACGGGTGTTTTCGTCGTTGCTTACCTTCATGGTCAGGCGAAAACGGACGCCGTTGGGTCCGGGCTTGTAGCCGGCCTCGTCGAGCAGGCGATCTGCGCGCGCCGGGTTGTAGGCGTAGCGATCCACGTCTCCGGTCCACGCCCAATGGCCTGGCGGCAGCAGACTTACCGCCGGCTGTGCGCGGCCGCCCATGAGCGTTCGGATGATGAGCGGGCGGTCGATGGCGCAGGCGATGGCCCGGCGTACGCGCACATGGCGGAGAATGGCGTCGCGCGTGTTGAAGGCGATGTACTGGATGTTTGTGCCGGGGGCGTCGTCCACGCGCAGGTTGGGGCGTAGGCCAAGCACCGGCAGCACGTCCAGGGGCAGGGAATTGACCTCAACGTCGGCCGAGCCTTTTTCGAGCTCGAGGGCCATGGTGATGGCGTCGGGCACAACGGAGAAGCGCACGCGGGCAATCTTTGGCGCGGGCTGCCAACTGAAGGGATTGCGGTCGATGACAACGTCCTGATCGATCTGCTGGCTGACGAAACGGAAAGGCCCCGTGCCCACCGGATGACGCCAGAAATTGTTGCCGCTGCCGTAGGGTATGACGCCGAACGCACTGGTGGAGAGGTTGGTCATGAGAAAGTTGTCGGGATGCTTGAGGTGAAAGACGACGGTGAGCGGGCCGGCAGCCTCGACGCGATCGATGGAGGCGTAGGCCGCGGCCTTGGGCGAGATGACGGCGCCGTTGCGCATGGAGTCGATGGACCAGACCACATCGCGCGCGGTCATGGGCTGGCCGTTGCTGAAGCGCACGCCGGCGCGGAGATGAAAGACGAGCGTGAGCGGATTGGGCTGCTGCCAGCTTGTGGCCAGAGCGGGTGTGTATCGGTAGCTGGCATTGTGGTCGACGAGGCCGTCGAAGAGCAATTCGTCGATGTGCTCGGAGGGTTCGTCGGTGCCGATGCGGGGGTCGAGATTGGCGGGGCTGCTCTCGATGAGGAAAACCACCGTATGCGGATCGCGGCGCGCCTCGCGGCAGCCGGTGAGCAAAAGCAGGGCTGCCAATGCCAGCCATTTACGCATAGGTCACCTGGCCCAGAATGGCGGGCCGCGCGGCGCCCGTGGCCGCGGGCAGATTGCCGGGCAGCCGGTGCCAGGTTTGCCAGGCGAGCAGCGCGAAGGCCGCTGCTTCCTTGGCCGCGGCGGGCATGCCGAACTCTTCGCTTGCGGCCAGATCGCAGCCGAGCGGAGCGAGGCGCTGCGCGAGCATGGCCATTAGAGCGGCGTTGCGCGCGCCGCCGCCGGAGACGATGAAGTCGACGGCGCGGCCTTTCATCAGCGGCGCGGCGAATTGCTTGTAGCTTAGGGCGATGGTCTCGGCGGTCAGCGCAGTGGCTGTGGCCAGCGCGTCTTCGGGTTTGTTCGAGTGGCGCCGGCAGCTTGCCAGCAATTGTGCCGCGTACTCGCGGCCGAATTGTTCGCGACCGGCCGTGCGCGGCGGTTTGAGGCGGAAGTAGGGATGCCGGAGCGCGCTCTTGAGAACGGGAGCGATGACGGCGCCGGCCGCGGCCGTGCGTCCGTTGCGGTCGAACGGTTTGCCGAAGAGCTCCGTGGCCAGCGCGTCAATAATCATGTTGCCGGGGCCGGTGTCGAAGGCGATGACGCGCTCGGCGGTTGCGCTCGCGGGGATCGCCGTGAGGTTGGCGATACCGCCGATGTTTTGCAGTACGCGGCCGCGCTGGGCATCGGCGAAAAGCACGTAATCGAGCAGTGGGACGAGCGGCGCGCCCTGGCCGCCGGCAAGCATGTCCGCGGGGCGGAAGTTCGAGACTACCGGAATGCCGAGCTGCGCGGCGATGGCCTGGGCCTCGCCGGCCTGCCATGTGCAGGCAAAGCGCCGGCCTGCATACTGCTCCGCGCGCGGCTGATGATAGAGAGTCTGGCCGTGGCAGCCCACGAGCTCAAGCTCGATCTTACGCCCTGCGGCGGTTGCGCCGACGGCTTCGGCATAGGCGAGTCCTAAGCGCCAGTTGAGGCGCGCCAGCTCCGCGGTAGAGATGGAAGAAGCGTTCATCGCGGCCAGCACGGCGCGGCGCAAAGAGGCGGGATAGGAGAAGCTTTCGTGCGCAAGCAGGGCGAGGTGCGGGCGCGGTTTTCCCGGCGCAATGCGCACCACGGCCACGTCGATTCCGTCGGCCGAGGTGCCGCTCATCGCGCCGGCGACGGTCATGGCGCGGGGCTTCATGCGCCGGTCGCTCCCGTAGCCGGCTGCGCCTCGACAATGGTTTCGCCGAAGCGAACGATTCGCGCGCGCAGCGCCTCGAACTGGGCTGCGCTGAGTGCCGGCGGCACGGCGTTCGGAAAGACGCGCTCCCGCTTGCGCGCTGTTTCGCGCGCGCGCGCCATGAGCAGTTTGGCAAAAGCCGCGGATCGCTCGGCCTCGGCGATCAGCGCCTCGAACGCGCACAGGATTGGCTCGGCGTGGTGACAGACTTCGATCAAGTCGGAGCCGGTGCGAAGGGCTTCGACGGCCGCTTCTTCAATGGGCATAAACTTGACGATGCCGCCCATCTCGAGATCGTCTGAGAGCACGATTCCCTTGTAGCCGATATGCCCGCGCAGGATGGTTTCGATCCAGTATTTCGACACGCTCGCGGGCCGGTCCTTGCCGGGGGTCATGGGATAGGCCGCGTGATTCACCATCACCATGGGCATCTCTTTGTGGAGCGCACGATAGGGTTCGAGGTCCTCGCGCCAGATCGCCTTTCCGTCGCGCTCGATGGCCGGCGTTTCCAGATGCGAGTCGCGCGTGCCGCCGCCCAGGCCGGGGAAATGCTTGCCGCAGCCAACAACGCCGCGCGATGCGAGGCCGGCTAGAAAACCGCGCGCATATTCGACGACGCCCTGGGCCGTCGGCGCGGGACAACGCGTGCCCAGCACTTCCGCGGAGTCGGCGAGCGCCAGATCGACCATGGGCGCGAGCGAACAGTTGAAGCCGAAGGCGGCAACCGCGCGTGCAATCAGTTCGCCGTGTTCGCGGGCCAAGTCACTGGGCTTCTCACCCTCTCGTGTTTTCCGCGAAAGTGTGGACTGGGAATCGGGTGCCCCATCCTTTCGCGCTTTTTGCGAAAGGGTGGGACGACGCATCGCTTGCGCAACAGCTTGCGCCGAAGGAATGGGCCCGAGCGCTTCGTTGAGCCGGTTGACTGTTCCGCCCTCCACGTCGACGGTGCGCACGCAGTGCGTGGGGCAGAACGCCGTTGCTTCGGTGAGCAGCGCCCGCGTCTGCCGTGCGTCTGCGATGTTTCGCTTGTAAAGGATGATGCCCGCTGGGCGCATCAGCCTCAGCCAGGCGCGCTCCATCGCCGTCAGTTCCTTGCCCGATATACCCACGACCAACAGACTTCCGGCAGCCCGCCGCAAACTCAAATTCATCCCTTATTCCTTCTTTTCTTTCAATTCGTATTGCAGTTCTTCGAGCAGATTGAGCGCCTGCAGCGGCGTCAGCGCGTTCACATCCACAGCCTCGATGCGGTCTACGATGCGCTGCGAGAGCGGCGTGAAGATGGTCAGTTGCATGGGATCGGGCGCCGTTTCCACCTGCACGTTTTGCTTCTCCTGCTTCTCGTGCTGGCGGAGGACGTGGCGGGCGCGCTCGATGACAGCCGCCGGGAGACCCGCGAGCCGGGCGACTTCAATGCCGTAACTTTTGCTGGCAGCGCCGGGTTCGATGTTATGGAGAAAAACAATTCCAGCCGCCGTCTCTTTCACGCCGACGCGCAGATTGCGCACCCGCTTGAGCTTCTCGGCCAGCATGGTCAACTCGTGATAGTGCGTGGCGAAGAGCGTGCGCGCGCCGGTCTCGGCGTGCAGATACTCGACCGTGGCCCACGCCAGGCTGAGGCCGTCGAAGGTCGCCGTACCGCGACCCATCTCGTCGAGCAGAATCAGCGAACGGCGCGTGGCCGTATTGAGAATGGTGGCAGTCTCCGTCATTTCGACCATGAAGGTGGACCGGCCGCGCGCCACGTTGTCGCTGGCGCCGATGCGAGTGTAAATGCGGTCCACCAAACCAAAGCGCAGGCTATCTGCCGGAACAAAGCTGCCCATCTGCGCCATCAGGACTAACATGGCCGCCTGGCGCAGGTAAGTGCTTTTGCCGCCCATGTTAGGGCCGGTGATAAGTAAGAGGCTCGGGCCCTCTTCAGATGCACTCAAATAAATGTCGTTGGGAATGAATCGTCCCTCGCGCGCTTCTTCGAGCCATTGCTCTATGACCGGATGGCGCGCGCCCACGGCCTCGATGACCGGCTCTTCAACCAGCCTGGGCCGCGTGTAACGGCGCCCCGCGGCCAGATGCGCAAAGTTTGCAATTAAGTCGGCTTCGGCCACGGCGGCCGAGGACCGGCGAATTCTTCCCGCGGCTTCAAGCACAAACGCGCGTAACTCCGCGAAGAGTCTCTTCTCGATTTCGATGGAGCGGTCGTGCGCAGTCAGTATCTTGCGCTCGTAGTCTTTTAACTCGGGAGTGGTAAATCGCTCGGCATTGACTAAAGTCTGTTTGCGTTCGTAATCGGCCGGCGCAAGAGCAAGGTTCGCCTTGGTAATTTCGATGTAATAGCCGAAGATCGAGTTATAGCGGACCTTCAGTGAACCTATTCCGGTTCTTTGGCGCTCGCGGTCTTCAATGGCCGCGATCGCCTGGCGGCCGGTGGCGGAAACGGTGCGCAGATCGTCGAGCTCCATATCCACGCCGGCGGCAATGGCGCCGCCATCGACGAGAGTCAGCGGAGGGTCCGCGACCAGCGTGGTTGCAATGCGCGCCGTGATGCCGGCCAGCGTGTCAAGGCGTGCCGAAATCTCGCACCACAGCGGCGACAGCATGGCGTCGAGCGCGGATTTCAATGCGGGCAGCCGCGCCAGGCTGGCTGCGAGCGCGCGCACATCGCGCGGGCCGGCGGAATCGAGCGAAAGACGGGCGAGGAGGCGTTCGAGGTCGAGAATGCCGGCGAATCCACGGCGGATTTCTTCGCGGCGCAGCAGATCGCCGTGCGTCTCGGCCACGGCCTCGTAGCGTGCGTCAATTTCGGACGCGCTCAAGAGCGGGCGCAGAATTGTGGCGCGCAAAAGGCGCTTGCCCATGGGGGTCTGGCAGGCATCGAGGGTGCGGAAGAGAGTAACGCGTTCGTCCTGGCCGGAGAAGAGTGGTTCAACCAACTCGAGATTGCGCACCGTAACCTGGTCGAGCTCGAGGGCGGTCGAATGCTCCTCGAACTTGAGCGAGTCGATGTGCAGGGCTTCGTTTTTCTGCGTGGTGCGAACGTAATGAAGGACGGCGCCGGCGGCGATGGCCGCGGCAGGATGCGCGGTGAGGCCGAAACCTTCAAGCGAGTGTACGTTCAGTTGCCGCTCGACGAGTGGCAAGGCGAAATCGTGCGTCCACACCCAGTCTTCAATCCTGGTGCGCGCAGGGATGCGGTCGAGCGCGGCAGGTTGATCGGCGCTGTGCGCCATCAGGACCTCAGCGGGCGCGGCCATCAGCAATGCTTCCACAGCCTGCTGGCGAGCATTCGCACCGGCATACTCCGCACTGCGAAACTCGCCGGTCGAGACGTCGAGCAGCGCGATGGCGCAGATGGGCTCCTTTGCCGTCCCCGATTGGTGGAGCGCGGCGAGGAAGTTATTTTGTTCCTGGCCGATGGCGGCATCGAGCGCAGTTCCCGGCGTGAGAACTCGCGTGACCTCGCGGCGGACGATCTTTTTCGTGAGCTTGGGGTCCTCCATCTGGTCGCAGAGGGCGATGCGGTAGCCCTTGCGAAGGAGGCGCGCGAGATAGCTCTCGACGGCGTGATAGGGAACGCCGCACATGGGCACCAGGCGCTCGCGGTCGCGCGCGGTGAGGGTCAATTCGAGCTCGCGGCTGGCCACCGTTGCGTCGTCGTAGAAGAGCTCGTAAAAGTCGCCCATGCGGAAAAAGAGCAGCGCGTCGGGGTTCTCGCGCTTGGCCGCGGTCCACTGGCGCATGAAGGGGGTGAGATCGGCCGATCCGTCGTCGGCGCGCTTTGCGGGGGCGGTCAATTCGAACTGGGCACTGTCCTCGAACTGGGATCTGTCCGCGGAATCCGGATGCGAAGAGACAGGTTCCGCAGCGGCCGAAGCTCGAGAATCTACATTCCCAGGGTGCGGCGGATAGGCTGCGGAATCCTTGTCCAAGAGTCCGGAGTGCGGAGCAGCGATTTGGCTCTCTTCGCGGATCACGTTGCCTTTAAGATTACCGTGGCCGGCCGCCTCGCGGGCATTGTGGATTCCATGAGCTGAATGCGAAAGCGCATCCTCAACAACTGCGGGCCGTGCGGCGATTCATTGCCGCCCGGCGTGTGCATCCACCAGTCGCTTCGGCCGATCAAGCCGGGAAGATCAAGCCAGGAAGATCAGGCCAGGAAGATCAAGCCAGGAATGTAATGCTTGCCGGAGTTCCTACCGCTGTGTACTGACCCGTGAATTTGAGCAGGCCTGTGCCGCGGTCGATGCGAAATGACGTAATGGAATCGCCTAGCTGATTGCAGGCAAAAAGGAAGTTTCCGGTCGGGTCGATGCAGCAGTTGCGAGGATAGTCAGCCATCGTAGAAACTTCGCCGCGATGCGTGAGCCGCCCCTCTTCGCCGATGGAGAAGATGGCTACGGTGTTGTGCAGGCGATTGGCGGAATAAAGGTTCTTCCCATCGCGCGACACGAGGATCTCCGAGGCAAAGTTTGTGCCGGCAAAGCCGGGAGGCAACGCGGAGACGGTCTGCTGCGGAGCAAGCGAGCCTGCCTCGGAATCGTAATGGAAAAACACGACCGTAGAAGACTCCTCCTGAATGGAGTAAAGCCAGCGGCCGTTGGGATGAAATGCGAAATGACGGGGTCCGTCGCCTGTGGGCAACGAAATAAACGGCGCGCCCGAGGGCGCCGTCAGCTTTCCGGTGGCGCCGTCGAAACGATAGGTGTAGATGCGGTCCTGGCCGAGATCGGTGGCCAGCACGAAGCGGTTGTCCGGAACGGCGGCGATCATGTGCGCATGAGGAGCGTCGTGGCCGCTGATGGCGAAGCTGCCGGGAGGCGCGTCGGTCGCACGCCTGCTGCCCACCGAACCGAGATCGCGGTGAACGTCGACGGCCGCGCCCAGCGATCCGTCGCGAAGGATGGGGAGCACGGCGATGCTGCCTCCGCCGTAGTTGGCGACGAATACGAACTTTCCTGCGGCATCGACGCTGCAATACGCAGGAATAGCGCCTTCCGAACTTACCGTGTTGAGAGGGCGCAGAGTCCCGGTGGCGCCGTCGATGGCGAAGGCGCTTACGGAGCCGCTGCCGCCATCGAAGTTATCGACCTCGTTCACAGCGTAAAGATATTTCTTCGACGGATGCAGGGCGAGCCAAGAGGGATTGGGCGTCTTCACCGCCGGTGCGTGGCGCGACAGCTCGCCGGTGACGAGATCTATTTTGAACACTTCGATGCCCTCTCCGTGGCCTTCAGCCCCGTGTGCACCGGTATATGTGCCCACGTAAGCCAGCGTCCCGGCCGGCCTGTCTCGAAACGTCGCTCGCAGCTTGCGCGAGGCTGCAAAGGCCGCCGTTGCCGCAAGAAAGCTTCGCCGCGAAATTGCCTGCTGCATAACCCCGATTGTCATTCCATCCTTCCTTTTATTGAAAAATTCGAACTTTGCCAAGATCGAACGGCCGCGCCGGCCGCGCTTCAGTGGACATACGAGACTGCCATGGTGAGCACAAGCGCAGTGACAGAGATGATGGTTTCGCAAATCGACCACGATTCGATGGTCTGCGGAACGCTCATGTTGAAGTACTCCTTCACCAGCCAGAATCCTCCGTCGTTGACATGCGAAAAAATGAGTGAGCCGGCGCCGGTGGCGATGGCCAGCAGCTCCGGTTGCGGGTAGCCGCTCTGCAGCGCGATGGGCGCCACCATGCCGGCGGCGGTGATCATGGCCACGGTGGCCGACCCTGTGGCCAGGCGCATCAAGGCCGCCAGCAACCAGGCCAGAAGCAGCAACGGAACGTGGGTACGGAGGGCGGCTCCGACGATCGCGTGAGAAACGCCGCTGTCTTGCAGTACACGGCCGAACCCTCCGCCTGCGCCCACCAGCAGCGTGATAAGGGCCGTGGGCGCCAGGCAGTCCTGGCTGAAGCGCAGGATGGTTTCCCGCGTAAATCCCCGCATCCTGCCCAGCGTGAAGAAACTTACCAGCGCGCCGATGAGCAGCGCCATGTCGTCGTTGCCCAGCAGGCCCAGCGCCTGGTTGACAAGGCTGCCGCGCGCCCCGGCCACATCCGCACAACTGCCGATGAGCATGAGAAACACAGGCAGCAGAACCGTGATCAGCGTGAGCTTGAATCCCGGCAGGCTGCGCTCCGCGCCATGATCGACAAACTGGTCAGCCATGGGATTATCCGGCGGCAGCGCGATATGCGGCGCGATCAACTTTGCGTACATGGGTCCGGCAAGCATCGCCGTGGGAACGCCGATCAGCAAGGCGTAAAAGATGGTGCGGCCGACGTTGGCCTTGAAGATGGTCACCGCCATAATCGCAGCGGGGTGCGGAGGCACCAACCCCTGCGCTACCGACAGGCCGGCAACCAGCGGCAACGCCACCAGCACCAGCGATTTCCCCGTGCGGCGCGCGACGGTGAACGCGATGGGAATGAGCAGGACGAAGCCCACTTCAAAGAAGCACGGCAAGCCCACCACCAGTCCGATCGCCATCATCGCCCATGCAAGGCGCTTCTCGCCGAAGGCGTCAACGATCGTATTCGCAATCTGGTCCGCGCCGCCCGACTCAGCCAGCATTTTGCCCAGCATGGTGCCCAGCGCGACCACGATGGCAATGTGTCCCAGCGTCGCTCCCAGGCCCAGCTCGAACGAATGGATTCCCGCGGTGAATGGCATGCCCGCGGCCAGCGCCAGAGCCAGCGAAGCCAGGAACAACGCGATGAAGGGATTCAGTTTGAAGACGGCGATGAGCACGATGAGGCCGATGACAGCCACCAACGCCGCAGTCAATAGAAAAACGCTGTGAGGGTCGATCATGGGCGGAGATTCGTCCTTGAGTGGCGGCCTGGGCGCGCTCTTACCTTACTTGTTATTGAGTCCATGCTATTCTGCCGCGCGGCAAAAAGCGCCCGGCGCGCTCGCCGGTTGCTCCATCGGCGGTGTAGGAGAGAACTCCGTTGACCCAGACGCCTTCAATTCCCTTTGCGGCCTGAATGGGGTCGGCGAACGTAGCGGTGTCAATGATTTTATCCGCATCGAAGAGCACCAGGTCGGCATGGCAGCCTTCGCGGATCGTGCCCCGTTCGGCAAGCCCGAATCGTTGCGCGGGCATGGCCGTCATTTTATGGATGGCGGCGGACAGCGGCATCAACTTTTCCTCGCGGCTGTACTTCCCAAGGACACGCGCAAACGCGCCCCACAAACGGGGATGAGGCCGCGGCTCGTTGGGCAATCCATCGGAGCCAATCATGGTCGCGGGGTGCGCCAGGATCCGCCGCACATCCGGTTCCGCCATGGAGTGATAGATTGCTCCCGCCGGTTGCAGGCGCCGTGCGGCCTCCGGCTGCGGCAAGCTCCAAGCTTCGGCAATCTGCGCCAGAGACCGGCCCGCCATCTCCGGGTGCGGCGTGCTCCAGGTAATCGTAATTTCTGTGCGCGCGTCCACCTGGTGCGGACTGAGCGTGGTCGAGCTGGCCGCATACGGATAGCAATCCCAGCCCACCGGCTGCTCTGTGCGAACTGCATCCAGCGTCTCAAGCACTTCGCCGCTGCGGCCCCAGTTGGCAATGCCCAGGCACTTCAGGTGGGACACCACCACCGGTATGCCGCACGTGCGCCCGACCTCGAAGGCCTCGCTCATTGCGTCCTGAATCGCATCCGCTTCGGTACGCATGTGCGTTGCATAGATGGCGCCGGCCGCGGCAAGAGGCTGCGCCAGCGCCAGCACCTCGCCGGCGGAAGCGGCGTTCGCCGAGCCATAAGCCAGGCCGGTGCTCAGCCCCAGCGCGCCGCCATCCAGCGCCTCGCTCAGTTGCGCACGCATCGCCGCAGTCTCCGTCTCCGTTGCCACGCGGTCAAGGCGCTCCATGTGGTTATTGCGTAGCGCCGTGTGGCCCACAAGCGCGCCCAGGTTCACCGCGGGCCGCGCCTTGCCGATGGCCTCCACATAGTCGGCAAAAGTTGCGTATTGGAAGTCGTCCGCGCCGCCCAGCAGGTTCATGGGCTCGGGAAGGCCGTTGCGCAGGCTGACCGGCGCGGCGCTTATGCCGCAGTTGCCAGTAATCACCGTGGTAACGCCCTGGGAGAGCTTGGCGAGCATGGCCGGACGGCGAATCAGCTCGATGTCGTCGTGGGTGTGAGTATCGATAAACCCTGGTGCGAGTGTCAGACCTTCCGCTTCCACTACGCGAGACGCGGCAAGCCGAAGCGATGCGCCGATCGCGCAGATGCGGCCGTCGCGAATTGCCACATCGAGAGACTCGGCAGCGCCGCCGCTCCCGTCAAGAACGCTCGCATTTCGAATCAACGTGTCGCAATTCAACATGTGGCTGACTCGAAGTATAGACTACGCACATTGCGCATTTCCCGGTGAAATGCGCAGGTACCGTCGCTCTCAGGAGGGACTTCTTTTGGGCAAAAGCGCCTCGGAAACATCGTTCGGCCCCATCGGTCCGCTCAACAAGGGTCTGGGATTTTTCGATTGCTCCCTCGAGCCCGAGGACATCGTGCGCAAGGGCTGGAATCTTCTGCGCGAAGATCTGAACCTGCCGGCCGCGGTGCTTTACCGGGACAAGCTCACGCATAACCTCAACTGGATGCGGGAATTCGCCGCAGCGTACGGCGTTCTTCTGGCGCCGCACGGGAAAACCACCATGGCGCCGCGGTTGTTCGAGATGCAGTTGCGCGCCGGCGCCTGGGGCATCACGCTTGCTACGGCGCATCAGACCCTGGTTGCGTACGCGCACGGCGTCCGCCGCGTGCTCATGGCGAATCAGTTGATCGGAAGAGAGAATATGGCCATCATTGCGCGGCTCGTCGAAGATCCCGAGTTCGACTTTTACTGTCTTGTGGACTCGGCCGCACAGGTTGACCAGTTAGGCGAATATTACGCGGCGCGCGGCCTGCGCTTGCAGGTGCTTATCGAACTGGGCGTAAACGGTGGACGCGCGGGGATCCGCGATAGCGGGCAGTTGCAGTCGGTCATGGACAGCCTGTCCCGCTCAAAGGCATCGATCGCACTTTGCGGCGTCGAGCTATACGAAGGAGTTCTCGACGAGGAAGCTTCGATTCGCAACTTTCTGCGCCGTGCCGTCGAAGTCACACGCACGCTCGCGGACGAGAATCGATTTGAGCGCACTCCGGCTCTTCTTTCCGGCGCGGGGTCGGCGTGGTACGACGTCGTGGCCGAGGAGTTTTCCGCGGCGGCGCTCGGAAACAGGATCGAGATCGTTCTGCGCCCCGGCTGTTATCTCACCCACGACGCGGGCTCTTACCGGCGGGCCCAGGCAAGGATTCTCGCCGCCAACCCCGTCGCGCGCAAGATGAATGCCGGCCTGCTTCCGGCGCTTCAAATCTGGGCCTATGTGCAATCGATTCCGGAGGCGGAAAAGGCGATTATTGCCATGGGCAAGCGCGACGCCGCCTTCGATTCGGGGCTGCCGATCCCGGCGCTGCATTACCGGCCAGGAGAAGAAGCGCCGCAAAGGGCTCCGTCTCACTGGGAAGTTACCAGGATGATGGATCAACATGCTTTTATGAGAATCGCGGCTGAGGACGGTCTGCGCGTGGGCGACATGATCGGTTTCGATATTTGCCACCCCTGCCTGACCTTCGACAAATGGCGCACGCTGCCGGTGGTGGATGCGCAGTACCAGGTTGTGGATGTAGTTCAGACTTATTTCTGACGTGAGTCCGGGTGTCGGACCGGCTCAATACGCGGAGCCCGCATGGTCTCACTCCGTCATCGGCATGAAGATAGTGATTGGACCGCCACCGGATCCCTTGGATCCGCACGAACCGAACCGGAGATGCCTTGTTTCCGCCGGCTGATTCTTGACCCCTGACCCCTACTGCAGTTCCAGAGCAGGGGTATCCGGAAGACGCCGGCAAAATTTTCCATGCTCGTTTTTGCATAGAATTACACCCCTTTGGCGCACAATTCTTAAATAGAGGGTTCCGGGCATGGCGCAGCCGGTCAAAGTCTGGACATCAGGCGAGGGAGAAACCGCCGCGACCCGGAATAGTCCCCGCTTCCGCACTCTCCCTGAAGGAGGGGCCTGGGGTGGGGTGCAAATCGCCTCATTTTTAGTGCATGATTTCCCGCAAGTAACATGCAATGAATGCGTTACGAAATATGCAGGGTTATCAAGTAGTAAACAAGAAAGCCGTTTTTAGGCCGTTTTAGCCACGTTTAAGGGCGGTTAAAAGCTGTTTCAAGCCGTTCGACGGCCCTTCCGCGGCGGCGACCCGAATGAAACTGAGGACACAGGAACCCTGGTTTTCGCCCTATTCCGCCTTCGCCAGCGCGGCAATCAGTTCGTCTCTGCGCCGATTGGCCATCGCATCGGCGTTGCCGATCGTACGCAGCCAGGCAATGTACGCGGGCACGGCGAAAAGCAACAGAATAGGCGCCGCAAGCCAAAGCCGCCCGAAGAGAAGGCACAATCCCGCTGTGGCCGCGCCAATGCCCAGCACGCACAGTTGCGCCAGCATGCCCAGCAATACGCTTGCCTGCCCCGAGCGCTGCCGGCCAATGCGTCCCAGATTGATCTTATGCGGCATGGTGAGTGAAAAAATATTGCCCGCCGCCAGGTGCGCGGGCATCGCAAAAATCAGCCAGGCCAGCGTAACCGCAATCCATGCCGGGTCGGGCGCTCCGAGGCGCAGGCTGGCGAGAACCCCGGCGGCCAGGGCAATCAGCCAGAAGAGCAGCGCGTGCAACAGGTTCTTGGCCAGAAAAACCGTGCGGATCGGTGTGGGCGAAAGAAACAGCAACTGCACCGCCGCGCCCTCCGTGCCCAGATTGTTGTAAATCAACTGCGTGAAGCCAAGCAGGGCATAGGCGATGCAGAGTGGCATGGCCATGGAAAGGTGCATGCGCCCCGATCTGCCCACGATGGCGGCCAGCACGAAGACCATGATCAGCGGCGCGCCCAGGGCATAGAGCAGGGCCAGGGAACGCACGATAATGCGCAAATCTTTTTCGATGAGGGCGGACATGGGCCCGTGGCCGCCGATGGAGATCGAACTTCTGACCGGCGCGGCGGCCGCGCGCTTCTCCGGCTTTGCCGCTTTGGGTGCGTCGCTCAGGTTTTCGCCGCGATACTCGGCGCCCAGACGCACGGCAAGCAGCAAGCCGGCGGCCAGGCCGTAGATCCCAAGCAGCCCGATCGCCCCAAGCGCCGCAGCGGGACGATTTTGCGCAGCGCGCTGCACCGGCAGTACAGCCAGTCCTGGGGGCAGCCAATTCTGCACGGCTCCCGCCACGGCCAGCCGTTGCGCGGCCGCGGTGCGCTCGGCGTACGTCGTCTTTTCATGGCGGTGACCGTGTAGCGCGGGGTTGAGGAATTGGAGGCCCAAAATCGCCGCAAAAAACAGGGCCATCAGAATTTCGCGCGTCCTGCGCTGAGCCAGCCAGCGGTCCAGCCAGGCAAAGATGGCGCGCGAGAGCAGCAGATTGAAGACGCCAAACGCCAGCAGGCCGGCCGCCGCCCAGCCGAACAGGCCGGGATGCGCCAGCGTGATTCCGGCGCAGATCCCCAGGCAGGCCAGCCCGCCGAGAATGGTTGAGAAATCCACCAGGCCGAAGATCAGGTGCAGCAAAAAGAACGGCGCAAAACCCAGTGGAAAGCGCAGAAGCCCGTTGAGATCGAATTGCTGCTGAAAAGACGCCACGCCAATGGGCATCGCCTGCCAGATAAAAAACACCGCCCACGCCAGGATGGGCAGCGCCTGCCATTGGCCGTGCGCAGACATAAAATAGGCGCCCGTGGTCATGCCGGCGGTGATGCCGAGGCCCATTACCGCATAAAGAACGTAGGAGAGTCCGCCGGCGGCTGCTTCCAGGGCGCCGCGCGTCGAGCGCAGTCCGTTGCGGAACGCATGCCAGCGCATGGCCGCCAGCGCCGCGTACTGCGCGCGCGCCAACCGGCTGAATGCTCCGCCCGTGGCCGGCGCCCAGGCAGTCGCGGTCGAGCCGGGTCCGCCCGCGCCGGCCCCGCTCGTGCCGGCCCCGTTCGTGTCAGCCCCGTTCACGCCAGCCATGACAGCTCCTGCGTCTGCTCCATCCCCGTCGCTCCCACAATCGAAAGAAAGATCTCTTCGAGCGTCAGCCGCTGCGCGCTCTCCGCGCCCGGAAGCGTCGAGGCCACGCCCGCGCGCAGCTCTTCCAGCGACCCGTTCGCCACCAGCCGTCCCTGATGAATAATCGCCACGTGGCTGCACAGCCGCTCCACGATCTCCATCACATGCGTAGTAAGAAAGATCGTGGCTCCGCGCTGGATCATGCGCTGCAGCATGGTCTTCAGCATTCCCGCGGCAATGGCGTCCACGCCCTCGAACGGCTCGTCGAGAAACAGCACCTTGGGCCCGTGGATTACGGCCGCGGCCAGCGCCAGCTTCTTCTGCATGCCGTGGGAAAAGTCGGTCACCAGCTTGCGGCTGTCCCCGGCGAGCTGCATGAATTCCAGCAGTTCGTCCGCGCGGCGCGCAGTGGTGGCGCGGTCCAGCCCGTAGATGCGTCCCACAAATTGCAGGTACTCGGGAGCGGTAAGCCGGCCCAGCAGCGCCATGCCCTCGGGCACCACGCCGATCTGCCGCTTGAGCTCCAGCGCGCCCGCGCCGAACGGCGTCCCAAGAATCTCGATCGTTCCTGCGCTCGGCTCGAGCAGCCCGGTGAGCATTTTAATGGTGGTGGACTTGCCCGCTCCGTTCGGTCCCAGAAAGCCGAAGAACTGTCCTGGCGCCACGCTGAAAGTGACGCCGCTAACGGCGACAAGGCCGCCGAAAGACCGGGTGAGCCCATGGGTTTGAATGGCTGCGGTTTCCATGTGCGGTAAGGATAACAAGGAAACGCCAGTGTGACCTAGCGCCGATCCGACCGCTTGTCTCTGAATTGCTCAGCGAACAGCCCTGTCGGTCGGCGCTGGGTGGCAACGGTCTATGGCACAATCCCAGTCGTAGCTCGCATTGCCAAAGTCTGCTTGACGAGATCTGTCATGACCCATGAGACGTACCTTTCGCGCACCTCATCCAACTGGGCCTTCGTGCAGAACCCAGCCGCTACAAGCTGTCCGGCCACGGATTCAAGCGTTCCGACCCATAAAAAGCTTAGCTTTGCAAACTCCGGCTCGTCACGCCTCACAACCTCGTCCTGCTCACGGCTATCAACGCTCGCCAGCCCCGCTGATCGAAACAATCCAGGAAGATGGTCCGCCATCTCGTTATCCCAGCCGTTTGCCTGCCGCCATGTAAGGAATGCGTGGTAGAACACCCTGAACTCCGGCGGAGGTTCGGGTTCCCACTGGTTTTGAGTGTGGTTGTAATCGAGAACCACGACCATGCCGCCGCGTTTGGCAGCTTGCTTCATCTTCTCGACCGCCAAACCAGGTTCAGCGATCCATTGCAGTGCTCGCGCAGACGTCACAATGTCGAATCGTGCATGAAACTTCAAAGCCGTTGCATCGCCACACTCAAATTGCAGGTTCTCAATCCCAGCGTGCTCTGTCCGCGCCATTTCGAGGAGCACCTCGTCACGATCCACACCGACCACTTGCCCCCCGGGTTTCACGGCCCGCGCGATGCCTGCGGTAATCGCGCCGGTGCCGCAGCCAACGTCAAGCACAGAAAATCCAGGACGTAAGAGCTCGGCGAGGCAGCGGTGATTTTGTTCGAGAGTTCGCCACCCAAGGAAGCGAGGATCGGACCGGTGTGACTGAGCAGGCATATCCCTTTCACAATAGAACAAGCGAGTACGAGTGGCGCTCCTCGGAGGGCGTGAAGGCTGCTCCCTGGGTGGCCAGCCAACGCTTGAACTCGCTGCTCTTCGCTCACCGAATATGAGCATTCTTGCTTATTCGGTCAAGGAACGCAGCAGGCGGCGGAAATGAAAGCCCCCGGCGCGCTCGCCAGCGCTCCCGGTTGTAAACTGGTCTGTGATTCGCCGAGCCCTCGCTTCCTCCATCCTCGCTCTCGTCGTTCTCGCCGGGTGCCGCACGGCGTCGAAATCCGCGTCACAGGCCTCGGCCGGCGCTGGCGTCACCGTCTACCACGTGCGCGGCAAAATCGTAGCCACCGACCCCAAGGACGGCATCGTCGACCTCGACGGCGACGCCATCCCCGGCTTTATGGAGGCCATGACCATGCCCTATCAGGTAAAGAACCCCGCCATCATTGCCGCCCTGCACCCCGGCGACACCATTACTGCCAAAGTTCTGGTGTCGAAAAACTCGCAGCAGACGATTCTGCTCGACGACATCGACATCGTCGCCCAGGCCAAGCCGGCCAGACCGGGTCTAAAAACCAAAGAGCAAGGAGTGAAAAAACCATGAGTTACGGGCTGAATATTCTTGAAACCGGCGAGCTTGATTTTCTTTCTCTCGGAGCGCTGGTGCACCGGCTCGACCCTGGGATCGTCCCCTTCCGCAAGGCCACGGAGTGCAAAATCCACGTCAGCGGCGGCGAGTTCAACGTGGCGGCCAATCTCTCCGATTGTTTTGGGATGAAGACCGGGATCGCGACGGCCATGTCCGACTATCCCATCGGCGACCTGATCGCCGAGCGGGTGCGGGCCATGGGAGTGAAGCCGTTCTACAAACACTTCGAACACGACGGCGTGACCGGCCCGAACATGGCTACGGTCTACAGCGACCGGGGATACGGCGTCCGCCCGCCGGTGGTTTTCTACAACCGCTCTAACGAAGCCGGGGCGCGGCTCAAGCCGGGCGATTTCGACTGGAAGACGATCTTCTCGGACGGCGTGCGCTGGGTCCACTCCGGCGGCATCTTCGCCGCGCTCTCGCCCACCACCGCTCCGCTGGCCGCCGAGATGATGAAGGCAGCCAAGGCCGCGGGCGCCGTCACCTCCTTCGACCTCAACTTCCGCGCCAAGCTGTGGAAGATCTCCGGCGGCGAAGATCGCGCCGTCGAGACGATCGCCAAAATTGTCGAGAACGTGGACGTGCTGGTCGGCAACGAAGAAGACCTGCAAAAGGGACTCGGCATTCCGGGTCCCGAAGTCGCCGCCAAATCCAAGCTCGACCCCAGCGTCTTCTTCGCCATGATCGACAAGGTCGTCAAGAAGCACCCGAAGGTAAGGGTCGTGGCCACCACGCTGCGCGAAGTCCACTCCACCAACCGCCATAGCTGGAGCGCGGTCACCTGGATCGACGGCAAAACCTACACAGCGCCGACGGCCGAGCTGGAAGTGGTGGACCGCGTAGGCGGCGGCGACGGCTTTGCCGCCGGCTTCATCTACGGCCTGCTCAGCGGCGAAGCGCCCGAAGAGGCCTTAAAGCTGGGTTGGGCGCACGGCGCTCTGCTCACCACCTTCCCCGGCGACACCACCATGGCCACGCTCGATCAAGTCCGTGCCTTCGCCAAAGGCGGATCGGCGCGCATTCAGCGGTGAAAAAACAGTGGTCAGTGAACAGTGAACAGTGAACAGTGGACAGTGAACAGTGAAAGCGTAAGGTTATTCGATGGTGCAGTCGTTTCGAGATTTGCAAGTCTGGCAGCGTGCCATGGAATTGGCTGTCGTGATTTATCGACTGACGCGCCAGTTCCCACGCGAGGAATTGTACGGTCTCACGACCCAAAATGCGACGCTCCGTCGTCTCAATTCCGAGCAACATTGCGGAGGGGCAAGCTAGAAACACCACGGGCGAATTCCGCCAATTCCTGGGGATCGCAGGAGGGTCGAATTCCGAAGTGCAGACGCAGATTGGAATCGCACGTGCGCTCGATTTCGGGGATTCCGCGTCGCTCAAACTGGGCCGAATCGGCCGAATTCGCGACTCTCATGATTGTAACCAAGCTTCAGACCACTCTCCCTACGTGGTAACAGGCTCAGGTGCGACTCAGCACAAAGGGCTTGTTATTGACGGTCACATTCTCTACCGTCACGCCGATGCCGCTGGCTACCGTTAGCTTCGGGTTGTTGAGCTGCACGTCGATGTCCTCAAGCTTGAAGCCGCTCAGGGTCGTTTGGCCGGGATTTCCACGTATCACGCCGAACGAACCGAAACTGCCCTTGATAGCGTTAACCGTCACGTTGCGCACGATAGATTTCGGCGGCGCCTGGCCCTGCAAGTCGAAGTACTGCTTCCACGGCCGCACCTCGAAAATAGAGCCCTGACCCGCGAGTGTAATATTCCGGTAATGAAGGTCCTCATACAACTGCGGCGTGTCCGGACGCAGCTTCAGATGCACCACCGGTACTCTGCCGAGCACCCTGCAGTTCTCCACCACCACATCGCGAACGATCGTCGCCTCGCTGCCCAGGGTCGCAACGCCGCCGCCCCGTTCGTAGGTGTTGTTCTCGATACGGATGTGCTCGACGGGCGGGCTGTCGTGGTCGTCCATGGCGAACGGCCCCTTGGAGCCCTTCAGGCAGACGCAGTCATCGTCCACGCGGTAGGTGCAGCCGCGGATGGTGACGTGCTGGCAACTGTCGATATCCGTCCCGTCCGTACTTGGACAGCGCACACCGTCCGGCACCTCGAACCGCACATTTTCGACCAGCGTCTCCTGGCAGCGGTACAGATGGAGGTTCCAAAATCCGGAGTCTTTGAATGTGACGCCGGAGATCTGCACATCGCGCGAGTTCTCGATGAACGCCAGTCTCGGGCGGGGCACGTCCAGGTTCGTCGTCTTGTGGTTGGCTTCGATACGCGTCCAAAAGGCCTGCCAGAATGGCGCGCCGTTGCCGTCCAGCGTACCCTGGCCCTCAATGCGCAGGCCATCGCATCCGTCCGCGTTGATCAACGCGGGCAACCACACTTGAAAATGGCCTTCTATGCGCGTTCGGCGCATCGGGTAGTCGCGAACATCGGTGGATCCCTTCAGCACGCCGCCTCGCTCCAGGCGGAGATGAACCCCGGGCTTGAAGAAGAGGGCGCCGGAGAGAAAGACGCCCGTGGGAATAACCAAGGCGCCGCCTTGCAGCGCGGCAAGGCGATCGATAGCCGCCTGGAGCTTCTCCGTGTTCAAAGTCCTGCCATCGGCGACGGCTCCCACGTCTGTGGCGGAGACCTGGCGTTCAGTGTGAGGGACCTGCCCAACCATTCGGTACACGGGAGCGAGCACGGCGCCCGCAGCGCTTCCGCTCGCCAGCTTTATAAACGCCCGCCGGCCTATCTGCGGCTCCACGTCATTCAAGTCGTCTCTCCTTCGAGAACCGTTGACATTCGTTGCCATGCCGAACGCAATCGCCAACGTGAGCAGTCTACCTCATTTATGGCAGACATGACTCTTAGAAGCCGAAGGATTGTCGCACGAAGTAGGAAAGATGCTCTCCTCAATGCTGGAATCGCTCAAGACTGCTGAACACTGACGGTTCTTTCTGTTCACTGTTCACTGTCCCGTGTCCACTGTTCACTGTCCACTGTCTTCATCGCACTCGCAGCACAATAATCGTCTCGTCGTCGAAGCGGTCGTGCGCCCCCTGAAATCGTGTTACGTCGGCGAGAATTGCGTCGGCAGTCTCCTGTGCCGGCTTGTCGCGGTGCGCGCAGAGCAGCCCGGACAGCCGGTCCTGCCCATACATCTCCTCCTGCTCATTTTCGGCGTCCAGAATGCCGTCGGAGACAAACAGCAGAACGTCGCCCGGCTGCGTGGCCACACTCAGTTCCTCGTAGGTCACGTCGGGAAACAGCCCAAGCGGAAATCCCTCGGCCTGCACAGTCACCGCCTGTCCCGCGCGGCAAAATACAGGCTGCACGGCGCCAGAGTTGGCCACTTGCAGCGTCCGGTTTTCGTCGTTCCACAGCGTGAAGAGCATGGTTACGTACTGCGACTCGAGCTTGCGCTCCTGCAGGGCGTCGTTGAGCAGGGACAGCATCTGCGCGGGCTCCGGACGCTGCGCCGCGGCCGAGCGCATGATGCCGCTGACCAGCGCCGAAAACAGCGCTCCCGGCGCGCCTTTGCCGCTCACATCGCCCAGAACGATCGCGGTGCGGCCCGCGCCGTAGTCCAGAAAGTCGTAGAGGTCGCCGCCGATCGTCCGCGCCGGCAAAAAGCGCACCGCCAGCTCCGCGTTCTTGTGCTCCGGCGGCGCCGGCGGCAGCAGCCGCAGTTGCACCTCCCGCGCCATGGCCAGATCTTTTTCGAGCTGCCGCTCCTGCCGTCGCACCGCCTGGTAGAGCCGTGCGTTTTCAATTGCAATAGCCACCTGCGCCGCCATCGTGGTCAACATGCGCTCGTGCTCTTCGTTGAAAAATCCCGGCCGCGTGTGTTCGAGATCGAGCACGCCGATGGTGCGCCCCTTGTAAAACAGCGGCACCACCAGCTCTGAGCGCGTCTCGGGGTTCATGGCCAGGTAGCGTTGATCCCTGCGCACGTCGGGCACGTTGATGGGCCGCCACTCGCGCACCGCCGCGCCCACCAGCCCGCTGGTCACGGAGACGCGGCGCATGGGCGCGTGCGCGGAGCCGAAGCGCCACGCATAGCGCGTGATCAGCGTATCGCCCTTCTCATCGAGCAGCATGATCGAGAACATCTGGTAGTCGATCAGCCGGCGCAAAAGCTGCCCCACGCGCTCCAGCAGCGGGTCGAGATCGAGAATCGACGCCAGCTCGACTGAAATTTCGTTCAGCACTTCGAGCACCTGCGCCTGCCGCGACACGCGCGCGTAGAGCCGGGCGTTCTCGATCGCCTGGGCGATGCGCGAAGCCGTCACGGTGAGCGTGTGCAGGTGCTCGGGCCGGAAGAATCCCTCCTGCTCGCTTTCGAGATCCAGCACGCCGATCAGCCTGTTTTTAGCGATCAGCGGAACGGCCAGCTCTGAACGCACTTCGAGGTTGGCGGCAATGTAGTTCTCGTCCTTGGCCACGTCGTTGAGCAGAACGGGCTGCCGCGTGAGCGCCACCTGTCCCACAACGCCTTTGCCCAGCGGAAACCGCATCCGCGCCGCCTGCGGCGTGTGCCCGATCTGGAACCGCATCCGCAGGTCGTTGGTGCGGTCGTTGAGCAGAAAGATGGCGAAGATGCGGTAGTGAATCACCGCCCGCACCAGCTCGGAGGTGCGGTTCAGCAGCGTCTCCAGGTCGAGCGTGGTGTTGAGCGCGTCCGTGAGCTTCATCAAGTACGCCGCGTCCACCGGCTCGATGCGCGCGTTTACGGGGTCAAGATGCGCGTGCGGATTGTCCGCGGGCGCCGGACGGTAATCGCCCTCGAAGTCGTGTCGTTCAAGCGGGGATGGCGGCGTCTCGTCGGGCATGTGCGTCGAAGGGAATGATAGCGGAAACGGCGCGAAGGGACGTAGGGACTAGGGACTAGGGACTAGAAAAGCGATGACGGTGTGGAGCGTAAGGTATTTCCTTTTATCCGGAGGCGTTCCGGCGACTGCGGGCGAATCGCGCCAAACAGAGATGGTCTTCCTTAGTCCCTAGTCCCTACGTCCCTAGTCCCTCCGCTTTATTCCGCCCCAAGCTCCCGCACGATCGCCACCGAAGCCGAAGCGCCAATCCGGTTCGCGCCCGCTTCAAGCAGCGCCCGCACGGCGGCAAGCGAATCGATGCGCCCAGAAGCCTTCACTCCGCAGCGCGCGCCCGCCACGCCGCGCAACAGAGCAACGTCCGCGGGGTGCGCTCCCGCCGAGGCAAAGCCGGTTGAAGTCTTGATAAAGTCCGCGCCGGCCTGGATCGCGATCTCCGCGCCGCGCAGCTTTTCTTCCACGCTCAACAGCGCCGTCTCCAGCACCACCTTGAGCAATGCGCCGTGACGATGGGCCACGTTGGCCACGGCATGGATGGTGCGCTCGACCGCATGGTGATTGCCGCTCTTGAGCTGCCCGATGGGAATGACCATATCGATCTCGCGCGCCCCCAGCCTGGTCAGCGCGGAGGCCTCCTGGCGCAGCGTTGAAACCAGCGAAGCGCCCAGCGGAAAGCCGATGACGGCTCCCACGGGAACGCCCGATCCGGCCAGCATCGCAACCGCGGCCGAGACCCAAACCGGGTTTACCATAGCGCAGGCAAAGCGGTAGCGCGCAGCCTCGTCGCAAAGGTTCTCGATCTGCCGGTGGGTAGCGTCGGGTTTGAGCAGTGTGTGGTCGACGATCGCGGCCAGCGACTGCCAGTTGGCCAGCGCCTGCGCGGTAAAGCCGGGCGCATCGAAGGTGCCGTGATCGAACTCCAGGTCCGATTCCTGAATCGGAGTGACGGTTGACATGGGGCTTGCTCCTCACCGGACTGCGCCACACTACGGCGCTCCGGAACCCTCCGGGAAATTAGTATAGAACTTGGCCGGGTTCCCGCCTAGTGAATTGATGCAATCGGGGAGCTGTCCGATAGCACCCGGAAAAGAAAGTATTATGAAAACGAGCTTGCCGCCGCCTCTCGCAATCGCCCTCTTACTCGATGTCCATCCGCTCGATCAAGCCATCGCGGATGCGATAGGCATGATGGACGATGGTGTCCAACAATAGATTTCCATCGAGATCGCGGACAACCTGATGAACTTCAACCACGAATCTGCCATCAGCGTCGAGTTCGATTCGCATTGGCTCGACGTGAGGATCGATTGTGGTCCATTGGCGGGTCCAGTATGCACGGACCGAATCGATTCCATAGACGTGTCCGCCCTCCATTCCGTTTGCCCACTCCACGTCAGGATGCATCCGCGCCAGCACGGCATCGATGCGGCGCGCATTGAAGTCCCGATAGGCGCCGGTCAGCAGCTCCCGCTCATCCACGCTCTTACCCTCCGCGGCGGATTGCCCGTCCACGGCGCGCCTACTCCGGATGATCCGGCGACATCAGGCAGATGTCCGGCAAATTGCGGTAGCGCTCCGCGTAGTCCATTCCATAGCCGATCACGAACAGATTGGGGATCGAAAATCCCACGTAGTCGGCGTCGATCTTCTCGATGCGCCGCGAGGGTTTGTCGAGCAGCGTGGCGATGCGCAGGGTTTTGGGGTGGTGCTGGAGAAAAATCTTGCGCAGATAGGAAAGAGTCAGGCCGGTGTCGAGAATGTCTTCAACCACCAGCACGTTCTTGCCTTCGATCGGCTCGTCCAGGTCCTTAATCAGCTTTACCGCGCCCGAGGATCGCTGTCCCTTGCCGTAGCTTGACGTGGAGACAAAATCGAATGTCGCATCCACCTGGATGGTCCGCGACAGGTCGGAGAGAAAGAACGCCGCGCCCTTCAGCACTCCCACCATCACCAGCTTTTCGCCGTTCATGTCCCGCGTGATCTGCGCGCCCATCTCGGCCACGCGCTCGGCAATTTGCTGCCGCGTGTAGAGAACCTCCAGCCCCTGGTCGGTCATCGTAGCCATGCACACAGTATCGCCTGAAATCAAGGCTTTGGCGCGAGTGTGTCTGTGAAAATCGGGGCCGATCCGGCCGCCGAACCAAACCTCTGCCGGCCGCGTCTATACTGTGTAGAGATGCTGCCCACAATCCACCTCGGGTTTATTCCCATTCACACCTACGGGCTGATGATGTGGTGCGCCGCCGTCGTCGCCGCCTTCCTACTCGACCGCGCCTTCCGCAGGCAAGGCATCCAGGCCGACGCCATGTGGATCGTGGTTGTCGCCCTCATCGCCGGAATTGCGGGCGCCAAGGTCTGGCACCTCCTCGACACGCCCACAGATTTTCGCGAGCTGGGCTGGCGCGCGCTCTGGGATCCGGGCGGCTTCGCCTGGTACGGCGGCTTCACCTTCGGTCTTGCTGCCCTCGTCATTCAGGGCTGGCGCCAGAAGATCGGCGCCGTGCGCATCCTCGATCTCGCCGCTCCTTCTGCCGCCATCGGCTACGGCATCGGCCGCATCGGCTGCTTTCTCTCCGGCGATGGCTGCTACGGCATCGCCATCAAACCCGTGCACATTCTGGGCTGGACCTTCCACCCCTGGGGCATGGCCTTCCCACACGGCATCGAGCCGGTCTTCGTGCCCGTCTACCCCACTCCGCTCTATGAGCTGGCCGCGGGCCTCGTCATCGGCTGGTGGCTGTGGCGTCGCCTTGGCAAGCCCCACCCCACAGGCGCCATCCTCGGCCAGTACCTGCTGCTCTCCGGTGTGGCGCGCTTTCTGGTCGAACTCATCCGCCGCAACCCCAAGGTCCTCTGGGGCCTATCGAATGCGCAACTGGCCAGCGCGGGCGCGGCCATCGCAGGCATCGGCCTGATCGCGTGGACCTCGATGCGTCCGGCACGCGGCGCCGTGTTCCATGCGGAGAAAACTCCCAGACCGGTCGAAAAACCCGCGTAAGCCTGGCATGATTGGAAGCCGCCGTCAGGGGCTCCACAATAGTTGTGTCCTCAAGCAACAACGGCAAGGTGAGTCTTCCTCAAGAAAAATCCACCTGGCCGGCAGTCCATGGATTGACGAGCTTCAGATCGCAAAACGCGAAATCTCCTGTGTCGCGGGTTGCGAGCGTAGCGCCGTGAACACGCGCGATAGCCGCGATTTGCGCATCCATTTCGCGGATGGGCCGGCCCAGGCGGCTACGGGACGCAAGAATTTGCCCATAATGGCGAGCGGCGTCAAGGTCAAAGCTGAGAATCTGACCTCGAAAATCCTCTGCAATCATCCTCTCGACTGCTTCGGGCAGCGTCCGCTGCTTGCGCCCGACGGGCATCGATTCAATACCAGAGAGCAACTCCGCGATGACTATGGAAGTAGTCCACAATTCTTCGGGAGGCTGAGCGTCCAGCCACGCAGAAACTCCTTGATCCGGAAGCACCCGCATCATTTCAGAGATCACATTGTTGTCGAGCACGATCATTCGTCGAACTTGGGAAGCGGGCGGGTGGAAAACTGCCGTGGCGGAATTTTGAAATCGACACCTCCGAGCGCGGCAAACCGTCTATGGATAGCGGTTCCGAGTCCTTCCCTAGGATCGGCAGGGGTGCTGTCTGCTACCTGTTCGGAGAGCGCCGCGCGCGCTTCGGCTTCCATGGAGCGCCCGTTCAGCGCCGCGCGCACCTGCAGCTTGCGCTTCACTGTCTCGTCCAGCTTGCGGATTGTGATCGTCGCCATGGGATAAGCGTAACTCGGATTTGCCCGCACTGCAAGCAATGCTGGCATCTGCCGGCGTGTCGCTTCGCAAACACTTATGCTGGCCTCAGCGCCACGGAATCCCGGCAGCGACGTCATTCCCTGTGGTAAGAATGGTGGGTGATGGGAAACGCCGTTCCCCGGCCCCGCTACTTCAGCGCCTGTCTTCCAGTGGCCGTTTTTACCCTGCTGGCCGTTTGCGCTTCGCCGGCGCAGTCTCCGCCCGGCGCCGCAGCGCAGCATCCTCCGCGATTCACCATGCCCCCGCCGCACGTGAACGCACCCCTGGGCAAAATCGAGCGCTTCCCCGGAGACGGCGACGGCGCCTATAAAACTCACCATTACCGTGACCTGTTCGCCGAGCAGGGACACACGCCGGCCGAGAGCCGCGCCAAAATCGAAAAGGCGTTTCAGCAACTGTTCCACGGTGACGGCCAGCAGCAGCGCATTTACTTCGAGACCGGCGCCAACCGGAACGGTCCCCTCGCCTTCATCACGGACTGGGCCAACAACGACGCCCGCACAGAAGGCATGAGCTACGGCATGATCGTCGCCGTCGAGCTTAACAAGAAGCGCGTGTTCGACGCTCTGTGGAACTGGGCCAACACCTACATGCTCATCACCGACCCCAAGAACCCTTCGGTCGGCTACTTCGCCTGGTCCATGAACACCGACGGAACGCCGCGCGCCACGGGAGCGGCGCCGGACGGCGAAGAGTACTTTACCATGGCTCTCTACTTTGCCGCCCATCGCTGGGGCAACGGCAAGGGCATCTACAACTACCAGGCGGAGGCGGACAAAATCCTGCGCGGAATGCGCCATCATCCTGTGCTTACGGGGACGAGTCCATTTCGCATTCACCCCGGCGATCCGCCCTTCATCATGCCCGATCATCCCTGGCCCAGCCCCAACAATCGCAGGCTCGAGGCGGAAGCCAGGGCGCGCGGCGTTCCCGTGCCCTGGTTTTCCGTGGCCTGGTCCCATTTCAACCGCGGACCGCACCAGGAAACCATCGGCCCCATGGTCGACGAGCCACATTTCATGATCAAGTTCGTGCCCAACCTGCCGGGCGGAACAACGGATGCCTCTTATCATCTGCCCGCGTTTTACGAACTGTGGTCGCGCTGGGGTCCGATCGAAGACCGGGCCTTCTGGGCCAAGGCGGCGGATGTGAGCCGCGATTTCTTCAATCGCGTAGCGAACGCCAAGACGGGACTCACGCCGGACCGGAGCAACTTCGACGGCTCGCGCGTTATTGGCTTTGACGGAAAGCCCGTGCCCTACGGTTACGATTCATGGCGCACGGTGAGCAACTGGAGCGTGGACTATTCGTGGTGGAGTAAGGATGGCCGCGAGGCCGCTCTCAGCGCCCGCCTGCAGAAGTTCCTCTACGGTCAGGGGATTGACACATTTGCCGACCGCTACACGCTCGATGGCAAGCCGCTCTCCACTCGGCATTCCTCAGGCATGGTAGCGACAGCAGCCGTAGGCAGCCTGGCGCTGGAGACCGGCCCCTTCGCCAGTGCGTTTGTGAACGCGCTCTGGAACATGCCGATTCCGTCCGGCGAACAGAGGTACTACGACGGAATGCTCTATTTGATGAGCCTGATGCACTGCAGCGGAAACTTCAGGATCATTGAATAGGCTGCGAAACCGCGAGGCTTCCGGCGCCAAAGGCCCGCGGCTCCATCATGGCCGGATCAGCGCCAGCCCCGACTCCGGATCGAGCTGCTTTTGCAGAGGCGCCGGGCTCTCGATGAGAACCACTTCGCAAGTGGGGCGCACCCGGGCTTCCAGCAAATGGCCGCCGTGCGCGGTGCCGTCGGCTTTGGCCACGACCACATGGGCGTGGACCTGGGGCTTGCCGTCGTTAAGCGCGATATCTCCGATGAGCGACACTAACTCGACCTGTTCCTTGAAATCGACGGATGGCCGGTATTTTTTCGTTTCCCAATCGAACCATCCGAGCTTGACCGAAGAAAATGCGCCAATCGCCTTGAAGCTGCTGCCCGATAATTCTTGTTGCGACGCAAATTGTTTCAGGCCCGCGGCCAGTTCGTCGCCGGCGTCGAACACCAGGATATAGGTCTTCGGCTGTTTCTCGATAAGTTTGAACCGCACAAATCCTCCATCCCGGGTCGGCGGTTGCGCAACTCGCCGGGCGCAAACCTGTTTTGCGGCGCACAGGCCCAATAAGATTAACTTCGCGCAACGACCTTCTTAGGTGCGATGCGGACGATCATCGAAGCGATGGCCGCGGTTGTGCGCTTCAGTGGTTCTTTGAGGAAGTCTATTTCAATGAGCGGAAAACAATTAGCGCCCCGCCGCCTTGACTTTTTACGAGCGAGGCTCACAAAATAAGAGTGGAGAACGATCGCGGATAGGTTCCGTTGACAAGCAGGAAGGTTGACAAGCAGGAAGAAGGATCGCGCTCCACAGGTAATTCGCAGCGTACGAGTTTGGACCATATTTCCGAGGCCGCTCATAGAGTTATTGAGCGATGGTTCGGTCAGGGCCAATCCGGTGCCCGCGGCTGCCTGATTGCCGCAGTTTTATCTATCTCACCGCGCCAAATCTGGCGCACCGGCACTTAGAGCACCTAAGTCCCTGCCTGTTTACCGCAAAAGATACTCGGTTATGCCGCGTCAAGCTCCCAAGTTATCGGCGTGCCTGCGGTTGCCGTTCCTGCATTGGCGGGCAACCGATCTCCCGCTCACACCTCGTCGCTGCATCGCGCCTGTGGCCCACGCATGACCGGAGCCCTCCGCACCCCAGCCACGCCGTTGTGAGAGCCCGCACGTCCCGGTTCTTCTACTTAGGTTCGACTTATCTGGCAAGCAAGCGGAATTGAGTTCCTTAAAGGAGAGTGATTCGTATGAACAACAATTCAAAAGCAGCCGCCGTTTCCACGGTCGGCTATCTGTGTTTAGCGTTGGCAGGCTGGATGTTTTCCATGGGAACCGCTGCGTGGTACACCAAGCCGTACGATGTAGCGATCTTCTACCCGCTCACCGCGGTGCTGGCGGTTATGGCCATTCTGGCGTTCGTGCAAGGCCGCGCTTTGGATTCGATCGTATTCTTTGCCGGGACCGCACTGCTCGGATCGGCGTGCGCCTATGGCGTCGCGCTTGACGCCGGAAGGCTGGCCGACCCGTTGAGCTATCTAGGGTGGTTCGCCGGCGCATTTGCGGTATTTTTCTGCTACATCTGGGCTGGGTCGTTGAAGAGCGGAGTCAATCGTATGTTGTTCCTGCTCGGGGCGTGGCTCACCATGCTGGCTTTGGCGATCGGGTGCTGGTCCGATGTTTCCGGCTTCCTGATCCTGGGCGGCTACATCGGGCTGGTTACTTCGATCTTCGCCGCGATTACTTCGGCGACCGAAGTGCTCCGGATGGGCGTCAGAATCGACCCCAATTTTGAAACCTCCGTGGGAACGGGTCCCGCGGTGAAACCCATTGCAGCCGATTGAAAGTGGCTGCTAGAGCCGCTGGATGAACGCTCGGTGCCCCAGGTCTCGATTTTGAGAC
>JBOGLX010000074.1:0-12102 GCA_050745765.1 Occallatibacter sp. | reverse complement strand
CACGAATCGCCAAGGCTCTGAAAATCAGCCCTCAGACGCTACGCAATCATCTCCATCACATCAACCGGAAGCTGCGCACGCACAATCGGCTCGAGGCAGTTACGCACGCGCAACAGCGCCACCTCATTTGATCGATTAAGCGTATTGCGTCGTTGGCAGAGGCTGGTCTCATCAACCGCCTTGTTCAACTCGTCGTGCACGATGGTTTTGTCGAGCATCTTTTCACTGATTTGACGAAGGTCTTGCCCGCCGATGGGACGATGCTCTGGATGCCGCGAGTCGGAGCCGGAGGCGGGAATGGAAGCTTTCATTACGGCTGCCTCATGATGGCGTTCATGGGGATTTCAAGTGCACCGGCTCCGCCATCTCCTGCCGCACCTGTTTGGCCGACGCGATGGAGTCGAGGCTTACGAGCCCCTCTATCGGCTTCTCGCCTAGCACGTGCTCGCGGTAGAGCGTGGCCATGCGGGCGTTCTCCGCGTCCTGCTTCAACTGTAAGCGTCAGACCAACGCATGTTTTGCGGCCCAGGCTGCAGGTGTAAGCTCTGCGATGCGCTGAACGGGTGCGTTTGCGAGTCCGGGCAGGATATGACGGGGGTCATCTCCTCTGTCTTCACACAGGTGCGCATCAGGATCACTTCCTCACGAATGTCCAACACGATCTAAGAGCAGACGCCCACACAATGTGCCGCCTCATTCCTCGATCGAGTCGAGAAACTTGCCGATCCTTGCGTACTCTTCCTCGCAGAGTCTGAAGTTGAGTGCAGCAGCCGTCTCTTCTACCTGCTTTGCACTGCGCCCGCCCGACAATCGCGCCGGTAATCACGTGGTGGTGCAATGTCCAGGCCACAGCAACTACACCCGGGCTCACGCCATGCCCGTTGCCTCGCGGGCGATCATTCCGGGGCCATCCCACTCCGCATGCTTTAAAATCACCCACCGGTTTCCCATAATTGCCATTCTGGCACAGTTCCTGAAGCGAAAGCTGCGACCAAAGTCTCACTGGAGGTTCGTACTCCTTGGCTAGGGCCGCCCTCATCAAGGCACATTGAGAGCATCCACTTGTCGTTGTAGCGGCACCGTGGATCTATCGATGCCGGGCAGGATGCAATCCGGCTGAAAACCGTGAGGACTCGATTTCTTCTCAAAAGTTTGTGCTCGGGCTTGTGATCGGGTTTGTGCTCGAATCGAATGGTTGTGTAAATTCAACAATCCGTGACATGTGTACCTCACCATGTGATGAACGACCCATTGCGCTTCGCACTAACCGAAGAGAACCTAATTAGGTTGACGGTTCGAGCATTCTTACATCACCTCCACGACTGGCGGCGGACAGAGGGCAATTCCGTCGCCGAATTTGCAGCAAGTGAGCTGTTCGGTGAATCCGAGCATAGGAGTTCCGCCGGGCCGTTGGAGGGATATTTTGCATCCAATGGAATCATAAAGAACCGGGGGGAAAGCCGTGACAATCTGGCCATTAGCTGTCTATTTTGCGGCAGTTCTTGTCGTCGTCGTGGTCATGTTGAGTCTTTCGTCTGTTCTGGGCCAGCGCCACAGGGAGCCCGCGACAGACGCCCCGTTCGAGTCTGGCATTGTCTCCGAGGGTACCGTACACGTCCGCTTATCGGTGAAGTTTTTCCTGACGGCGGCATTTTTTGTGGTGTTCGATCTCGAGGCGATCTTCCTTTTCCTCTGGGCAGTCGCAGGACGGGATCTTGGCTGGGGCGGGTACATAGAAGTGGTGATTTTCACGGGTGTCCTTCTGGCCGGCCTTGCTTATCTTTGGCGCACCGGCGCGCTCGACTGGTACGAGGCCATGAAGCCTGCAAAGGGGAGACGCTGATGGCATCTCCTTTTGAGCAGCGCAACGCGCTGGCGGAGCTGGTTCGACCGGGAGAAGATCCGACGGAACAAGCGGTACGCCGCAGCGTGGTGCTTACCAGCCTTCAGAGTCTTCTGGGCTGGGGCCGGAAGAATTCTATCTGGCCATTCAATTTCGGGCTCTCCTGCTGTTACGTGGAGATGGCCACCAGCCTGACCAGCAAATACGACATCTCGCGATTTGGCGCGGAAGTGATCCGCGGATCCCCACGGGAGGCGGACCTGATGGTGGTTGCGGGCACGGTCTTCATCAAAATGGCTCCGGTGATTCTGCGGCTTTACGAGCAGATGATGGAGCCGCGCTGGGTGATCTCGATGGGATCGTGCGCCAACTCCGGCGGCATGTACGACATTTACAGCGTGGTGCAGGGCGTGGATAAGTTTCTGCCCGTCGATGTATATGTTCCCGGCTGCCCGCCGCGCCCGGACGCATTCGAACAGGGGCTGCTTTTGCTGCAAAAGGCAGTGGGGACAGAGCGCCGGCCGCTGAGCTGGGTGGTCGGTCCGCAAGAGACGACGCGCCCGCCACAACCTGTGCAGCGCATTCTGCATCACGCCGAAAGACAACGCACTAAAGAGCTCCGTCCCGTGGATGAAATCTGACTATGCCGACTGCCGAAGCAAACTCCGGTAATCCGTCGAACCCTGTTGCCCCGATTGGCGTTGCTCCCGCTGGCGCTGCCGCCATTGGCGATCAACTGCGGCAGAGGCTGGGCGCGGAGGCAGTCAGAGCGCAAAGCACGGCGGATGGAATTCCAACATTCTGGATCGATGCGGCGAACGTCCATGGAGCACTCGCTTATCTGAAAGAGGAAGTGGAAAAGCCCTACCGGATGCTCTATGACCTCACCGCCGTGGACGAACGCATGCGAACCCACCCGCAGGATGCGCCGGCAGGCGACTTCACGATGGTGTATCACCTGCTGTCGTTCGACCGTAATGAATTTATCCGCCTCAAGATCCCTCTGAAGGACGATCGCGCGACGGTGGCTACGGCGACCGACATCTGGCCGTCGGCGAACTGGTACGAGCGGGAAGTGTGGGATATGTTCGGCCTCCGGTTTGAAGGTCATCCGCACCTGGAGCGCATTCTCATGCCGCGGACCTGGGTGGGACATCCACTGCGCAAGGATCATCCGGCGCGCGCTACGGAGATGGGCCCGTTCCAGTTGCCCGATTCCAAGCAGGATGCGGAGCAGGAGGCGCTGCGTTTCAAGCCTGAAGACTGGGGGATGAAGCCCAGCCAGGACGGCGAGGACTTTCTGTTCCTCAACGTGGGGCCGCAGCATCCCGGCACGCACGGCGTGCTGCGCATTGTTTTGCAGCTTGACGGCGAAGAGATTGTGGACGCGGTGCCGGACATCGGTTTTCATCACCGTGGCGCGGAAAAGATGGGGGAACGCCAATCCTGGCACACGTATATCCCCTACACCGACCGCATCGACTATCTTGGCGGCGTGATGAACAACATGGCCTATCTGACGGCCGTCGAAAAGCTTGCCGGAATTCACGTTCCGCCGCGCGCGCAGACGATTCGCGTGATGCTTTCCGAGCTGTTTCGGATCATCAGTCATCTGGTCTGGTACGGGACTTTCGCGCAGGATCTGGGTCAGCTCTCGCCAGTCTTCTACACCTTCAACGACCGCGAGCGCGCGTTCGGAATCATCGAAGCGTTCTGCGGAGCGCGCATGCATCCCAACTGGTTCCGCATTGGCGGGGTGGCGCAGGATTTGCCCAAAGGATGGGATGGACTGCTCCGGGATTTTGTGAAGTATCTGCCGCCGCGCCTCCGGGAGTACGACAAGGAAGTGATGCAGAACCGGATCTTCAAGGGCCGCACCGAGGGCGTGGGCGTCTTCACCACGAAAGAAGCCATAGAGTGGGGGGCGACCGGACCGGGCCTGCGCGCGTGTGGATTCGAGTGGGACTTCCGCAAGAAGCAGCCCTATTCCGGTTACGAGCAGTACGAGTTCGATATCCCCACCGGCACGCACGGCGACTGCTACGACCGCGGCATGGTGCGCGTCGAGGAGATGCGCCAGAGCCTGCGCATCATCGAACAGTGCGTGGACAACATGCCGGAGGGGGCGTACAAATCGCTCGATGCACTGGCCGACCCTCCGCTCAAAGAGCGTACCATGCATGACATTGAAACGTTGATCACCCACTTTCTGAGTGTGGGTTGGGGCCCGGTGATTCCGCCGGGGGAGGCGCTGGGGGCGATTGAGGCCACGAAAGGCAACAACGGCTACTACCTTGTCAGCGATGGAAGCACGACTTCTTACCGTACCCGCATTCGCACGCCGTCCTTCGCGCACATGCAGATGCTGCCGCGGCTGGCGCGCGGCCGGATGATTCCGGATCTGCTTGCCATTCTTGGCGCGATGGATTTCGTTCTGGCGGATGTTGACCGATAAGGGGAGGATGCAGATGTTAACGGCTGAAGAGAGAGAAGAGATCGAGACAGAGTTGGCTCGCTACCCCACCAGGCAAGCGGTGTGCATCGACGCGATGAAGATTGTGCAGCGCCACCACGGCTGGGTTTCCGACGAAAGCATCCGCGACATTGGGGAGTTGCTTGAAATGTCTCCGTCCGATCTCGACAGCGTGGCAACTTTCTACAACCTCATCTTTCGCAAGCCAGTGGGACGGCACGTCGTGATGCTTTGCAATAGCGTGAGCTGCTGGATCATGGGCTACGAACGCATGCGCGAACACATGACCGCACGACTGGGAATTCAATTCGGAGAGACGACGCCGGACAACCGTTTTACGCTGCTGCCCATTGTGTGTCTCGGCGCCTGCCAACATGCTCCGGCCATGCTGGTGGATAACGAACTGCACGGCGACCTTGACGCCGTGGGCATCGACAAGGTGTTGGAGGAATACAAATAGCCATGCCTACGGAGAGACCACTTACCGAGGCCATTCCAAGCGATGGCGAAGTGCTCAGCCTGCAGGGATATGAGCAGTGGGGCGGCTATCAAGGGCTGCGCAAGGCATTGGGCGAGATGACTCCTCAAGCGGTGCAGGAGGAAGTGAAGAAGTCGGGCCTGCGCGGCCGTGGCGGCGCGGGGTTTTCGACGGGGATGAAGTGGAGCTTTACGCCCATGGGCGAGAATGCGCCGCATCCCAAATACGTGATTGCGAACGCCGACGAGATGGAGCCTGGCACCTTCAAGGATCGCTACCTGATGGAAGGCAATCCCCATCAACTTATCGAAGGTTTGATTCTGGCTGGATATGCGATCCAGGCCGACGTGGCCTTCATCTTCATCCGCGGCGAATACAAGCTGTCGCAGGAGCGGCTGAGGCAGGCGATTGCCGAGGCTTACTCAGCCGGCTACCTCGGCAAGAACATTCTGAAATCGGACTATTCGCTGCAACTGTATCTTCACGTCAGCGCCGGGCGCTATATGTGCGGCGAAGAAACGGGACTGCTGAACGCGCTTGAGGGCAAGCGGGCCAATCCGCGCGCCAAGCCGCCTTTTCCGCCGGTTTCCGGACTCTGGGGCAAGCCGGCCATCATCAACAACGTGGAAACGCTGGTGAACGTGCCGCACATCGTTGCCAAGGGCGCCGTGTGGTACCAGGGCCTGAGCAAAAGCAAGGATAGCGGGACGAAGCTTTATGGCGCCAGCGGCAAGGTTAAGCGCCCCGGCCTTTGGGAGTTGCCAATGGGCACCCCGCTGCGCGAGATACTGGAGGAACGCGCGGGCGGCATGCGCGAAGGGCTGCGCTTTCGCGGCGTTCTTCCCGGAGGCGCTTCGACGGATTTTCTGGTGGAAGAACATCTCGATGTTCCCATGGATTTCCTCGAGGTACAAAAGGCGGGAAGCCGTCTGGGCACCGGAACCATGATTGTCCTCGACGATCAGACCTGTCCGGTGGGGATGACTTCGAACCTGATTCACTTTTTCGCCCAGGAGTCATGCGGCTGGTGCACGCCGTGTTGGAGCGGCCTGGGCTGGGCAACGCAAATCCTGGCGGCCATGGAAGAAGGACATGGGAAGAAGGGCGATTTGGAGAAGCTCTCCTTTCAGACGAAGTTCATGGCTCCGGGAAACACCTTCTGCGCCCTGGCGCCGGGCGCAGCCGAACCGCTGCAAAGCGCGCTGAAATACTTTCGCGACGACTTCGAACGCCACATCCACGAGCAGCGTTGTCCCTGGAGAGCCTGATGGGCATTATCTACATCGACGGCAAGCCCTGCGAAGCGGATCCGCAGCAAAACCTGCTGCACGCCTGTCTTTCTCTCGGGCTCGATCTGCCGTATTTCTGCTGGCATCCGGCGCTGGGATCGGTCGGCGCCTGCCGCCAGTGCGCCGTCAAGATGTTCAAGGACGCGGCGGACACCCGCGGCAAGCTGGTGATGGCCTGCATGACGCCGGCCGCGCCCGAGACCCGCATCGCAATTCACGACCCGGACGCAGTGGCCTTTCGCGCGGGAATCACCGAAGGGATGATGCTGAGCCACCCGCACGATTGCCCGGTGTGCGACGAAGGCGGGGAGTGCCACCTGCAGGACATGACGGTGATGACCGGGCACAACTACCGCCGCGCGGACTATCAGAAGCGCACGTTCCGCAATCAGGATCTGGGCCCGTTCGTGTACCACGAGATGAATCGGTGCATCCAATGCTATCGCTGCGTTCGCTTTTATCGCCAGTACGCCGGAGGCGACGACCTCAACGCTTTCAGCATCAACAACACCGTTTATTTCGGACGCAATGAAGACGGAGTCCTCGAAAACGAGTTCGCGGGCAACCTGGTGGAGGTGTGCCCCACCGGGGTGTTTACGGACAAAACGCTGCGCCGCCACTACACGCGCAAGTGGGATCTGCGCATGGCGCCTTCCATCTGCGGTCATTGCGGCCTCGGCTGCAACGTGACGATGGGAGAGCGCTACGGCTTGCTTCGCCGCGTTGTGAACCGCTACAACAGCGAGGTAAATGGCTATTTTTTGTGCGACCGTGGCCGTTATGGCTATGAGTTCGTCAACAGTTCCCACAGGATTCGCGGCGCCCAACTTGACGGAGAAACGATTTCCGCCGAAGCGGCGGAGCGGGAACTCCAATCCCTGATTGCCAACCGGGATCGGCTGATCGGCATCGGCTCGCCACGGGCCTCTCTTGAAGCCAATTTCGCGCTGCGGCAACTGGTGGGCGGCGACCGCTTCTTTGCCGGGGTTGAAAGCAATGAGTGGGCAGCGATCACCGCCATGGTCAAGGCTCTGCGAGCCGGCCCCGCGCGCACTCCATCGCTGCGCGAAATCGAACATTCAGACGCGGTGTTGATTTTGGGCGAGGACGTGACGAACTCCGCGCCGCGCATGGGGCTCAGCCTGCGCCAGACCGTTCGCCAGCGGCCCATGGAGATTGCCGAGAAACTGCGCATTCCTCCCTGGATGGACGAAGCGGTTCGGGAAGCGGTGCAGGACCAAAGAGGTCCGCTGTTCGTCGCCGCGCCCTTTGCGACCCGCCTGGACGGCATTGCTCAAAAGACTTATCGCGCCGCGCCCGCTGACGTAGCGCGGTTGGGCTTCGCCGTGGCGCACCAGATTGATGCCAAGGCTCCGGAAATGCCCGGCTTGACGGAAGAGGTGCGGGAGTTGGCCGCGGCCATTGCCGGCGCGCTCAAAGGCGCCAAGCGCCCGCTGATCGTCTCCGGTCCCAGTTGCCGCAGCGTTGCGGTGATCGAAGCCGCGGCCAACGTGGCCAAGGCTCTCTGCGACAGCGGCCAGCCGGCGGGACTCAGTCTGATTGCGCCTGAGAGCAACAGCTTTGGCCTGGCGCTGATGGGTGCGCGCCCGCTCGACGAGGCCCTCGCCGTGAGCGCGACTGACCAAACGGTGATTGTGCTCGAGAATGACCTTCATCGCCGCCTGCCGGCAAAACGAGCCGACGCCTTTTTGGAATCCGCCGCTCACGTGGTCGTCCTCGATCATCTTTCAAACCCGACGACCGCAAGAGCCAATCTGTTACTTCCTGCCGCAACCGTCGCCGAGTCCGACGGCACGCTGGTCAGCAACGAGGGGCGCGCTCAGCGATTCTTTCAGGTGTTCGTACCCAAAGAAGATATGCGGGAGAGCTGGCGATGGCTGCGCGAGCCGGCGTGGTCTTCGCTCGACGATGTGCTGGCCGCTATTGCAAAGGAATTGCCGCAGCTCGCGCCGATCGTAAAAGCCGCCCCCTTGTCGACGTTCCGCATGGCTGGCGCAAAGATTCCCAGGGAGCCTCATCGCCAAAGCGGGCGAACCTCCATGACCGCGAACGTGAGCGTCGTGGAGCCAAAACCGCCCGACGACACCGACTCTGCGCTGTCGTACACCATGGAAGGCGCGGCTCTTCAGCCTCCGGGCGCATTGCAGCCTTTCTTCTGGTCGCCGGGCTGGAATTCGATTCAGTCCGTGAATAAATTTCAGAGCGAGATTGGCGAGGCCCTTCGCGGGGGCGATCCCGGAGTGCGGCTGCTTGAGCCGGCAGGGAGTGCGCCGTACTTCAATACCGTTCCGCCGGTTTTCGTCCGCCGGGAAGAGGAATGGCTGGTCATTCCAATCGAACATATTTTCGGCTCCGAAGAACTGAGCCTCCAGGCGCTGGCCGTCGCGGAACTGGCGCCGGCTCCCTACCTGGCCCTGAACGCCACCGATGCCGCGAGCTTGCACATGAAAAGCGAGGGGGGAGAAGTACAAATTGAACTCGGCGGCGCGAAATATCACCTGCCGTTGAAAGTGGTTTCCGATCTTCCGGCGGGCGTCGCAGGTATTCCAAGCAGCCTGCCGGCCGTGCGCGGCGACGCGCTCCCCGCCTGGCGCCGAATTGAGCGTGTATCGTGACGAGTCCCTATCCGTTCGCGTCGATTTTCGGAATCCTGATCGTGGCGCTCAGCCTGTCCGCGATGCTGATCTGGCTGGAACGCCGGCTCCTGGCAGTGTGGCAGGATCGCTACGGGCCCAATCGGGTGGGGCCGTTCGGCCTGCTGCAAGTTGCGGCGGACATGATCAAGATATTCACCAAGGAAGACTGGATTCCGCCGTTCGCGGAGAAAGCCGTATTCGTGATCGCGCCGGCCATCATCATGGTCACGGTGTTGATGTCGTTCGCGGTGCTGCCCATCGCCCCCGGCATCATCGTCGTTGACCTGAATATCGCCTTGCTCTTCTTCCTGGGCATGTCTTCTCTGGGCGTCTACAGCATTGTGCTAGCGGGCTGGGCGTCGGGCAACAAATACTCTCTGTTGGGCGGACTGCGCGCCGCCGCCCAGATGATAAGCTATGAAGTTTTCATGGGCTTGTCTCTGATGGGAGTGGTGCTGCTGACCGGCAGTTTCAGTCTGACTTCCATCGTAGAAGCGCAAAGACATCTCTGGTTCATCGTCCCGCAATTTCTGGGCTTCGTTCTGTTCATGATCGCGGGCGTCGCCGAGGCGCGCCGGCTGCCGTTCGATCTTCCTGAGGCTGAAGCCGAGCTTGTGGCCGGTTTCCACTCCGAATATTCAGGCATGAAGTTCGGCATGTTCTTTGTGGGGGAGTATCTGGGCGTAACCTTGATCGCTTCCATGATTACCATCCTGTTTCTTGGCGGCTGGATGGGACCGTGGCTTCCTCCTATCGTCTGGTTCCTGATCAAGGTGTTCGCGATCGTCTGTTTTTTTATTTTGTTACGGGCTTCGCTTCCGAGGCTGCGTTTCGATCAGTTGATGTCGCTGGGATGGAAAGTCATGTTTCCGCTGGCGCTGGCCAACTTCCTCGTCACCGGCGCAATTGTTGTGGCGATGCGGTAAAGGAGGAGAAAGGAAGATGGGGCAATGCTGAGCGTGTTACGAACCATCTGGAACGTGTTCCTGCACACCTTTCACCGCCGCGTTACGATTCAGTATCCGGAGCAAAAGGCATATCTCGCGCCGCGCACCCGAGGACGCATCGTTTTGTCGCGGGATCCGGATGGGGGCGAGCGATGCGTGGCCTGCTATCTTTGCGCCATTGCCTGTCCGGTGGACTGCATCTCGCTGCAGGCGACGGAGGGTGAAGACGGGCGCCGTTATCCGGATTTTTTCCGTATCAATTTTTCACGCTGCATCTTCTGCGGCCTCTGCGAGGACGCCTGCCCAACCTACGCGATTCAACTGACGCCGGATTTTGAAATGGGCGAGTACAACCGCCAGAACCTGGTCTACGAAAAGGAAGATCTGCTGATCGACGGGCCCGGCAAGTATCCCGGATATAACTTCTGGCGCGTATCCGGGGTGCAGATTGAAGGCAAAGGCAAGGGCGAAGCGGAGAACGAAGCGCCTCCCACAGACATTCACAAGTTACTGCCATGACGGAATTTATGCAGATCGCTTTTTACGTCGCGGGAGCCGTAGCCATCGTTGCCACGGCTCTGGCCATCACGCGCGCGGCCGCCGTCCACGCGCTGCTCTATCTCATTGTTTCGCTGCTGGCCGTGGCCGTGGCTTTTTACGCCATGGGCGCGCCGCTGGTGGCGGCACTCGAGGTGATTATCTATGCGGGCGCCATCGTGGTTCTCTTTGTCTTTGTGGTCATGATGTTGAACCTTGGAGCACAAGCCCGCGAGACCGAACGTCAATGGCTGTCAGGCAGCGCGTGGATCGGCCCTGTCATTCTCGCCGCGCTGCTGCTTGCCGAGACGATCTTTCTGATTGTCCGCGTTCCGTTATCCGGCGTCCTCGGGCACGTTACAGAGCCAAAACAGGTGGCGATGGCGCTCTATGGACCCTACCTGATTGGCGTCGAGTTAGCTTCCATGTTATTGTTGGGCGCCTTGGTGGGCGCGTGCCATCTGGGACGGCCCGAACCCAGGAGAACGCCCAGCGGAACGGAGGTTCAACGGTGACAGGAATCCCAATGGCCGACGGGCTCATTCTGGGAGCCATCCTTTTTGCTCTAGGACTGGCCGGTTTGCTGCTGCGCCGCAACCTGCTCTTCATGCTGATCTCGATCGAGATCATGCTGAATGGCGCGGGAGTCGCCTTTGTGGCGGCGGGAGCCCGCTGGGGACAGCCGGACGGGCAGATCCTGTTTCTCTTTATTCTGGCGGCGGCGGCGGCGGAAGTATCCGTGGGTCTTGCGCTCCTGCTGCGCTTCTATCGCCGGCACAATACGCTCGATTCCGATGCCGCGCGTGAGATGAGGGGTTGACGATGCTTGGGCTTCTCTGGCTGGTGGTGGCGATTCCGTTTGCAAGCGCGCTGGTGCTGGCCGTGCTGCGCCTTCCGAGGAAGGCCGTCGCCTGGATCGGAGTGGGCTCGATTGCGGTTTCATCCGCGATTTCGCTGCTCGTGGCGTTCACGTTTCTGCAGACGCCGCCTGCCGCCGGCGCTTATACCGAGGTCCTGTGGACGTGGATCAACGTGGGCGGCTTTCATCCGGAGATTGCGCTCTATCTCGATCCGCTCTCTCTGATCATGGTGGTGGTAGTCACCTTTGTCAGCTTTCTTATTCATCTTTACTCGACCGAATTCATGATCGGGGACGATGGCTACGCCCGCTTCTTCGCTTACATGAATTTGTTCGTCGCCTCGATGCTGACCCTGCTGCTCGCGAACAACCTTCTCCTGCTCTATCTGGGATGGGAAGGCGTGGGTCTGTGCAGTTACTTGCTCATCGGGTTCTGGTATCGCGATCCGGAGAACGGCCGCGCCGGGCGCAAAGCGTTTATCGTGACCCGCGCCGGCGACACGGCCTTCGTGATCGGCTTGTTTCTGCTCTTTCATCAACTGGGCACGTTGAATATTCAGGAACTCATGCAGCGGGCCAGCCAACAGTGGCAGGTCGGATCGGGCCTTGCGACCGCGGCGGCGCTGCTGCTGCTGGGCGGCGCCGTGGGCAAGTCGGCGCAGTTGCCGTTGCAGACCTGGCTGCCCGACGCCATGGCCGGCCCCACGCCGGTGAGCGCCCTGATCCATGCGGCCACCATGGTAACGGGCGGCGTCTATCTGATCGCGCGCACGCATGGTCTCTATTCGCTTGCTCCCGAGGCGCAGGTCGCCGTCGCCGTGATAGGCGCGGCGACCTTGCTGATGGGGGGCTTCAGCGCGCTCACGCAGCACGATCTCAAGCGGGTTCTGGCCTACTCCACTATTAGTCAGATCGGGTACATGTTTCTCGCGCTTGGCGTCGGCGCATGGCCGGCGGCAATCTTCCATTTCATGACGCACGCCTTTTTCAAGGCTCTGCTGTTTCTCGGCGCCGGCATT
>JBOGLX010000073.1:0-12922 GCA_050745765.1 Occallatibacter sp. | reverse complement strand
CCTCGGCGCAAAGGCATCGTTGAAGCTGCGCGGCGGCGAGCGCATCGTGCTCACGGGCGAGCTGCATGCCGCGCCGCTCAAGGCCGCACCCGAAGCCATTCCGCTCGACGTGGTGTACGAGGATGCGGACCTCGCCGTCGTCAACAAGCCGGCGGGCATGATGGTCCACGCCGGCGCGGGCCAATCCGACGACGCGCGCAACCGCGGGACGCTGGTGAATGCGCTGCTCTACCGCTTCAGCCAACTCTCTTCCGTCGGCGGCGAATTGCGTCCCGGCATCGTGCATCGGCTGGACAAGGATACAAGCGGCCTGATCGTGGTGGCCAAGAACGACCGCGCCCACGCGGCCCTCGGCCAGATGTTTGCGCGCCGGCGCATGGGGAAGACCTACATCGCGCTGGTGCAAGGCGCCATCGAGCGCGACAAAGGAACCATCGACGCGGGCGTGAGCCGCGATCCGGTGCGCCGCACGCGCATGACCGCGCGACCGAGCGAAAATGCCCGTTCCGCCGTCACGCACTTTGAGGTTATCCGGCGGCTCACCACGCGATTCGGCAAATTCACGCTGATGCGCGTGCGCATCGAGACCGGCCGCACGCACCAGATTCGCGTACACATGGCGTCGATTGGCCATCCGGTGGTGGGCGACACGCTCTACGGCGCCGCCCGCCAGTTGACAGACCAGCTAACGGAGCAGCCGGCAGCGAAGGGAGCGCGGCCAGGTCTGTCTGGCGCGCCGCAAAAGCTCCGGCTGGGACGAAATTTTCTGCACGCGGCGCGGATCGAGTTTGCTCACCCCATCACGGGAAAGCCGGTCGAACTCGAAGCACCGCTGCCCACAGACCTCATCGAGTTTTTGCGGCAGATCGAAAGCGGCCGAGGGGAGCGAGATTGATGCGCCCGGAGGCAAATCGAAATGCGGCCCGCAGGTGGGCATGGGTGGGCGCGATTGTTAAAATGAGGGAGATATGACCCGTAAACTATTTGGTCTCATGCTGGCGGCAGCGATTGGAGCGGCCGGAGTCAACGCTCAACAACCGGCAAGCGCAAAGCCGGAAGCGCCGGCCCCCGCGCAAACTCAGGCGGCGCAGCCGGCAGCGCCCGCACAAACTCAGGCAGCGCCCTCCGGCGGGCTTTCGACCGACGTGAACACGCCCACCATCAACCTGGGCGTCAACGAGGTCGATCTTATCTTCACCGTCACCGACCGGCACGGGCACTATATTCCCAACCTGAAGCAGAGCGATTTCGCGCTGCTTGACAACCAGCGCGCGCCGGCCCGCATCGACTCCTTCCATCAGCAGATCAATCTGCCGCTGCGCGTGGGTTTCCTGATCGACACCAGCACGTCCATTCGCCAGCGCTTCCAGTTCGAGCAGCAGGCGGCCATCTCATTTCTGCTCGATATTCTGAAGCCGAAAAGCGACCGCGCCTTCGTGATGGGATTCGACGTAACGCCCAACGTTACCGAGGACTGGACAAACGACATCGACGGCCTGGAGCAGGGGATCGATGCGCTCAGCCCCGGCGGCGGCACCGCGCTCTACGACGCGGTGTATACGGCTTGCCGCGACAAGATGCTCGACGTTTCGCGCGGCCAGGAGCCGGTGCGCGAGGCTCTCATCCTCATCTCCGACGGCGACGACAACCAGAGCCGCGTCTATGAGAGCGAGGCCATCAAGGAGTGCCAGCGCGCCGAAACAATTGTCTACTCCATCAGCACCAACTGGACCCCCAGCCGCGGCCCCGGCGACAAGGTGATGGCCGAGATCGCCGAGCAGACCGGCGGCCAGGTCTTCTTCCCGCCCTCGGTGGAAGAAATGTCCGCGAGTTTCCGCTCCATCGAAGAAGAATTGCGCAGCCAGTACGCGCTCACCTACACGCCCGCCGACTTCAAATACGATGGCTCGTTCCACAGCATCTATCTCTATTGCATGGACCGCCGCTACGTTGTCCGCACCAAGGCTGGATACTTCGCCCCGGCACAGGTGGGCATGCCCACCGGTCCGCCCGGCTCGCAAAAATAGCCCGGCAGAGATGCGTTCCCCCTTTGCGTTCTTATGCCGACCATGGCGCCCTATAGCAGTTCTCCTCGACGTTCAGGCCGAGGCGAAACCGCTATAAGGGCCGCGATTCCGGCGCCTGTGTCTCAATTCAGGACACTCTCTCCACGAGCCTGTGCCGACTTGAGAAACATTGAATCTTCCTTACCTTGCAATTCACTAATTTTCCCTCGCGCACGATGAAATAAGGGAAGGCGATTCCCGGAATCGTCCTGGGCTCTGTCCATCGGGATGGCGCAACAAGGGGTTTTGCCGGCGGTCAGACAGGGCGGAGAATCCAGAATCGTCAAAACCCGTGGCAAGACGGCGCGGAAGAGGAGAATGCGGTGATCCGGCAGGCAATAACGTGCGACATCTGCGCTTCGGAGAAAAAGCAGACGAATCACTGGTTTGTAGCCTACGAACAAAGCGGGGAGCTGCGCGTGAGCGGTTGGAGCACCCGCAACCGGCTGCGCACCGGAACCAAGCATCTGTGCGGGCAAACCTGCCTGCACAAGCTGGTGGACGACTTCATGGCCCGCGCCGTGGCTTCGCGCCTCCAGTCGGCCGCAACCGAGGACATTGAGTTGTTCGACGAGGCAGAGCAGACTGACGCCAGCCTCACTTCCAACGCGGCTTTTGGCGAATTCGAGTCGTCGGCCCGCCTGATCGCCGCGCCCGTGCCTGTCCATGCTGCGTCTGTCCACGCTGTGCCCGCCGCGCCCGCACGCAGCTTCAAGCCGGCGGCCGAGCTGGTCACCATGCCGGAGAGATTCCAGTCGGAGCCCCCCGCGCGCCCGCCCGTTGAAGCGCCGCGCTACAGCTCGCGCACGTGGCGAGCCGAGGCCTGGGAGCGCGAGCGCGAACGCGAAGGGCGCGCCTCCGCCCATCACCCCGAAGTCGCGCGCCGCCGCTCCTCCGCCTGATCCCGGTTGCGCGGAAAGTAGTCCGACCTGTGGATGGATCTGCCGACTGCACTTCTCGCTCCCCTGCCGTGGCTGGCCGCGAAGGCGATCGTCTTCGCGTAGCGCCGATCTCGCACCTTCCAGGGTAGGGTGAGGCTCGCTCATTCCGCTTTCGCCGGTCCTTCAAGTAGCTCAAGTAATCCTGTCTCGTCGATCACCGCAACCTTGAGCTCCCGCGCCTTGTCCAGCTTCGAGCCGGCCTCTTCGCCGGCCACCACGTAGCTCGTCTTCTTGCTCACTGAACCGGCCGTCTTGCCGCCCGCCGCCTCAATCTTCGCCTTCGCCTCATCGCGCGTGAGCGTTGGCAGTGTGCCTGTAAGCACAAAGGTAAGCCCCGCCAGCTTTGCCGAGCGCTGTTTCTTCTCCGCCGTCATATCCACGCCGGCCTGCTTCAGGCTCTCCACCAGCGCACCATTCGCCGGCCTTGAGAAGAAGTCCAGAATCGCCTCGGAGATCCGCGGACCCACCTCCTCCACGCGCTCCAGTTCCTCCGCCGTCGCAGCCATGATGGCGTCGATCGAACCAAACTCCTCGGCCAGCAGCTCCGCCGTCCGCGCCCCCACAAAGCGGATGCCCAGACCCATCAGCACCCGCGCCAGCCCTGCCTTCTTCGACCGCTCGATCTCGTCGAGCAGCGAGCGCGCCGACTTCTCCGCAAACCGCTCCAGCCCCACAAGCTGCTCCTCGGTCAGCGAATAAAGATCCGCCACGCTCTTGACCAAACCGCGATCGAGCAGTTGCTGCACGGCGGCATCGCCCAGCCCCTCGATGTTCATTACCCCGCGCGCGCCAAAGTGCAGCAAGCTCTCGCGCAGCTTGGCCGGGCAGTCGGCGTTCACGCAGCGGTAGTCTACTTCTCCTTCTTCGCGCACCACCGGGTTGCCGCACTCGGGACAGTCTTTGGGATAGGCGAACGTCTGCGTCCCGCGTGGATGGTCCGCGTCGTCGATCGTCTGCACCACTTTCGGAATCACATCGCCGCCGCGCTCCACTTTCACCCAGTCGCCGATCTTCAGTCCCAGCCGCTCGATAAAGTCCGCGTTGTGCAGCGTGGCGCGGCTCACCGTCGTTCCGCCGATAAACACCGGCGTCAACATAGCGGTCGGCGTCAGCTTGCCGGTGCGCCCCACGCTGATGGCGATGCCGTTTACCTGCGTGATCCCCGACTTCGCGGTGAACTTGTAGGCGATCGCCCACCGCGGCGCGCGCCCCGTGTAGCCCAGCCGCTGCTGCGTGGCGTGCGCGTCCACTTTGAAGACCACGCCGTCGATCTCGTAGCCCAGCGTGGCGCGCTTGGCCTCTGCGTCGTCGATAAACTTGAGCATCTCCTCCACCGAATGCACGCGCCCGCGGTGCGGGTTCACGCGAAAGCCCAGCGCGGTGAGCGCGTCCAGCGTGGCCGTCTGCCCCGCGGCAAAATACTCGCCTTCCACCAGCAGAAAGTATGCGAAGAAGACCAGCTTGCGCGAGGCCACGATCGAAGGCTCCAGCGTGCGCAGCGTTCCGGCGGCAAAGTTGCGCGGATTCACCGCCGGCTCCAGCCCCTGCGCCTCTCGCTCCTCATTGGCTGCCTGAAACGCCGCCAGCGGCAAAATCGTCTCGCCGCGCACCTCGAATGCCTGTCCCTGCGGAATGCCGGCCTTGCGGATTCGCTCGGAGCCAATCGAAAGAGGCACGCTGCGAATGGTCCGGATATTCGAGGTGACGTCCTCGCCAATCTGCCCGTCGCCGCGCGTCAATCCCATCGCCAGCCGCGCCCCACCATCCGGTTCAGCCTCGTAGCGCAGCGCCACGCTCAGCCCGTCCAGCTTCAGCTCGGCGGTGTACTCGACCGGCAGGTTCCCGGCCAGCTCATGTACGCGCCGGTCCCAATCCGCCAGCTCCTCTTCGGAGTAGGCGTTATCCAGGCTAAGCATGGGCCGCGAGTGCTGCGCCTTCCTGAACCCCTCGGCCGGCTTACCACCCACGCGCTGCGTCGGCGAGTCGGGCGTCACCAGCTCCGAATGCTCACGCTCGATGCGCTTCAGCTCGTTCATCAGCGCGTCGTACTCGGCGTCCGAAATCTCCGGCGCGTCGAGCACGTGATACAGGTGTTCGTGGTGGCGAATTTCCGCGCGCAGCTTCTCCGCTCGTTGGGCCGCGTTCGGGTTCTGGGACGTTTCTCTGCTCATTGCGGGAATTATAGGGGAACGGAACCCGCCCTGTGACTTACGCGCGGAGTCCGGTTGTGGTACGTTTCGTAGACAGATGTCAGAGTGGAAGAATCAGCTTTACTACGGCGACAATCTCGACGTGCTTCGGCGCTACGTGGCCGACGAGTCGGTCGATCTCATTTACCTCGACCCGCCTTTCAACTCCCGCCAGGAATACAGCGTGCTGTTCGCCGAAAAGGACGGTTCGAAATCGAGCTCGCAGTTCCACGCCTTTGAGGACACCTGGGAGTGGAATATAGATGCCGAAAAGGCCTACAAGGAGGCGGTCGAGAAAGCTGACCGCGTGGCCGATGCTCTGCGCGCCTTCCGAACGTTCTTGGGCGGCAGCGATATGCTCGCCTACCTGGCCATGATGGCGCCGCGCTTGGTTGAAATGCGCCGCGTGCTGAAGGAAACCGGATCGATTTACCTGCATTGCGATCCGACGGCCAGCCACTACTTAAAGATTCTGATGGACGGAGTCTTCGGCCCGCAGATGTTCCTCAGCGAGATCGTCTGGAAGCGGACCAGCGCCCATAACAGCGCAAAGCGCTGGGGCCCCGTACACGACGTCCTGCTTTTCTACGGCAAAAGCGACCGGCCTGCCTGGAACCGCGTCTACCAGGAATACAACGAGGAGTATTTGAGAAAGTTTTATCGCCACGAGGACCGAAATGGCCGCTATACCCTCGGCGATCTGACGGGCGCCGGAAAGCGCAAGGGAGAGTCCGGAATGCCGTGGGCTGGGGTAAATCCGACCTCCGTAGGGCGCCACTGGGCGGTGCAGACCCCCGATCCGGTTCCCGAAGGATGGCAGCAGCTATCCGTCCAGCAACGGTTGAAGTATCTCGAGGCCGAGCATCTGATTGAGTGGCCGCGCAGGGGCGAGATGCCGCGCTTCAAGCGCTACCTGCGAATCGATCGAGGCATTCCCGTTCAGGACGTCATAACCGACATCGACCCGTTATCGACTCACGCGAGAGAGCGTCTCGGCTATCCCACGCAGAAACCCGAACTGTTGCTAGAGAGGATTATCAAAGCAAGCTCCAATGCTGGAGATGTGGTCCTCGATCCATTCTGCGGCTGCGGCACCACCATTCAGGTCGCCGAACGGCTAAACCGCCGCTGGATCGGAATCGACGTAACTCACCTGGCCATTGGCCTGATCAAAAAGCGCCTCTTCGATTCGTTCGGAGAAAATGTCAAGAACCGCTACAAGGTTCTTGGCGAACCGACAGATTACAACGGAGCGGCGCAGTTGGCGGCGGAGGACAAGTACCAGTTTCAATGGTGGGCGCTCGGACTGGTGCGGGCGCGCCCGGCAGAGCAGAAGAGGGGAGCGGATCGCGGCATTGACGGGAAAATCTACTTCCACGACGATGCGCATGGTGAAGATGTCAAGCAGATTCTCTTTTCCGTGAAAGCCGGCGGTGTAACGGTCTCGCAGGTTCGCGATTTGATCGGAGTACTGGAGCGCGAGAAAGCGCAAATTGGCGTTTTCCTGTGCTTCGAGCCGCCCACCAGGCCCATGCTTCGCGAGGCCGCGGAGGCAGGTTTCTATACGTCGACCGACGGAACCACCTATCCGCGGGTCCAGATTCTCACCATCCAGCAGCTTTTGGACGGGAAGCAGCCCGAATATCCGCCCTTCGCCTGCGATGCAACCTTTAAAAAAGCTCCAAAGGCGCGTGCGAGCGTGCGCCAGCGGAACCTTTCGCTGTTCACCAACCCCGGCGACTGATCCGGAACCCGAGTCATGGATCCCATCACCCATTTTCTTACCGGCGCCTGCATCGGCCGGGCCGGGCTGAACCGCAAGACGGCCTACGCCACTATGGCCGCGGTTCTCGCCGCCGAGGCCGCCGATCTCGACATTTTCTGGGGCTTCGCCGGTCCGGTTGAAGAGCTCAAGCACCATCGCGGCTTCACCCACACCTTCATCGGCGCTCCGGTTGTCGCCGCTGCAGTCGTGGGGGCAATCTGGCTGCTGCATCGCTGGCGCTCGGCGCGGCGGGATCGCGGTGGCAATACACTCCTCCAAAAAGTGAAAGTCCCCCCGGCGCCGCCGGCGCCGGCGCCAAAGCCAGGCCAACCCATTCGCTGGCGATGGCTCTATCTCACCGCCCTCATCGCCGCCCTCAGCCACATCCTCCTCGACTGGACCAACAACTACGGCGTCCGGCCCTTTTCCCCGTTCAACCCACGCTGGTACGCAGGCAGCTTCATGTTTATCGCCGAGCCTTTAATCTGGGCCTTGCTTCTCCTCGCGCTCTTCATGCCCTGGCTCCTCGGCCTTGCGGACCGCGAGATCGGCGCACGCGGCAAACCCTTTCGCGGCCGCGGATGGGCCGTCTTCGCGCTCGCCGGCATGGCCATCCTCGGCTGCCTGCGCTGGTGGGAACACGCGCAGGCCATCGTCCTCGCTCAAAACGCCGGCGTCGTTTCGGCTCCCATCCTCCGCACCGCCGCCGAGCCTTACCCCGTCAATCCTTTCCGCTGGCACGTTCTCTTCGAGACGGCAGATTACTACCAGACCGCCGAAGTCAATTCCTGGACCGGAGCAGTCGCGAGCGACCCCCCGCGCGACGTCCTCTACAAACCCCGCGTCACCCCGGCCGTCGAAGCCGCCAAACGCACCTTTCTCGGCCGCGTCTACCTCGACTGGGGCAAGTGGGCCGTCGTGCGCGACCTCGGCCAGGACCCCGTGCCCGGCATGGACCCTCCCAAACTTCCCCCCACCCGCACCTGGACCACGGTCGAGTTCACCGACCTGCGTTTCGACTACGGATTCCTCGCCGGCCAAAGCTCTTCAGCCCTGGGCGACTCTTCGCGCGCGCCTCTCTCCGGCTGGGTCTACATCGTCGACGGCCGCGAGGACGCCGGCGAAGCCATGGACGGGCGCGAGCAGCATTAACCGCTTTTGCTCCTCATGGAAATTTCTGTTAGCGTGATGAAACCACCCCGGTTGACCCATTGCCGTGGGAACCTGAGAATGAAGTGAGTCCCAATTCCCACCGGAGCGCCTTGAACGGCTGATTCCGGAGAGCCGGTTCCAATCACGTTTCGCGCCCGCAGAATCTTCTGCGATCAAAAAAGATCGAGGTCCTCATGTTCGCTTATCTGCTTGTCCTGGTTGCCGTTCTGACCCGCGTGCTGCCCCATGCCGGCTGGTGGAACTTCACCGCCGTCGGCGGCGCCCTGCTCTACTTCGGCGCCCGGCGCCCCTGGCGCGAAATGCTCGCCCCGCTGGCCGCGCTCATGGCCACCGACTACTTTCTCACGGTCTACGCCTACCACTATGCCTTCCAGTGGCAGGGCTACGTGATGCAGTGGGCGTGGATTGTCGGGGTGATGGCGTTGGGCTTTGTCCTGCTGCGCAGCCGGACGACCTTCCTGCGCGTAGCCGCCGGAGTCATTCTCGGGCCGACTTCGTTCTTCCTGCTCACCAACTACGCCGTCTGGGCGGGCAGCGGCATGTATCCCCACTCGCTGGCCGGTCTCGAAACCTGCTACGCCGCCGCCATCCCCTTCTACCAGAATGACTTGATCTCGACCGCGGTCGTATGCGGCCTGGCGTTCGGCGTCCCCGTGCTGCTGCGGCGCATGAACGAAGCCCACGCCCAGCAAGCGCTGGTTCAAAAGTAGCGCGAAACGCGGAAACGAGGAGGAACTATGGCTGCGACGGCTCCGGTCACGCAAGTTCCGCTTGAGGTCTACCTCAGTTCCTCCTTCGAGCCGGACGCCGAGTTCGTCAACGGAGCCATCGAGGAAAGGCCAATGGGCGAATGGAGTCACGCAAACTGGCAAGCGGCAATTCTGGAATTCTTCCGGAGCCGGCGCACCGAATGGAGCATCCGAGCTGCGGCAGAACTCCGCGTCCAGGTTTCCGAAGGCAACTTCCGCGTCCCCGACGTGACCATCCTCGACCGCACCCTGCCCATCGAGCAGGTCATCACCCATCCACCCATCGCGGTCTTTGAAATTCTCTCGCCCGAAGACACGGTCAGCCGCATGATGGCCAAGCTGGCCGACTACGAGCGGATGGGCATCCCGTCAATCTTCGTTCTCAATCCCAACGGCGGCCATTTCCGCTACCTTTCCGGCAGCCTCGCGAGCCTTCCCGCCGAGCCCTTCGATCTTGCCGGCAGCGCCTGCCGCTTCGATCTCGAAGGGATCGAGAAACTTCTCGACTGACCAGCGCCGTCAACCACGCAAGCGCGTCAACGGAGCGCGTTTTTGACCGTTTGTAACTGGACGAATGTGGGTGCCCCATTCCTTCGGCAGGCTCAGGACAGGCTCTTTCCGCAGCTTTACCGCGGAAAGGGTGGGAAAGCACAGATCATGCGGCTGGCGGCGTAGCCTCATTACGGTTTGCGGCGCTCCGCTTCGCACGCACCCACCACCAGCCAATGCCCACCGCCGCCAGGCAACCGACCGCTATCACTAACCCCAGAGCATGGTGTGCGATCGCATTCACCACCCCCGGTCCCAGCTTCAGCACCAGCAGCGCCAGCGCCATCCACCGGACCGTCCGCCCGCAAAACACTGCAAACATGAACCATGGCACGCGCATCTCGAAGACGCCGGCGGCGAAAACAAAGAGCTTCCAGGGCGTCGGCGGGGGCATCATGGAAGGAATAAGAACAGCCACAAACTCCTGATTCTCAAAGCGATGCCGCAACCTGTCGAATCGCTCCCGATTGATGCGCTTGAGCAGAAACAGCTCGCCGCCTCCGCGCCCGATCCAGTACGGGACCAGGCCGCCGATCGCCGATCCTGCCGCCGCCAGCAGCGGATAAACCCAGAAGTGCCGCTTGTCGTTCCAGACGTAGAGCGCAAGGATGGCGTCGATGGGCACTGGGATGGCCGCGGAGTCGAACATTCCAATCACTCCCGCGCCCAGAAAACCCAGCTTCATCACCGCCGGCAGGATCGTAAACTTCCATTGAGCCGCGATCCGCGCTAAAAAGTGCTTCAATCCGTGTCCCTTTCCGACCGCTCATCCGTCCATTTACAAAGAACCATTGTACGGGCCGTTTACCTCACGAACGTAAACGTCTTCGCGGGATTTCCGGCCCCCGATGCGCGCAAGAATTCTTGGCTCTCCGTCCATTTCCGGCGAATTGGCTCTGGATGCCGTTTCCGCAGGGTGAGAGAATAGACAGAAAGGACTCGAAGCGGGGCCGGACCGGCTGTGCGCCACCGGAGAGGCTCCCGCGGCAAAGAATGCCCACCAGCGAAGCGCCAGCCGATCTGAACGAACCCCAGGGTGCCCCCCGGGCATCCACCGAGACGGACCGGGAAGATTCCCGCGTCGAAGAGGAATCGTCCGCCACGGCAGCACTCGAACCTTCGCCTCCAGCCGGCAGCACCTCCCGCTGGATCAACTACGACACTCACGAACTGCTGGAGATGATCGGCGAGCTCGAAGACGAGCGCCGCTGGTCCCGCCTGCGCGAAGGCATCCTGTGGGCCGTGCTGTTCCACATCCTGCTCATCTCCGCCATCACGTGGATTCCCATCTACGTCTTCAAGCAGCCGAAAGTCATCAATCCCTTCGACGTCCTCAAGCAGCGCCAGCTTACTTACCTGAACCTGCCGCCCAGCTTAGAGCACACGCCGCGGGCCAGGGTTAAGATCAAGCCCATTCCGCCCGTCGATAAACAAACGCTGCAAGCGCTGAACCATCCTCCGGCGGCGCCGCCCACACCGGCCCCGCCCGTGCCCGTCGAAAAGGCGCCGCAGGTCAAACAGCCCCCCTCGCAGCCTGTGCCGCCCAGCCCCAAGTCGCAGGTTGAGGCGCCGCGTCCGGCCGCCGTCCCCCGGCCCAACTTTGCCATGGGCGCGCAGAGCCCCGTCGACCAGTTGCAGCAGGACATGCGCAACGTCATGCACGGCCGCAGCCAGGGCGACTTCAACAGCCCGCAGCCCGGCGGCCTGGCCATGCACCCCGGCGCCGGCGCCGGCGGCGTGCAGATCCTCACCCCCACCAACGGCGTCGACTTCAGCTACTGGCTGCAGGCCTGGTACTACGACACCGAGCACACCTGGGACCCTCTGATCCCAGACGAAGTGAACCCGCCCATTGACAAGGCGGGACAGGTGCAGATCCGCTTCAAAGTGCTGCCCAACGGCCGGGTGATGGATGGGAGCATGGTGCTCGAAGGCTCGTCGGGCGACACGGCGCTGGACCGCGCGGCCTGGGGCGCGATCAGCGGCTCGAGCTACCCGCCGCTACCGCGTGCCTTTCACGGGCCGTATCTTGAGCTGCGCGCATTGTTCCTCTATAACATGCAACCGCCGCAGTAGGGATTCGATAGAATTCCTATGCGGCCGTGGGCCGCATTTCGACCTTGCCCTGTAGCTGTAAACGGTCCGCGTATTTGAGCAACTTCTCGATGCTAATCCTCGCGATTCTTCCGCGCATCAGGTTACTCACGTTGGGTTGGTATTCGTCGAGAATGTCCACAAGTTGGCGCTGCGCCAAGCCACGCCGATCGATCTCCGCAAGAATCGCCTCGACAATCGAAGCCTTAAACTTCAACGCCGACGCCTCCGACCTCGAGAACCCCAAATCGTCGAAGACATCTCCCTTCGTAACATGTGTCGACCTGTTCATCGGTTTCTACTTACTGCCCTGATTTAAGGCGTGGATTTTTTTGCTGTTCCACCAATCGTTGTCGCACTGCGCTTAGCCGGGCTTTTGCAATGTCAATATCCCGTCGATCCGTTTTGCGGCTATCTTTCTCAAAACAATGGAGCACATGGATAGAGTTTCCTGTTCGGGCAAGGAACAACACTCTGTACCAAGCTCGCGCATCCCCGTCCTTCAACTCCCAGACGCCCTTGCCGACCGAACTCATTGGCCTATGTTCGCATCGCGGCTGCCCGCCGTTCTGGATCTGCCACAATGAGAATCCAAATGTCGATTTCACGTCCGAGGGAAAGCTGCTTAGAACTTCTTTGGAGTCGCCTTCCCACTCGATCTCAGCGGATTCCGGCTGGTCGGGATCGCTCATTGAAGTTAATATATAACATCTTATATGGCAACGCAACTCGTTTCGCCACTGCTTCTAAATTCTCCAGCGCATGTACTAAAATCATTGCGTACACGATGCGCGCCAAACCCTCCATCGCCGCCACTCCATTCTTCAAGCGCTTTCGCCGCGGCCGTCCCGACCGTGGACGCAGCCTCTCCCGCTGAGTAATCTATCCCGTTGAAGAGTTTTTCGGCAGCCGCGCGGTTTCCGCCGCACGCGGGCTGCATCCTCGCGATTCAACTTCACAGCGCATCCGCTGGCAAGAGCGGATAGAAAGGGACCTTCCCGATGAACAGCCCGATGAACAGTTTTTCCAGCCGCGCAACGCTCAATTTAGGGCTCAATTCCGGCAGCCGTAAATACACCATCTATAGCCTGCCCGCCCTCGCCAGCCGCGGTTTCAACCTCGCCCGCCTGCCCTTCAGCCTCAAAATCCTCCTTGAAAATCTCCTCCGCCGCGAGGACGGCGTCAACGTCACCGCCTCCGACATCGAGTTCCTGGCCAACTGGGACCCCAAGGCCGAGCCCAGCCGCGAAATCGCCTACATGCCCGCCCGCGTGCTCATGCAGGACTTCACCGGCGTTCCCGCGGTGGTGGATTTGGCCGCGATGCGCGACGCGATGAAGGCGCTGGGCGGCGACCCGGAAAAGATCAACCCTCTGCAACCGGCGGAGCTGGTGAT
>JBOGLX010000072.1:0-96793 GCA_050745765.1 Occallatibacter sp. | reverse complement strand
AGCTGCAAACGAGAGACGGGAGCAGGCATGGACAACAGATAACGCCGCTCGTTCTTAGTTGTCCATCTATTTGTTGGACACTACACTAGAAGCGCCCGGACCCAGAGAGGATCACGGGCGCTAGAGCAGCCCTCCCCCAGAACTGCTCACGCAGCGAATGTAAGTGTTCAATTCGGGAAGATCAAGAAAACTTAGGTAATTGCCGAGTAACCCGAAAATGGTGATTATCCAAGAACAAACACGCAGGACGCCAAAGGTTACCCGCATATAAACTCTCAACGAAGCGCCTTTTCCTCCGCCAGCACCCCTTCCGGCAGCTCCGAATCCTCCGGCATGTCGATTCGAGAGGGCGGGAATCGGGAAACCAGAATCTCCACCTTCTGCTCCCCTTGAACCGCTCCTTGATGCGATCCTTGAACCGCTCCGCGAATTGCCGCCAACGCGCCCGCGAGCCGCGCTCCGCTTTCGACGACAGCAAGAACAGCGGGGCCGGCGCCGCTCAGAGCCACCCCCAGAATCCCCTCCCGGCCCACCAGCGGAAGCAGCAGCGGCAGCAGCGGACAAAACGGCGCCCGGTAAGGCTGGTGAATGCGGTCCCTCATCGCAATGCCCAGCAGGTCGCCACGCGCCTCTGCGAATGCCAGCCCCAGCATGGCGGCCGACTGAATATTCGCAACCACATCTTCGCGCGAGTACTCGGCAGGCAGCACGCCCCGCGCTTTGCTGGTCGAAAGCGGCTTGGCAGGAAGCGCCACGATCGCCCGCCACTCCGCCGGAGGACGCACCTGCGCCACGCGCACTTTGCTTCCTTCGCATGAGGCTGCTGCCAGCCCGCCCAGCCAGCAAGCCGCCACATTATCCGCATGCCCTTCCAGCCGGTAAGCCTCTTCGATAATCCTCTCCGAGTCCCACTCCAACCCACCGAAATGCACGGCCAGCGCAATCGCGGCCAGCCGCCCCGCTGCCGATGAGCCGCAGCCCATCCCCAGTGGAATCTCGTTCCTCATGCGGATCGCCAGCGGCACAATCGGCCGCCCGTGCTCTTCGAGCAGCCTGCGATACACCCCCAGCACAAGATTGTCCTCGATCTTCGCGCAGCGCTGCCAGTCGCGCCCGGTTGCGGAAATCGAAAACTCCGCTGCCGGTTCGGCTTCCACATCGAGATAGAAGTCCAGAGCCACGGCAACGGCGTCGAATCCCGGTCCCAGATTGGCGGAAGTCGCCGGCAGCCGCAACCGGAAGCGGCCGGAGTTCGGAGCTTCTCCGGCGTTCATCGCGCGTCGTCCTTCATCGCGGCAAGCACTGAGTGCGCCGTAGCTTCCATGGCCACGGCGTTGCGCCGCAGCGGCTCAATTTCCGATTCCACGCCCACCTTTTCCTCGCCGCTCAGCAGCGTTCCGCGATGGAAGTCGATGGTGTAATCCGCATCCTTCAGCGTGTGCCCGGTAAGCACCAGCACGACGGTTTCGCCCGGAGCAATCACACCCCTTGTCCGCAGCTTTTTGAGCCCCGCCAGAGTCACGGCCGAGGCCGGTTCGCAGCCCAGCCCTTCTGCGCCAATCTCCGCCTTGGCGATTGCGATCTCCGCTTCGGTCACGTCGAGGCACAATCCATCCGTCTCCTGAATGGCGCGCGCCGCCTTGCGCCACGAGGCCGGATTGCCGATGCGGATCGCCGTAGCCCGCGTGTGCGCCTCCACCGGCTTGAGCGACGCCCCGCCGTTCTCCGCCAGGCTTCGCACCAGCGGATTCGCCCCCTCGGCCTGAATCACGCTGATGCGCGGCATGCGCGCCACCAGCCCCAGCTCCCGCAGCTCCCGGAATCCCTTGCCCAGCGCCGAGCTGTTGCCCAGATTCCCTCCCGGCACAATCAGATGATCCGGCACATTCCAGTCGAACGCCTCCGCAATTTCGAACGCCGGCGTCTTCTGGCCCTCAAGCCGGTAGGGATTCACGGAATTCAGCAGGTAGATCGGCGCTTGCTGCACAATCTCGGTCAAGAGGCGCAGACAGCCGTCGAAGTCGGTCTTCAACTGGCAGGTCACCGCGCCGTAGTCCATCGCCTGCGAGAGCTTGCCCCACGCAATCTTGCCGTCGGGAATCAGCACCAGGCTGCGCAGCCCCGCCCGCGCCGCGTAAGCCGCCATCGACGCCGAAGTGTTCCCCGTCGACGCGCACGCCACCCACTCGAATCCACGCTCGCGCGCCACGCTCATCGCCGAGGTCATCCCGGTGTCCTTGAACGAGCCCGTCGGGTTCATCCCCTGATGCTTGGCAAAAAGCTGGTCGATCCCGAGCCTTTTTGCCGCGCGAGGCAGGTGATAGAGCGGCGTATTCCCTTCCCTAAGCGTGATCGCGTGGCCAAAGCTCGTGAGAATCGGCAGCAGCTCGCGGAACCGCCACACGCCCGACCGGTCAAGCGCCTCGCCGGAGCACCGCCGCTCGCGCCACAGCCACTTCAGCGCTCCCGGATTGGGCCGATCCGGCCCCTTCCGCTGGCTCCAGCCCGGAAACTCGACCTCGAACAGCTCCCCGCAGACGGAGCAGCGAAAATCCGGCCGCGCATCTGCGCCTTGGATCTGCGCCCCGCATCCGATACAGCGCAACTGGTGTAAGTTGTCGTTCATCGCTGGTGTTAGCCTACCAGTGTACGGCGGTTTCTGCTCCCATCCAGGAGCACGACCCGGAGGTTGACACCGTTGCGCCTGCGCCGTTGGTTTTCGTTCCTGCTCGCGGTCGTTTTTCTTGCGCCTCTGCACGCGCAGACGGTCCTCCATGTAGCGGCTGCCGCCGATCTTGAGCCGCTTCTGCCGTCGATACTCCAGCAGTTTGCCGAGCGAACCGGCATCCGCGCCGAAGGCACTTATAAGTCTTCCGCCGTCCTCACCACGCAGATTCTCAACGGCGCACCCTTCGACGTTTTTCTCTCTGCCGATCTCGGCTACCCGCAGAAGCTCATCGCCGCCGGAGCCGCCGAACCGGCCACGCCCATCACCTACGCGAAAGGCACGCTGGTCCTATGGGTACGCAAGGACTCACACCTGCCCGCGCCATCCGTCGCCCTGCTGCGCAACCCCGCCCTCAAGACTCTCGCCATCGCCAACCCCGAAGAAGCGCCTTACGGCCAAGCCGCCGTGGCTGCGCTCAAGAGCCTGCACCTTTACGACCTGCTCAAACCGCGCATCGTCATGGCGCAGAACATCGGCCAAGCGGCCCAGTTTGTCGAGTCGGGCAACGCCGATGCGGGGTTGATTTCGCTCACTTCAGCGCTCACCAAGACGCTCGCGTCGATCGGCTCCTACTACCTCATCCCGCGCAATCTTTACCCGCCCATCGAGCAGGGCATGGTGATCGTGAAGAAGACCGCACATCGCGCCGAAGCGCAGCGCCTCGTCGACTACCTGCTCTCCAAGCCCATCCAAAACGAACTTGCTTCGAAGGGCCTGGCGCCGGCGATCAAGTGATCGCAGTGGTCAGTCGACAGGGGTCAGGGGTCAGAGGTCAGAGGTCAGGGGTCAGAGAAAGTGGCCGGCGGTCAATAAGTCAGAAAGTGGCGTTCGGCGGCCCTCGCCGCTTGCCCTCTTTGCCGTCCACTGCTCTCTGCTCGGTGTTCGCCGTTCACCGGCTGCTGAAACTGATTCCTGACTCCTGATCCCTGATCCCTGTCTCGCTGTTAATCTGTCCACCAGGAACTATGGATTGGCAAGCGCTCTGGCTCACACTCCGCCTGGCAACCTTCACCACAGCGATCCTGCTCGTGGTGGCCATACCGCTGGCCGCAGTCCTGGTGCTTGGCCGCGCCAGATGGCTTGCGGCCCTCGAGGCCCTCGCCACGTTGCCCCTGGTCCTCCCGCCCACGGTTCTCGGCTTCTTCCTTCTGGTCCTGCTCGGACCGCGCACCGCCTTCGGCCGCGCGATTGCATCGCTGCTCGGCCATCCGCTGGCATTTTCCTTCTCCGGTCTCGTCGTCGGCTCAGCAATTTATAGCCTGCCCTTCGCTGTGCAGCCGCTGGTCGCCGGTTTCGCCGCTGTACCCGCCGCGCTTGTGGACGCGGCCCGCCTCCTCGGCGCAGGATCGGTGCGCCTGGTGCTCACCGTCCTCATTCCCCTCGCACGCCGCTCCTTGCTCACCGCCGTTGTGCTCAGCTTTCTCCACACCGTCGGCGAATTCGGCGTCGTCCTGATGATCGGCGGCGACATTCCCGGCTCCACGCGCACCCTCTCCATCGTCCTTTACAACCAGGTGGAAAACTTTGACTACGCGGCCGCCTATCGTACCGCGGCCTTCCTGCTCTCCTTCAGTGCGATCGCGCTCGCCGCCATCTACTTCAGCGGTCAACTACGCCGAGGCCATCGTGCTTGAGTTCGCCTTCAATGCGCGCCGCGGCAATTTCCACCTCGATGTGGAGTGCCTCTTTACGCCTGAGTGGACGGTAGTCTTCGGCCCTTCCGGCTCCGGCAAGACCACATTGCTGCGCTTGCTCGCCGGTCTCGACCGGACCCACGGCCCGCAATCGGCACGCGTGGCTCTCGACGGCCAAACGCTCACCGACACGGCGCGCCGCATCTGGACGATTCCCGGACTGCGCCACACCGCCCTGGTCGCGCAGAATCCAGCGCTCTTCCCTCACCTCAGCGTGCGCGCCAACGTGGCTTACGGCCTCGCCGGCCTCGGCCGCGCAGCCCGCGCAGCGCGCGTCGACGAAATGCTCGAGCTGGTGGGCGCAACGGAACTGGCCGGCCGCCGTCCGCAGAACCTGTCAGGCGGCCAGGCGCAGCGCGTAGCCCTGGCCAGAGCGCTCGCGCCCGGCCCACGGCTGCTGCTGCTCGATGAGCCTTTCTCCGCCCTCGACGGCGCAGCCAGCGATGCACTGCTCGGCCGCCTGCAAACCTGGCTAAGCCGGCACAAAGTTCAGACAGTCATGGTCACCCACGAGGCCGCCGACGCCTTCGCCATTGCCGCCGAAGTCGCGCTCATCCGCGAAGGGCGCATCGTTGCGCAGGGTCCGGTTCGCGAAGTTCTCGCCGCCGAGCAACAGCGCATTCTCGGCCGCCTCGGGTCCTATTAAGGCTGTTCTCTCGTTGCTGTACCCAAAGCTCCGTGCCCCATCCATGCGACTCTTTTCTGTCGCATTGGGTGGGATGCCACGACCGTTCGGTACAGCATCTCTGGGGCCGATCTAGCACCCCACCATCACCGGCTCCACCTCCAGCCGAATCCCGAACCGCGTCTCCACCGCGGCGGCGATTTCGCCGGCCAGCGCCAGGATCTCGGCGGCGGTTGCCCCGTCTCGATTGACCAGTGCCAGCATGTGCTTCGAGGAGATCGCGGCGCCGCCGCGACCATACCCTTTCCTGAACCCGGTCTGCTCAATCAGCCATGCCGCCGGTACTTTGACCATCCCCGGCCCAGCGGGAAAAGCACTGCGTGCCGCAATCTTTTGGCAAAGTTCCGTGCTAATGACGGGGTTCTTGAAAAAGCTCCCCGCGCTGCGGCAATCCGGATCGCCATCCACCAGCAGCATCCCCTTCGCGTGCCGTATCGCCCGCACCACAGCCGCAACCTTGGCCAGCGTTGCATCGATCCCAGCCGCACGCAGCCGCTCCATCGCCCGCTGCACATCGGGGTAGGTAAGCACAGGCGCGCCGCCCGGAACAAGCCGATAATCCACGCGCGTAACCACAAAGCGTCCGCGATCGGTCGAGTTGAACCGGCTGCGGCGATAAGAAAACCCGCATTCGCCCGCGGTGAGCTCGACGAAGGCGTTCGCCTCCAGATCGTAGGCCCGCACACGCTCGACGACCGAAGCGACTTCCTGCCCGTACGCGCCGACATTCTGCACCGGCGTTCCGCCCACCGTCCCCGGAATGCCCGCCAGGCACTCGATGCCCGCGCAGTTGTCCTTGAGCGCCCGATCGACGAAACCGTCCCAATCCTCGCCCGCGGCAACACGATAGATTCTAGCCGGCTGCTGCGCTTGCTCTGAGAGCTCGCCCGCTCTGACTTCCACCTCCACACCGCGCAACGCGACATGCAGCACAAGTCCGTCGAACCCGGCGTCGGACACGACCAAGTTGCTGCCCCCGCCGAGCACGAAAAGGGGCAATCCGCGCCTGCGCGCCCAATCGGCCGCCTCCGCGATCTCCTCTTCGCTCGCAACCTCGGCAAACCACCGCGCCGGCCCGCCGATCCCGAGCGTAGTGAAGGGCGCGAGCGGCTGGTTCTCTTCAAACTCCATTGGGTTAAGGCTATAACGTTCAAGGCCGAATCAGTCTTCAGCGCCGTAAAGCCAACAAAATCAGCGGGCTTTAAACAGCCAATACTCCTCTGCAAACGCCCTCGTTCAACGTGTGGCTGGTTCGACACCCCCACTGGCAATTAGACTTCCTGCGAAGGAAAACCGAGGGGAGCACCCATGCTCAATCGCCGCACATTCCTCAGGACAAGCGCTGGCGTCATTCCAATGGCAGCGGCGATCAACGTTCTCGCCTCATCTTCGGGACTTTCCGCGGGGGAGACCGTAAACTCGCCCCCCGGCGGCCCGATCCCGAATCTGACCCCGCTGCCGCAACGGATGTCGGCGATTGACCCGGCCACCCAGCCCTGGCAGCAAAGAGTTCGCCGGGTGGGGCAAACCAACATGACGGAGCACGACCCGGCGGTCATGAACATCGAGGAGTGGGCCGATTACTGGCACTCGGCCGAGGTGGATGTCGTGTTCGTCAGCGTCACGGGCATCCTGGCGTTCTATCCGTCCAAAGTGCCGTTCCATCGCCATGGAAAGTACCTGAAAGGCCGCGACTTCTTTGGCGACTGCGTTCGAGCGGCGAAGAAGCGCAATATGCGCGTGGTGGCGCGCATGAGCCCCGACCTGAATTGGGGCGATGCACTCGAAGCGCATCCGGAGTGGGCGATGCGCAACAAAGATGGCTCTCCGCAACTCAGCCGAGAGGAGCCGCGCCTCTTCAAGACCTGCATGTTTTCCAGTTACATGGACGACTATGTGCCGGCGATCATGCGAGAGATCAACTCGCTCTACGACGTGGACTGCTTCTACACCAACGGTTGGCCGCCCCTCGGCAGCCTGCCGGATTGTCACTGCGCGATCTGCAGCAAACTGCCACCCTCCGGTACACCCGCGTACTGGCGTGTCTTCACGGACCGTGTTCTGGAGCTGTGGCAGAGATACGATGGCATCGCCAAGGAAAAGAAGCACGACAGCTTCTTCTTCGCCAACTCAGGCGGCAACGTGCGCGGCGGACCCAATCTCGATCGGCTGGGCAAAATCGCAGCCTGGTTCCAGGCGGACAATCAGGGACGCACGTACGACGATGCCGCCGTGTGGGGATGCAGCCTGCAGGGCCGCGTGTGCAATGCCGTGCTCGACGGCAAATTTGCCGCCAATGTTACCGCAGCCTACTCCACCGGAACTCCCGGTTGGCGCAATGCCTCAAAGAATCCCGCCGAAATAAGAATGTGGCTCAACGAAACTCTGGCCGGCGGCATGGCTCCCTACCTTCACTTCGTCGGCGCCGAAGACGGCTTTGGCGAGGACCGCCGCTGGCAGCAGGTCGGCGCCGACTATTTCCGCTGGGCGGCCAAACACGACGCGCACTTCACCACCCGCCGTTCCATCGCCAACATCGGAGTGGTGTTCGGCCAGAGCACGCAACTTCTCTATCCCGGCCCCGCCACCGTACGCACCCGTGCGTACATGCACGAGACTACGCAGGGCATCTACGATGCGCTTCTCCGCGGCCGGTTCGCATTTGACTTTGTGCACGAAGACCGGCTCGAGCCGGAACGCCTCAGCAAGTATCGCGCCCTGGTACTGCCCAACATCGCCATGCTGAGCGATCGCCAGTGCCGGCAGATCACCGACTATGTGCGGTCCGGCGGATCGATCATGGCCAGCTTCGAGACCGGCCTGTACGACGAAAACCTGAACCGGCGCGCGAACTTCGGACTTTCCGATCTGCTCGGCATCGACAAAGCCGGAGACGTCATCGGCACAAATGGCAATCCGTATTACGCCCGCATCGAAACACCGTACGAAATTCCGGACGCGCGCCCCGCTCACCCCATCCCACACCCCATCCTCGAGGGCTTCGCCAACACCAACTGGATTCCCGGCGAGCAGAATCGCATACCGCTCAAACCCGTCCAGAACCCCGTGCTCACTGTCGTTCCGGGCTTCGTGCGCTATCCGCCGGAACTGGCCTACCCGCCGGTTTCGCACACCAATGAGCCGGCCGCGGTGCTGCGCGGCTCCGGATCCAGCCGCATCGCTTATTTTCCCGGAGACATCGAGCGTAGCTATTGGCTCACCGGCCACGGCGATTTGCTGCGGCTGCTGCGCAACACCATTCGCTGGATCACCCGCGACGAGTCCGTTGTCCGCATCGATGGCGACGGCTTCATTGAAATGTTCTGCTGGGAAACTGCCGCCGGATACGCCGTGCACCTGCTGAACTACTCCAACCCCGACGCCCAGCACGGATGGCTGCAGTCCACCTACCCGCTCGGCCCGCAGACCGTAAGCCTCAAGCTCCCGCAGAATGTGAAGGTAATGTCAATCGAACTCTTGCGGGCTGGGCAAATTTTACCTGTTCATCTTGACAAACGGGTGTTGCAGTTCACCATACCGCGAGTCGAAGACTACGAAGTCGCAGCCATCACCGTGGCTTGAATCGATCGTATTGAGAGTGGTTGCCGCGAACCGTCCCATGCGCTGCTCTACCCGGCCGGCCGAGGCTGCTGCGAGGTTCCGGGCAGGCCATCGGCTGCCGTGAAATTACTCGTTGTGTAACACCAACCGGAGTCCGTCGAGTGACGAGAACTGAAGGATTGGCGGGTAAAAAGAAGCGGCAGGCGCCGTAGCCGCTGCGGCGGTGGCCGTCGAGTAGTTCTGCGTCCGGGTTAAGGTGTGGATCACGGGGTGCAACTCAGTAAAACTGGCCAGCTTTCTCCATGCGAGACCGCTCGGTTTACAGGTAGAATAGTAAAGGGTGAATTCCCTGCCCCGGAGGCAAACATGTACCCAGAGATTATGGTGATCCCGATGCGCGAAGAGCTTACGCGCGCCGGTATTGAAGAAACCCGCACCGCCGAAGAGGTGGACGCGACGCTAGCCCAGCCGGGCACAACCATGTTGGTGGTCAACTCCATCTGCGGCTGCGCCGCGGGCAAGATGCGCCCCGGCGTGCGCCTGGCGCTGGCCAACGCCGCCAATCAGCCCGACCGCAAAATCACCGTCTTCGCCGGCCAGGACAACGAGGCCACCGCGCGCGCCCGCGGCTACTTCGAGGGCAATCCGCCCAGCTCGCCAGCCATCGCCATCCTGCGCGACGGCAAGCTGGTTTATCTCATGCAGCGGTACGTGATTGAGCAGGCGACGGCACAGCAGATCGCAGGTGAGCTGATCCGCGCCTTCGACGAGTTCTGCGCCAAGACGGCGGCGTAAAGGACCCTCAAACTCGGCGGATGGGGCCCTGATACCGCGCGATGGTTCGATCGGCTGTCAGCAACGTGATCCCTTCCACCATGGACTGCGCTATCAGCAGCCGGTCAAAGGGGTCTTTGTGGATGTGCGGGAGGCCGGCAACCGCAGTCGCGTGGGTACCGAGAATATTCAACTCGTCATAGCCACTCGCAAGGAGAATCTCCCTCAATTCGTGCGGAGGTAGATTGAATTCCAGTCGTCCGCGGCTGAATTTGATAGCCGTCTTCCACACACTGGCGACACTGAAAAACGGCTGGTTCAGGGGATCGTCGATGAGGGATCGCGCCTCCGCAGACAGCATGTTGGAGCGTGCCACAGTCCAAAGCAAAAGATGCGTGTCGAGAAGAATTTTCATTCTTTGCCGTAAAACATCTCTTCGATCTCCTCGGCAAACATGGTCTTAATATCGGCGGGAACGTTGTACTTACCGTCCAGCATCCCTACCCGTTGCTTCGGCTGAGATTGCGATGCGCCAAATCGCGTCACCGTCACCATCGGCTTGCCGGCCTTGGCAATCACAAAAGGTTCGCCCTCGGCAGCCTCTTCGACCAGGCGGGAGAGATGTGTCTTCGCTTTGTGGATGTTGATGGTGCGCATCGAGTCCTCCGAATGGACTAAGTTCACTTAGTTTAGTCCACCTTGCAGGCTCACCGCAAATTCCGCTCGGCGTTCTCCAATTGTCCTGTCTGGCGCCTCACCGCACCGCCCTAGCCGCCTCCGCCGCCAGCGCCCGCTGCACCTTGCTGTGCTTTCGGCTATACGAGAAGTAAATAATCTGCCCCACGATGAGCCAGCTTCCAAACCCGATCCACGCCGGAGCGTCAAGCGAAACCATCAGAGCCACCGAGACGATCATGCCGCAGATGGGAACCACCGGGACCCACGGCGTGCGGAACGGCCGCGGCACTTCCGGCTGCTTGACGCGCATCACCCACACGCCCAGGCAGACGATGGTAAACGCGAGGAGGGTGCCGAGGCTGACCAGCTCGCCGAGGAGGGTGATGGGAAAGAATGCGGCCAGAAACGCGGCGAAGATACCCATCACAATGGTGATGAGCCAGGGCGTGCAGAACTTCGGATGCAGGTTGCCTACCCAGCCCCAAAGCAGTCCGTCCTTCGCCATGGTGTAGAGTACGCGGGTCTGGCCCAGAAGCATCACCAGCATGACCGAGGCCAGGCCGGCGATGGCGCCGAGGTCGATGAGCAGAACGCCCCATCGGACGCCGATGGCGGCGGCGCCGTCGGCCACCGGCGCGGCAACATTCAGGGTGGTGTACGGCTTGATGCCCGTCAGCAGGCCGGCGACGAAAATATACAGGATGGTGCAGAGGACCAGCGAGCCCAGAATGCCGAAGGGCATGTCCTTTTGCGGGTTGCGGGCCTCCTGGGCGGCGGTGGAGACGGCGTCGAACCCGATGTAGGCGAAGAAGACGACGCCGGCGCCGCGCATGATGCCCGACCAGCCATACTGGCCGAAGTGGCCGGTGTTTTTGGGTATGAACGGATGCCAGTTGGTCATCATGTGCTGCCAGTGGCCGAACGCGAAGGCGAAGGCCAGGCCGATGAAGATCAGCACCACGGCAACCTTGATCATGACCGCTGCGCTGGTGAAGTTGGCTGACTCGCGGACGCCCACGACGAGGATGGCGGTGATGACGATCAGGGCCGATAAGGCGAAGATATCGACCTGCGCGGAAAGATGGTGGCCGAAGAGGTCGAACACGAGGTGCGGCGTGGGGTTGAAGGGCAGCCGCGTGCCGAAGAATTGGAAAAGACTGCTGACAAAGCCGCTCCAGCCGACGGCCACGGTAGCCGCGCCAAAGGCGTATTCGAGGACAAGGGCCCAGCCGATAATCCAGGCGATGAGCTCGCCCATCGTGGCGTAACCGTAGGTATAAGCGCTGCCGGCGATGGGCATCATCGACGCGAACTCCGCGTAGCACAAGCCCGCAAAGACGCACCCGGTTCCGGCAATAATGTAGGAGATCACGATGGCCGGCCCGGCAAACTGCGCGGCGGCCGTGCCGGTGAGCACGAAGATGCCCGCCCCGATGATGGCGCCGATGCCCAGCGTGACCAGGTTGATGGGCCCGAGGGCACGTTTCAGCGTGTGCTCCCCGTCCCCACCCTCGGCCTCCGCCATGATCTGCTTGACCGGCTTTGTCGCAAATAGTCTGCTCGCCATCCATTTCCTCCTCATGCAATCGTGCTGCGCCGTCTTCCCTTTGCAGCCTTCCCGTCGCCGCAAAAACCGCCCCGAAAGCGTGAGGGGACTGCACCTCACGCTTCCAGTTCTGGCCTCGATTCATGCGCCGGACGGCGCGACCAGAGCAGGTACACCGGAATGCCGAGCACCACCAGCGCCAGGCCCGGCCACGTGTACTGGGGCTTGTATCGCAATAATACGATACAAATCCAAATGGCCATGGCGATATAAAGCGCCGGCAGCACCGGGTAACCCAGCGCCTTATATGGCCGCGGCGCATCCGGCTGCTTGAACCGCAATACGAACAAGCCGGCGATGGTCAGAATATAAAACACCAGCTCGGCGAAGATGATGTAGTCGAGCAGTTGGCTATAAGAGCCGGAAACGCAGAGCAGCACTGTCCAGGCGCCCTGCACCAGCAAACCGGCCACGGGCGTTTTGTACTTTGGATGCAGCTTGCCGACGGATTTAAAGAAGAGGCCGTCCTGGCTCATGGCGTAATAAACGCGCGCCCCGGCCAGCGTCATGCCGTTGGCGCAACCGAAGGTCGAAATCAAAATGGCCCCCGCCATCAGCCACGCGCCCGCCGAATGGAAGATTGCGGCCAGAACAGCCGTGGCTACGCGATCCTCCGCGGCGTACTGTATGCCGCGCGCGGCCACCGTCGCGCCGTGCGGGTCGCCGTGCATGGGGAGCACCAGCAGATAGGCGAGCGAGACCAGAAAATACACAACCAGCACAAACCCCGTGCCCAAAATGAGCGACAGCGGAATGTTCCGCCGCGGATTTTTGACTTCGCCGGCAGTGAACGTGATGTTGTTCCAGGCATCGGCGGAAAACAGCGAGCCGACCTGCACCACAGCAAGAATGACGACGACGTTGACGAGCGCAATCGGTCCGCCCAGCCCCACCTGCACCGGGTGCAGCGAGTGCCAGCCGGCATGGCGCCAGAATGCGCTCAAGCCGGGGCCGAAGTTTGCCTTCCACGCCTCCGCACTGCGCCCGAAGGCGAACGCCAGCAGGATGAGCGCGGCCAGCGAAAGCGCCTTGGCCGAGGTGAAGACATTCTGGATCAGCGCGCCCAGCCGCACGCCGAAAATATTCACGATGGCGAGAAAGACGACTACCGCAATGCCGGCCAGGTTTGCCGTGCTGACCCCGATCTCCATGTTGCCCAGTTCCATTGGTCCCACGCGCCAGGCAGGAACATGGGCAATGTGCCAGAGCCAGTGGGTGGAGGAGACCGACGGAAAGAACACCCCCAGAAACTTTCCGAAGGCCACGCAGACTGCGGCGATGGTGCCCGTCTGGATGACCAGAAAGAGCGTCCAGCCGAAGAGAAACCCCCAGATTGGCCCCAGCGATTCGCGCAAATAAACGTACTGCCCGCCTGCTTTGGGCATCATGGCCGCAAGCTCGCCATAGGCAAGCGCGCCGATCATGGTCATGATGGCCGTCACGACCCAGGCGCCCAGGTAGAGCGCCGGCGAGTTGGTGTCGCGCGCAATGTCCGCGTCGACAATGTAGATGCCCGAGCCGATCATCGACCCAACGACGATGGCCGTCGAGCTGAAAAGCCCGAGGCTCTGCGTCATCTGCGGCGCGCCGGACGATGAGGCGGACTCTGGATTGGGAGCGAGGTTTGGGGTTTGCACCTGAAAGAGTTCTATCCGATTTTGTTAAGAATGTCTTTCCATTTCTCGAAGAGTCTCATTTCTTGGACTCGGTGCGCAGCACTTCAGCCGAGCGCGGCCATCCAGCGGCGGAATTCAACGGCGGGGTCGGGCGTGCGGAAGATGGCGGCGGAGACGGCGACGGTGTTGGCGCCGGCGGCGAGGATGGACGGAGCAGTTTCAAGCGTGATGCCTCCGGCGGCGACGAGGACGGGCTTGGGACCGGCCTGCTGGCGCAGACGCCGCACGCCTTCAGGGCCGATGGGCGGCTTGGTGGTCTGCTTTGTCGTCGTCGGATAGGCGGGGCCGACCGAAAAGTAGTCCGCGGGCTCGTTCAGGATTCCGGGGAGCAGCTCCTCGCTGCCGCCGAATGTGCCGACGATGCGGTGCTGGCCGATCAGCTTTCGGGCTGCGGCTGGCGCGAAGTTGCCTGCGTCCACGTGAACGCCGTCAAACGCAGCCTGTTCAACTAGATCGACGCGATCATCGAGAATCAACTTCACGTTCTGAACGGGCATTGCCGCTCGTAAAACGGCAGCGTCGGCGAGCAGTTCCGCGTCCGCGCCGGTCTTATTGCGGTATTCGAGCAAAGTCACCCCGGCATCGGCAAGCGAGTTGCCTAAACCGCGAAGATACTCTGTGCGATTCGCCACGGGAATGATCGAAGCATCGAGGATGGGGTAGATTTTGGGAAACGAAAAGGGCATACACCCAAGGTAGACTATCGCCGGCGCGGAAATCCTGGACAGAATCGACAATACTCCTTGCGTTACGGCGTTGGCTTTTCAACTCGCAGCCCGCATCTCTTCCCTGACGATCCGGCGCAGCGTGTCTTCGAGCTTCGGCGCTTTGTTTTCAACGTGCGAACGTAGAGCGTCATTGATCAGCGTTTGGTAGCCAACGGCGCCGCCCGATGCGTCGGCTTCTTTCAGGAAATGATCGACCAGGTCCTCGTCAATGCGGATCGTGATGCGGACTTTGCCCTTAAGTTCAGCCCGCGAAGGCGAGATGCGCCCGCGCTTCCCGTTGCTGAAATCGTATTGTTCCTTCATCGCTTCTCCTCGTATTGCTCGCGCTCGTGCGGCTCCGCAAGCCGCGCCGAGATGACACGGATGTTCTCGCCTCGATAGCAGTAAACCACCACCAGCACTCTCCCTTTCGCCCCGGCGCCGATGGCGGCAATCCGCTGCTCCGAGGGATCGGACTCATCGTCGGCGACCGCGATGGCGGCATCGTCGTCAAATATCGGTTCAGTCTCCGAAAAATGGACTCCGTGCTTCTTGAAATTGGCATCCGCCTTCCGCGTATCCCAGTCAAGCGCCATTCGATCCCCATTATATGCACAGTTTGTGCATATAGTAAATGCGCCTTCGATGCAGCGCGGAACCGCCGAAACGGCCCCGCACCTGGAACGGTCAGCCACATCGAACGTCCAGCGGTCACTGGCCACTGATCACTGATCACTGACCACTGGACTTACATTTCGTCCGCCGAAGGCCCGTAGCAGCCCGGCACCTTGCCGTCCAGCAGCCGGATATAGACGCCCAACTGGGCGCGGTGGTGAATCATGTGGTTGAGAACCATCTCGCGGAAGACCTGATGGCGCGGCTCATCGACCCATTTGTGCCCGCCGGAGATGAACTGCCAGTGCTGGTCCCATTTCTCCGGCGAGACCGCTTCGATCTCTTTGCGCGTTACCGCCAGGTCGCTATCGAACTTCTTGAGCAGCGCGGCTTTGCTTTCGGGAATGTACTGCTCCCACTTGTGATCGGCGGGAACGTCGAGCTTGTCCTGGGTGAGGGTGATCAGTGCCCATTCGCCCGTCATATCGCTGATGTGGCCGGCCAGACGGCCAAGCGCCATCGATTTGGGGTGAGGTTTGTAGGTAAAATCGGCGTCCTCCGGGATAGCCTCGAGCACTTTGCGGGTCTTCGCGGCCTCACGGTCGAATTCGGCGAGTAAGTCCTTTTTAAAGTCCATTGTGCAACCTCCATGTTGCCAGAACAGGATAGCCGATATTCCCAGAATAGGCGAAGAAAAAGCGATAACTTTATTTGCGCCGGCGACTCAATGTGATGCTATTATGTATCAGATGAAGACCGTCTCCGTCCGCGACCTGCGCTATGACTTCAAGAAGGTCGAGCGACTGCTGAGCCAAGGCAATGAACTGCAAATCACCAAGCGCCGTAAAGTGATTGCCCATCTTGTTCCAGAGCCTGCGGCGAGGCCTCCGCTGCCCGACTTCCTCGCTCGGATGCGCGCAAATTATGGCGACAAGGTGCTCGAAGTGAGTGGCGCCGAACTGATCTCGGAAGATCGTGAAGACCGGATTTGACCTCCGCCGATGATCTATCTCGATGCCAGTATTGTCTTTTCGCTTCACTATCGGGATTTGAACACTCCGGCTGCGCTGGCGCTTATCGGGAGTGCAATTGAACCGCTTCTGGTCAGTTCGCTGTGCGAAGTGGAAGCGGTCAACGCGTTCAGCCTACGCGTCTTTCGCCATGAAATGACGCTTGCAAACATGAACGCCTCGGTTCGGGACCTGGAGGCAGACATTCGGTCTGGCGTAGTGCTCCTCAAGCCTCTGCCCGAATCCGCCTTTGCCCGCGCCAAAACTCTCGCTCTGTCGCTCACGCCGGTTATCGGAGTTCGAACGGCAGATTTGCTGCACGTTGCCGCCGCCACCGAACTTGGCGCAAATTCCTTCTACACTTTTGATCGCAGGCAGCATAAAACCGCCCAGGCCGCCGGCCTGATGGTCAACCCTCTGCCGTAGCTGCCTGTGGCGAAAGTCGAAACTCTGCAAGAACCCTACCCCAGCGGCTAAAGCCGCGCTTATTTTGGGCCACTTGCGGCACGACTAAAGTCGTGCCCTTCCAAACCCGGACTTCCACCGCGGGCTTTTAGCTGTCCCGCGCCTCGCTGTTAGCTGTCCCGCCCTCACTCCGCCGGCTTCGCCAAGAATCGTTCCATAAACGCCGTATCGAACTCCCCGGCCCGGAAATCGGCATCCTGGAAAATCCCCTTGTGCAGCGGGATGGAGGTCTCGATGCCGCGCACCACAAACTGATCGAGCGCCCGCTCCATACGGGCAATGGCCTCGGCGCGGTCCACGCCGTGGACAATCAGCTTGGCGATCAACGAGTCGTAGTAGGGCGGCACCACCCCTTCGGCGTATTGCGCCGTGTCCACGCGGACGCCATTGCCGCCGGGAACGTTGAAAGCCGTGATCTGTCCCGCCGACGGCGTGAACTTCTGTGGATGCTCGGCGTTGATGCGGCACTCGATCGAGTGCCCGCGGATCTCCAGCTTCGCCGGCAGAATCTCGTCCAGCCGCTCCCCCGAGGCGATGCGCAACTGCGCCTTCACCAGGTCGATGCCGGTGATCGCTTCCGTAACCGGATGCTCCACCTGGATGCGCGTGTTCATCTCGATAAAGTAGAGCTGCCGGTCCTCGTTCATCAGAAATTCGACGGTGCCGGCATTCTGGTAGCCGATATCGGTGAGGCAGCGGCACAGCGTGCGGCCCACTTCCTCGCGCATCTTAGGCGACACCTGGAGCGACGGCGCCTCTTCAATGAGCTTCTGATGACGCCGCTGAATGGAGCACTCGCGCTCGAAGAGCGAGACCACGTGGCCATGCTCGTCGGCCAGCACCTGGAACTCGATGTGCCTCGGCCGCTCAATGAACTTCTCCATGTAGAGCTCGCCGTTGCCAAAGGCGTTGGCGGCTTCGGCGTGCGCCTGGTGGAAGAGCTTGGGCAAATCCTCGGCCGAGCGCACCACCCTCATTCCGCGCCCGCCGCCGCCGGCTTTGGCCTTGAGAATCACTGGAAATCCAACTTTGGCCGCGGCCGCCTGTGCTTCTTCTTCCGTTGCCAGCACGCCGTCCGATCCCGGCAAAATCGGCACCTTTGCCTTCCTCATCGCCTGGCGGGCCTTTTCTTTTTCGCCCATCAGCCGCGTAACCTCCGGCGGCGGCCCGATGAACTTGATGTTCGATGCGCGGCAGACCTCGGCGAAGTTGGCGTTCTCGCTCAAAAGGCCGTAGCCGGGATGGATGCCGTCCACGTCGGCGATTTCGGCGGCGGAGATCACGGCGGGAACGTTGAGGTAGCTGTCGGCCGCCCGCGGCGGGCCGATGCAGATGGCCTCGTCGGCAAAACGCACGTGCAGAGAATTGCGATCGGCTTCGCTATAAACGGCAACTGTGCGAATGCCAAGTTCGCGGCATGCGTTGAGAACGCGCAGAGCGATTTCGCCACGATTGGCAACCAGAACCTTACGAAACATTCAAAACCCTTCGGGAATTAGGCCACCCGGACTGAATACAGAGGCTGCCCGAACTCAATCGGCTGACCGTTGGCAACCAGGCACTTGACCACTTCGCCGGTGGCGTCGGACTCGATCTCGTTCATCAGCTTCATCGCTTCGACAATGCAGATCACCTGGCCCTGCTCCACATGGTCGCCCGCAGAAACGAACGACGCGGCGCCGGGCGAAGGCGAGCTGTAGAAAGTGCCGACGATCGGCGATTTCACCATGTGCAAGTCGGCCTCTGGATCGGCGGCAGCCGCTGCAGACGGCGCAGCCCCAGCATGAGCCAACGCCCCCGAGGCTGCCTGCGCAACTGCCGGCGGCGCCGAGGCCAGAAGCCTCGCCAGATCGCTCAAGCTCGTTGGATTCGGCTCCTGCGTAGTGAACTTCAGCCGGATCTTCAGGTCGCCGCGGTCCAGATCGAACTCCGCGACCTGATGGGCCTTCAAAAACTCGATCAGTTGTCTCAGGTCCTCGATGTCTTGTGGTTTCATTCGTTCCTTAATTCGCCCGCGTTTGCGCGGCTCGGTCGAAAACCAACCGCCGAAACGGTTCGCAGCGCCCCTCCGGGGCGCATGGTTTTATTTGCTTCCATACCCAGGACTGCGTCCGCTGCGGCGGACTTGTCCTGGGCTATTCTCGTGTTCCCCCTCCGGGGGAACGAAACCGGTTTTCATCCCCCTGGGGTGGGCCGAAGGCCCATGGGGACACGGCTGGTTTTCAGACTTGCCTTCATAGTTCGATCAGGGCCTTGGGCGATGCCGTCAGCACCCGCCCCCCCGTATGGGTAACTGCAACCATATCTTCGATGCGTATGCCGAACCGCCCCGGCAGATAAACCCCCGGCTCGATGGTGACGACCATGCCGGCCTGCAGGCGGGTGGTCTGCCCGGCACCGATGCGCGGCGGCTCGTGAATCTCCAGGCCCACCCCATGGCCGGTCGAGTGTGAAAACGCCTCTGCCAATCCTTCCCTGCGCAGAACACTGCGTGCGGCTTCGTCCACATCCCCGCAGCCTGCGCCGGCTGCTACCGCGGCTATGGCCGTCTCCTGGGCCTCGAGCACCGCGGCGTAGGTTCGCCGCTCTTCCGCCTTCGGCCTTCCCAGGTACACAGTCCGCGTCATATCCGAGCAATAACCCTTGAGGATAACACCGAAGTCGAGGGTGAGAAACCCGCGGCGGGGCAAGAATGTAACGGTGGCCCGGCCATGCGGGAGAGCCGACCTTGCCCCCGAAGCCGCGATGGTATCGAAAGACATACCCTCGGCGCCGAGCAGCCGTGCCCGGTGTTCGAGTTCCGCCGCCACGTCGATTTCGCGCAGGCCGGGCCGGATGAAGCTCAGGATCCCGTCAAAAAGCTTGCTGGCCAGGCTGGCTGCTTCGGCGACGATGCCCAGCTCGTCCTCATCCTTCACCATGCGGAGAGGCTCCACCAGCGGGGACGGCAACGCGATGAGGAATGAACGGCGGAGCCGGTAAGGGAGCGCGGTACGCAGCCGATTGAGCTCGGCCACTGTCGTCTGGGCGGGATCGAAGCCCGCCATGACTATGCCGGGCTGCGCCGCAAGCCATTCGATGGCGGCAACGGCGGGAGAGCTCAAAACAATCTCGACCTTCGCTGCCGAGACCTCTTCAGGCGCCTGCGTCGCGTACCGGCCATCGGTGAAGAGGCGAGCGGCGCGGCGGGTAACGGCCAGTGCGGAGCTTGAGCCGGTAAATCCGCAGAGATAACGAACATCGTGGAGATGGGTAACCAGCAGTCCCGGAACCCCGGCACGAGTCATCCGGCGGCGAAGCTGTCCGATGCGACGGAAATGGTCCACCCGGTCAGTTTTATCATGGCGGGGCGCGCGGAAGCGGGACTAGGGACATAGGGACTAGGGACTAGGAAGGCCAAGCTTCAGCACGCTCGCTATGTTCACAAGAAAGATGGCTCAGGATTGCCGCAGAGATTTCATGACGGCGCGCAACATTCGGCCCACCTCGCTGCACAATGCTTCTGCTGCATCGAGAGATTGCTTCTCACCAAATCCGAGCGCCTTGGCGATTACGAGCTGCGTCTCCACTTCGGAGGTGGAACCGCGGGCGTGGCCGAGAAACTGCACGTATTCTCCCGTCGAAGAACGGCCGTAGCCCTCGGCGATGTTGCTGGGAACTGAAACCGAGGCCCTCCGCAGCTGGTTGGTGAGTCCGAATCGCTCGCTTGCGGGAAAATCGCGTGTGAGTTTGTAGACTTCCAGAGTCATTTCAACGGAGCGCTGCCAAACCTTAAGGTTCCTGAATGACTCGCCCACGATTTGACCCCTCCGTCCCTCAGTTGATCCGAAGTTCACGGGCCACAGGCCGCAGCCCACCGACAGTCGCACATAAGCAGGCTAGCCCCCAGGTCCCTAGTCCCTAGTCCCTAGTCCCTGCGCCTTCACCGGCTTCTTCTGATGCGGGTCCATTTCGCCGCCGGCCTGCATGTCCGACTGGCGGTCCATCCACTCGTCCAGCCGGGAGCGCTTGAAACGCCAGCGGTTGCCGAGCTTGAAAGCCGGGACGAAGCCCTCGGAGGCGTATTTGTAGAGGGTGTCGGGCGAGATGCCAAGATAATCGGAGGCTTGGCGAATGTCCATGACTTCGCGGATTTCGGGGACCAGCAAGTTGGAACGGACCGCGGCGTTGCGCATGAGTGCCTCCTGAAGATTGGTGTGTTGAGCCTGGATCGATTCCGGCAAAGCTGCCGGTAGTCTTGTATATAACGCGGTTTCGCCCGTCAGTTCAAGGAATTTCCGGCAGTTGCAGGAAATTCATGGGCATTCCGCCTTTCGTTCGCAGGGGCGGAAAGCCGGCATCCGATTCCACTCCCCGTATTTAGGGGATGATGCCGGTGGAAGCCCAAGATGTTGCGCTGTTGGGTCAGATGGTTCGGAAAGTCCAACCTGCCTCTTCCGGGTTCGATTCGTTCTCGGCCCGAGCGGCCAAAGCAATTCGCAGCGCCCCTCCGGGGCGCACTTTCTATTTGCATCCTTACCCAGGACTACGGTCCGCCGCAGCGGACTTGTCCTGGGCTAATCTCGTGTTCCCCTCCGAGGGAGCGAAATCGGTTTTCATCCGTTTGGGTGGGTTGAGGTGACTGCGGAAAAAAGGCGAATTCAAGGCGGATCCGATCTCGAATTCCCGGCAGGGGCTAAAGCCCGTCCTTTATTTTGTTGTATTTGCGGCACGACTAAAGTCGTGCCCTGACACAAAACCACGCGCCAACCGAGTTTTTCCGCAGCCTGTGAGGCCCATGGGGGACACGACTAAAGTCGTGCCCTTTCAAAACCGGACTTCCACCACGGGCTGCTTAGCCAGACAGGATTTATGGCCATGCGTAAGCTATTGAAAAATAAAAGTATCTTATCCTGCGCAGACCGCTTTTGCCAGACTGACCCCGCACCCTACATCGCTTTGCGCCACCACACCGTCTTTTCATCGCTCAGGAACCGCGTCTTCGCGCCGCGCGAAAGGTAGAAATCCAGGATCTCGCCCGGCGCGAACACCGAGCAGTCTGGCCAGCTTGAGTCCTTGTCGAGATGCGTAGCCGCCTGGTGATTGTCCACCAGCGTAATCTCCGTCGCGGAGCACTGCACCACGTGTTGCACTTTAAGCGAGAAAGCGGTGCCCGGCGGCGGCGGCGGCACCTGGTTGGCAATCTTCGTCAGCAGCAGGACGGCGAGAAAGACGGCGGCGATGATGGCGATTCGTTTCATAAGGCACGGTCGATCGCGGAGCACGCTCGCCGGCGGCTAAATCAAACCCGCCTCAGCCGCGCCCCCCAACAATCAATTTAAAACGAACGTCCCGGCGGCGCAATCCTACAAAAGGAACCCACGAAGGGGCCAATGAGCCTCGATAGATCGGGTTCACAACTTCTCGGTCTCGTCCGTCAATCCTGGTCTGTGCCGCCGTTGCGGCGGTGTAAGGTTGGCTGGTAGACAGTATCCGTTCCGCTGCCGTTGTTCGTGGGGTTGCTGGCGCGGCGCATACGGAGACCCATGAAGGGCCTGATCCTGCGCCGTGCCGAGTTCCCCGACGACTGGGAGCAGGTTCAGTTCTGGTTCGGGTCCTGGCGCCGGTGCAGCGTCGGCTGGTCCGTGGTGTCGGTGCCGCTGGCGCTGCCGCCGGTAGTGTCGTTGGGGTTGGTGCTGGCGCGGCGCAGCGAGGGCGCCGACTTGTTGCCCTGGATCAGCCGGCGCTTGTTCTCGATTCGCGCCAGGCGGGCCTTTACCTGATTGAACTCCGATGTGGTGACCAGGTACTCGTCGCGCGCCGGCAGGATCTCGGCGATCTCCTCCTGCGTGTGCAGGATGCGTTCGGGAGTCTGCGGATGGTCGGAGAACGCCTTGGCCACCAGACCTGGCTTGCGTTTTTCGAGGGCATTGATCTTTTCAAAGAAACTGATGAACGCCTGCGGGTCGTAGCCGGCCCGGTACATGTATTGGACGCCGAGGTAGTCGGCCTGCGCCTCGAATTGGCGGGAGAACTCGAGGAACGTCATGGGGATGGCCAGTTGCGCGGCCTCGTAAATGCCGTAGCCGGTCCAACTGTAGCCGGTGAAGATCATCAGCGGGATCATGCCCAACTGCGCGTAGTTCATGCGCGTCATTTCGCGGGCCGCGTGGTGGGCGCAGACGTGCGCAGTTTCATGGGCCATCACTCCGGCCAGTTCGGCCTCCTCATCGGCAGCCAGAATCAGCCCGGAGTTGACATAGAAGAATCCGCCGGGAAGAGCAAAGGCGTTGATCTCGTCCGAATCGATCACCTTGATGGTGAAGGGCACCTTGCAGTCGGAGTTCTTGACAATGTTCTGGCCGATGCGGTTGATGTACTCGTCCACGACCGGGTCGGTAATGAAACGCGCGCTCTTGTCCACCTCGTCGGCATACTGCTTGCCCATCTTGATCTCGGACTCGGTGCCGTACCAGTTGCCCATGCCGCGGCCGCCGATGTTGCGATTGCCGACGGCGCTCACGTCCTCGATGCTGCCGGGCTTGATCTTGATCATGTCGCTGCCGACGCCCACCACCTTGTCGGCATCGAAGCCCTTGTCATTGTCCTTTGCCGCGCCGGCGCAATGCAGAGGAACCAGGCCCGGCTCGGCATCGTCGATGGTGCCGTTATCGTCGTTCTTGTCCTTCTTTTTGTCCCTTTTCTTGTTGCTCTCCGCCGCGGGGCAGGGGGCTTGGGCAGGCGCGGCCTGGTCGCCGCTCACCGGGGTGGTTCCGGGGGCGGGCTGCTGCTTGGTGGCCGTTGCGGGCGCCGTGGTTTTGGCGGGGGCCGACGAATCGCCGGCAACGGGCGTTGTGCCCGGCGCCGGTTGCGCCGCGGGAGTAGTGGATGGAGCCGTCGAGGGCGTCTGCGCCCACGCGGCGGAAACCAACATTAGCGCCATACCAGCCAGCGCTGCTCCTGATGTAACCTTGAATCCATTCCTCATGTGCCACCTCCGCTCCGGAGCGCACCGCACGGCCCAGTGCCGCTTCGCTCCATCGCTTAGACGCTAGTATCCGCCTAATCGGCAACAGTGGGAAACGATTTTTTTGCAGATTGAGGCAGAATCGAGTAACCGTGCAGATTTTACGAGAAAACTTCCGGCCACTTTCCCGATGCGGCCTGCTTTGGAAGCCGGTCCGTCTCAGTTAGAGTAAAGAGCAAACAGGAGCGCGGAGGATTCTTGCGCCAGACGATATTGAGCTTGGCCCTGGCGGTGGTTTGCGGAACGCTGCCGGCATCTGCCCGGCCGGTTGGAGCCGCTGCGCCGGCGAAGGCGCATGGCCACGCAAAGGCGGCTGCGCCGGCGCCCGCGGGGCCCATTTTTGACGCCACCCGCCTCGGATCCCCGGTTCTGCTCGACAAAGGCTGGCGGGTTGGCATCACCTCCAACCCGGCGGCCGCGCAGCCGGATTTCGACGATTCGGGCTGGGCGATTCGCGACGCCTCCAGCTCCATCGCGGACGTGCCGGAGCCTGAAGACTTGGCTCCGGGCCGAGGACGGACTACGTCGGGCGCAAGCAGCTCTCAGCGCGGGTCTGGGCGCGGACCTGGGCGCGGATCTGGGCGCGGGTCTGGGCGCGGATCGGGCCACGTCCGCCGTTACGGCTACGTCTGGTTCCGGCTGCACATCGAGCTCCCCGCCAACCACGGCCCGCTGGCATTGCTGATCGAACTGCCCGTCTCGCAGAGCACTTCCGTGGAATTCGGTGCGACGGGATGGGGCACCGAGGTCTACGCCAACGGCAAGCGGATTCAACCGGAAGGACCGCACGGCAACGCCCCGCAACATTACCAGCAGATTTCGCGCGTCTACGACCTGGGCGTCGCGCCCGCCGACACTTCGCTGCTGCTGGCCGTACGCACCCTCTACATTCCAGTGGGCTACGCGGCCTACACGAGCTTCTTTGCCGGCCGCAAACTGCGGCTGGGAGACCGCACGGATATGGATCGGGCGCTGGATTTCTGGTCGACACAGGGCCTGCTGGAGCGCCTGCCGCGGCTGATGGACTCGTTTCTGCTCGCCGTCATGGGCTTTTTCCTCCTGGTGCTTTACTTTTCGCAGCGCGGGCATCCGGAGTATCTCTGGCTGGCGCTGCACGGGCTAACGCAGGCGCCGATCGGATTTGTGGAGCTGGCCGGCAGCTGGGCTTACCTGGACAGCCTGTGGTACGCGGCCATTGTGATGCAGTTGCTGACGGCGTCGGCCTATCTCTTCTTCGAGTTCCTGGTGGCATTCCTGACCATGCGCAGGCGATGGTATATTCAGGCGCTGCGCTTCACGGCGCCTATCCTGGCCGGGATTGCCCCCACTCTGCTGCTGGTGGGCCACAGCACAGCGATTGGCATCGTGCTGGCCGTTGTCATGCTCGGCAGCACCATTTGGCTGGTCGGATGGTTTCTGTTCATCTTTATCACGCTGACCGCGGCCACGATCAAGCGAAACTTCGAGGCCGGTCTGCTGCTGCTGGCGCTGGTGCTGAGCATTGTGGGAATGATGGAGCCGGTGCTGACGGCGGGCATGACCGACTGGACGGGGCGCACCTTCCATTCCCCGCTTACCATCCAGGCCGGGCCGATTCCCATTCACTTTGCGGCCATCGCCGATTTTATTGGGATCATCGTGATCGTGGCCATAATCTTCGGCAGATTTCTGCGCATCCAGCGCGATCAGCAGCAGGCGCAGAGCGAGTTGGCCGCGGCGCGCAGGCTGCAGGAGTTGATGATTCCGCAAGAGAAGATCGCCACTCCCGGCTTCGAGGTCGATTCGGTTTACAATCCGGCTCAGGAAGTCGGCGGCGACTTTCTGCACGTGCAATCGAGCCCGGACGGCGGGCTGCTGGTGGTGATCGGCGATGTGGCCGGCAAAGGGTTGAAAGCCGCGATGAACGTCTCCATGCTGGTGGGCGCGCTGCGGCGCACCACGGAACAGAGTCCGGCCAAAATTCTGTCTGCGCTCAACCGCGTGCTGGTGGGAACGGAGAGCTTTACCACCTGCCAGGCCGCATGGTTCGGCCTCAACGGCGAGCTTGTGCTGGCCAATGCGGGGCATTTGCCGCCGTACTTGAACAGCCAGGAGGTGGCGCTGCCGGGCGGCTTGCCGCTGGGCGTTCTGCCGGAAATCGATTACGAGGAGACCCGCCTCTACCTGCACCCCGGCGACCGGCTGCTGTTGATCTCCGACGGCGTTGTGGAAGCGCGCAAGCCGGGCGGCGAGCTGTTCGGCTTCGACCGGATGCATAACTTGAGCAACCAGTCGGCCTTTTACGTGGCGGAGGCGGCAAAGGACTTCGGGCAGGAAGACGATATTACGGTGCTGACGGTGCGGAGGCTGGTGCAGGCCGTGGCGGCGTGAGTGAGGCGGCCAAAACGAACTTATCGGGTCCCAAGAGCTTTTTTGTATTCAGAGCTTCTTTTGATCGATACATAACCTTCAGGTAGTTCGTCACCGGGTTCGGGCGCATTCCCCGTACGCCGGTCGAGAACTGCCAGAGCTTTTGCAGTGCGCGCCGCCGTTGGTTTGGGCCGGGAAGCCAACCACTGCTCATGCTGGAGAAGCGCCAGCTTTTCGGCGACCGCAACATTTATGAATTGATTCAAAGAGACGCCCTCTTTTTGAGAGAACTCTTCGGCGGCTCTTCGCACGGAAGGCATGAGCCGAAGGGGAAATTTCTGAATGACGGTCCTTTTCGCGTTAGCCTTCATCTGCGGATTCTCCTTTCCTGCGTTCAAGCAAAAATTCTCTCGGCGTCATTACCTGTAATCCGAACCATTTTGCCGCTGGCGCAAAATCCTGGACATTGTTTGTCACGACTACATTGGCGCCGCCATTGATTGCAACGTCCAGAACCATATCATCGTCTCTGTCTGCGGAGAGCGGCCGATGCTTAATCTTCACCAACACCGGAACCGCAATAACTTCAGCGATTCAATAACAGCTTCGATCTCTCGCGGTGACCTTCCCGATGCGGCAATGTGATGCGGGCGCAATGCCACTTCCCGGTACTCGCAGGCAAGCTTGTAATCCATCAGCAACGCCAGCTTTCCGATGGTCGCCAAACGAACAATTTCAGCGGCAGCCCCGGTGCTCGATCGAATAGCGCTTATCAGGGCTGCGGTGTCGAGCACAACTTCCACTGAAAAATATGATACCACCGGTGGCGTCATTCCAGCAGCCTACTTTACTACGTCGCTCGCCCGTTCCTCGCCCCTGAACGTCCGCCAGAACTCGACGAAGGTCTTCAGGCGGACCACCTGGAAGTAATCGCCGGCTACGCAGTAGAAGATCGCGGATACGGCCAGGGCCGCGCGTAGAGCGCCGGGGCCAAGCTCCTGCGCGAACGGCAGCGGAGCGGCGGAAAGAACCATCGCAAGCACGATCAAGCAAAGTTTGGCGATGCCCATGGAAAGATTGGTTTCGATCAGAGCGTTGGTGAATGGCCGTCCCAGCTTCAGGCTTTCGCGCAGCGCGGAGAGCGCGGAGCGGTTCTCAAGCAGCGCCAGGATGGGCGCGATGGTGAACGGCCAACTGATCACCGCCCAGAGCGAGAAAAATCCAAGGGAGAGAAAAATAGCCCAGATGGAGTAGCCGACCAGCTCCGCGGCGCCGGTGGGACTGATGTAGGCAGCGGCGATGCGTTGGATGGACTCGTACCAGGCTAAGTAGATGGCGCAGAGAAGCACAAGCCACCCGCCTTGCAGCACCATAAGCGTTAGCGGCCGGAAAGGCACGCCGGGTTCCATGCGCTTGAGCACCGCGGTGCGGCCGAGCCCGGCCATCAACGACCACGCGACGATCCCCAGCGGGGCGAGCCAGTAAAGAACATGGACGACGTAAAGCTCGTAGTGTACCCACGAGCCGCCGATGCGCACGGCGGCGAGCCAGGGGTTGGCCAGGCTGAGGTTGCTCAGTCCGGCATCGTCGGGTGGAAGCGCCGTTCCGATGCGCACCATCTGACCCCAGCACACATAAAGGAACGGGATCGCGAATACCCAGCGCCAGGCAATCTCCAGCAGTGTGAGCAGCGGGCGGCGGACGACCCAACCCATGTGGTCCACGAGTTCCTGCGTGCCGCGCACCGGTTGCGCCGCGTGCGGAATGGTTTCAGTTGTCACTTCACCACCAGATTCACCAGTTTGCCTGGAACTACGATTACTTTGACCAGATTTTTGCCGGCCGCGCGCGAGCGCACTTTCTCGTCGCCGAGCGCGGCGGCCTCAAGGACTTTTTCACCGGCGTCGGCGGCCACGCGCACCACCGTCACCAGCTTACCGTTGATTTGCACGGGAATTTCAAGCTCGTCTTCCTTCGCCAACTCCGGATCGCTGACCGGCCAGGGTGCGCGCAGAATTGCGCCCTCTTCGCCCAGCTCTTCCCACAACTCGGCGGCAAGATACGGCGCGAAGGGCGCGAGCAGCAGCACCAGGTTGTGGAGCAGCTGTCGCAGTACCGGCGCCGGAACCTCGCCGGAGGCAAGCTCGGCGTCGGCCGCTTGCATCTCGTTCACCAACTCCATAATTGCCGCGACGCAGGTGTTGAAATGCCAGCGGCCCTCGAAATCCTGCGTGATCTTGGCGATGGTCTGGTGCATCTTGCGCAGGAGCCTCAACGCGGGGCCGGAAAAGCTTCCCGCAGGGGCTGAAGCCCCGGACGTATCCTCGGCATCGATGGCACGACTAAAGTCGTGCCCTTTCAAAGCCGGTGCTTCGCTCGCGCTGGTCAAAGCCGCTGCTTCACCCGCGCTGCTCAAAGCCGGGGCTTCATTCGCGCCTCGGACGGAGGGGGCATACTTTGTGACGAGCCGCCACACGCGCGCCAAGAAACGACTGACTCCGGCGACGCCGTCCTCCTGCCAGTCCAGATCGCGGTCTGGGGGCGCGGCGAAGAGGGCGTACATGCGGGCGGCGTCGGCGCCGAAGCGGGCCACCATGTCGTCGGGCGAGACCACGTTGCCGCGCGACTTCGACATCTTGGCGCCGTCTTTGATGACCATGCCCTGAGAGAACAGCCGGGTGACCGGCTCGCCGTTCACGATCATTCCCAGGTCGCGCATCACCATGGTCCAGAAGCGCGAATAGATCAGGTGGAGGATGGCGTGTTCCACGCCGCCGATGTACTGGTCGATGGGGAACCAGTGACGCACAATCGCGGAGTCGAAGGGAGCGCCGGCGTTTTTCGCGTCGGTGTAACGGTAGAAGTACCAGCTTGAATCGACGAAAGTGTCCATGGTGTCGGTTTCGCGGCGCGCCGCGCGGCCGCACTTCGGGCACTTGACGTTGACGAACTCCGGCACGCGGCCAAGCGGCGAGCCGCCCTGCTGCGTGATCTCGATCTGCTCGGGCAGGATCACCGGCAATTGCTCGTCTGGGACCGGGACCTGGCCGTCGCGCTCGCAATAAATCATGGGGATGGGCGTGCCCCAGTAGCGCTGACGGCTCACGCCCCAGTCTTTAAGGCGGAATGTAACGGCTGCTTTGCCGAAACCGCCCTGCTCGGCAATCTCCTCAAGTTTCTTCTGTGCCTGGGCGCAGGTGAGCCCGTTGAATTCGCCGGAGTTGACCAGCACGCCGTCTTCCGGCGTGAATGGCAGCTCGGGTTCCTCGGCTGTGTTTCCGGAGCTTTGCCCGGCCGGAGCGATGACGCGGCGGATGGGGATCGCGTACTTCTTCGCGAACTCAAAATCGCGCTCATCGTGGCCGGGAACGCTCATGATGGCGCCGGCGCCGTACTCCATGAGCACATAATTGGCTACCCAGACGGGCACAAGCTCGCCATTGTAAGGATTGATGGCAAAGTGGCCAGTGGGTACGCCGTGCTTTTCGATCCCGCCCACGTCCCCGCTTTCGCGCGCGTTCTTCTGCTCCTCGATCAGCCGCGCCACCTGCGTCTTCAGCCCTGAGTCGGCCTCGGCCAGCGCCGTCACCAGCGGGTGCTCTGGCGCCAGTTGCACGCTGGTCGCGCCGAAGATGGTGTCCACGCGCGTGGTGAAGACGCGAATCTTGATTGGCTCACGGCTGCCTTCTAAAGTGGTGACTCCCTCCTGTCCTTCGCGGATCTCTTTGGCGCTCTGTTCGAAGGTGAAGTCGATTTCAGTGCCTTCGCTGCGGCCGACCCAGTTGCGCTGCATGGTGCGCACTTTTTCCGGCCAGCCGTCGAGTTTATCCAATCCGTCGAGCAGCTCCTGGGCGTAGGCCGTGATGCGCAGGAACCACTGCTCGAGGTCGCGCTGCTCGACCAATGTGTCTTCATGCCGCCAGCAGCAGCCGTTGACCACCTGTTCGTTGGCTAGCACCGTGGCGCATTCGGGGCACCAGTTCACCTTGCTCTTTTTGCGGTAGACAAGGCCCTTCTCGTACATGCGCAGGAAGAACCACTGGTTCCAACGGTAGTAGTCAGGCAGGCAGGTCGTGACTTCCGTCGCCCAGTCGTAGCTGAAGCCCATGCGCGTCATCTGGCGCTTCATGGCGGCGACGTTGCCCAGGGTCCACTGGCGCGGCGGCGTATTGTTTTTGAACGCGGCGTTCTCGGCCGGCAGGCCGAAGGCGTCCCAGCCCATGGGGTGCAGTACGTTGTAACCGCGCATCCACATGTGGCGAGCCAGGGCGTCGCCGATCGAATAATTGCGCACGTGGCCCATGTGGAGCTGGCCGCTGGGATAGGGCAGCATTTCGAGCACGTAGTATTTCGGCTTGATGCACGCGGTGGGCTCGGCCGCATAGAGTTGCGGGTCCGCGGCCCAGCGCTCAAGCCACTTGCTCTCGATCGCCGCCGGATCGTATCTCTGCTCTTTCTCCTCGGGCATACTTTTCAAGTGTAAACGGGAGTTCCGAGGTTCCATTCTCAGCGAATCGCTGGAAGGGACCGCTCTGCGTGGTTCTGCGCGCAGATTATTCTTCGATGTGACTGGTCTCGCCGAGTGGTTCGGGCGCATAAGGGACGAACGTCCGATTTACAAATCGGCCCACGGTTCTCCGGCCGTCTTCGTCAATACGCACCAACACATCCGGCAGGCCGGGATGCGCCTCGAAATGCGGGAACGGCTTTTGCGCAAGGACCTCGGCCACCCGGGGCTCGCCCCTCTGGAGTATCGACGGTCGCAAGGAGCTCGCTCAAGAGCATCTTCGCCTGGTCCATGGTGAAATATTAGCCCATGAGTTCTCAAAAGTGGCGGTCAACCGGCGTCGGCCTGTGCTATACTTGTCATACAAAAGATACGCCACGAGGTTCTTATGCTGGCTGTACGCATTCCGGATCGAGTTGAGAAGCGCCTCAACCAGCTCGCCAAGTTGACCGGGCGGCCCAAGAGCTTCTACGTCCGCCAGGCGCTTACGGTCCATCTGGACGAGATTGAAGACACTTATACCGCGCTCTACCGACTGGAAAACCCCGCCCGCCGCTGGACTCTCGACGAACTCGAAAAGGGTCTTGACCGGAAAGACTGAGCGCGGCCATGCCCGATCCGCAGCAATCGAGACCGTTGTGGACAATAGAGTTCGACGACCGCGCCCGCCGCGAACTGCGCAAGCTCGACCCCAAGGTTCAGCAGGACATTCTGCGCTACCTGCGTGAGCGAATTGCCGGATCATCCGACCCACGGCAATTCGGCAAGGCGTTGCGCATGAATCTCGCCGGCCTGTGGCGCTATCGGGTCGGCGATTATCGGCTAGTTTGCCGGCTTGAGGACGATCGCTTAGTCGTCTTCGTGATCAAGGCCGCGCAGCGGCGCGAAGTCTACGAGGAGTGAACCAAACTCTTGAGCACGCGCACATTCCGCTCCTCGTCGCCGGGTTCGTCGACCGGCGTTTCGGCGATGAAAGCGCAGTGCGCAAAGCGCTTGTCGTTCAGCAGGCGGCGAAATGGCTCGATTCCGATGGTTCCCTGCCCGATGTGCTCGTGCCGGTCGAGCTTCGAGCCGCGCGCAGCCTTGGCGTCGTTGCAGTGCCACACGCGCACCGCGTCGAATCCGACCGTCGAGGCCGCCTGCCGCATGGTTTCTTCGTAGCCTTCCGCGCTCACCAGGTCGTAGCCCGATACGTGCGTGTGGCAGGTGTCCAGGCATACGCCTACCGGCGCATGGCTCTGCAGCAGTGCCGCCAATTCGGCCACCTGCTCGAAGTTCCCGCCCAGCGAGCACTCCGCCCCGGCGGTGTTTTCGATCAGAATGTGAAAACCAGTTCCCTGCCACGGCAGCCCGTCGATGGACCGCTCGATCGACTCCGCGGCCAGTTTCAGGCCCTCTTCGCGCGTCATTCCCTTCCACGAGCCGGGATGCAGGACGAGATAATCGGCCGCGAAGGCCAGCGCCCGCTCGATCTCGCCGCGAAAGGCCGCGACGCTCTTCTCGCGCACTTCTGTGGATTGGCTGCAGACATTCACGAGGTAGCTGGCGTGAACCGCCAGCGGACCGATGCCGAGCGCCGCGCGCAGCTCCCTCATGCGCTCGGTCTGCTTCGGGTCCAGCTTGGGAGCGCGCCACATGCGCGGGCTCGACGTGAAGATCTGAAAGGTGTTGGCGCCAATTTCACGCGCCCGCTCGACGGCGTTCGATGCGCCGCCCGCCGTGCCCAGGTGCACCCCGATCCGCTTGGCCATGCGGACAGTCTAACCGGGCTGGCTCCTGCCGGAATTAGATTCTCACCTGAACAATGTTGAACAAAACGACTGCGACAAATGGGGATTGCAAATCGATGTCGCGTTTAACCGTTAAGTCTGGTTGCAATCGCAATTTCCCTCAGAGGCTAAAGCCCACATTCTTTTGCGGGGTTCTTCGGCACGACTGAAGTCGTGCCCTGACACAAAGCCTCATCCGCGAGCGAATTTCCTCGGCAAAATTTCAAATATATTTGGCTAGAGTTAACCGCCGCTTGGCGCGCCGCGAAGCAGACGGTTCTTGAGATGCCTCAACTGCTCGCGCCACAGCGCGAGGCGTTCGTAGGCAAGCTCCACCGGGTTGAGGGCGGCGGCGTCGAACTCCGCCAGCACGCGGTCCACTGTGGTGAACTGGGCGGAGCGCTCAAGAAGAAAATCGTGCAGGCGCTTAATCGAATCCGCGCTAGCCGTGTTGGTGTGAATACAGATTGTCCACAGGCCTTGCGATTTGCGGACCGGACCCCAAAGCTGCTGTGGAATCCAGGTGATGCCGCCGCGGTTGAACGGCACGCGCGCAAATCCGTCCGAGAGTACGGTAATGCCTTCGGCGCGGAGCGCGTGCAGCGTATTGTGGTCGAACCCGTGCCTGGGGGCAACCCAGAGCTTGGGAGTGAGCCCGTGACCGCGCAGAATTCCGAGGCCGGCGTGAATCCATTCCCGCTGCGTGGCCGGATCGACATTGGCGAACTCCGTCCTGCGGTGAAGAGGAAGCAGGCTGCCGTCCCAGCTTTGGCAAAGGTGCCGATAGCCGTGCATGGCAATGGAGGCGCCGCTGCTTTCGAGGGCGCGCATACGGAGCCAGAACTCCGGGTCGGGCTTCGACAACTGCAATGTGTAGTCGCGGTTGTCGGGGATTACGGCCAGAATCGGCCGGATTCGGAACTCCTCGATCAGGGGTTGGAAACGCTGCCAACGGCGGGTGGAAACCGTGGGGCACAGATCGTCGAAGCGGAGAAGAAATTGCGCCGGCCTTGGAATCATTTCTCTGTCTCCGGTGGTCAACTCAGGCCGTTCGCTTTGGCTTCAGAGGTTTCGGCAAGCGGAGCATCCAGGGTGAATCTGAACTCGAAAGCATCTTCCGGGCTTTTACAGGCTGCGAAAGAGCCGACGATTTTGAGGCAAAGCCTCGAAAAACATCCCTTAGCGGCTAAAGCCGGAATTGATTTTGCCCCACTTTAGGCACGACTAAAGTCGTGCCCTTTCAAAGCCACGAGTTTTTCCGCAGTCTGTCAAAGCCTGCCTTGAGCTTGCCTGGGAATCCTACATTTTCAAAGCAACGAATTTTTCCGCGAGCTGTCCGGCGGGCTTCGAGCTGCCCGGCTGGCTTCAATCGGCCGTCTGCGCGGTTGAAGCCGCGTGCAAAACTCTTCGGGTCCAATACCAGAGAAAGAAAAACGTGCTGACGATCCAAAGCGAGGTAGCCAGAGCGATTCCCGCCACGCCGAGCCAGCGCATCAGGGTCAGGTTCAAGACTACGTCAAGGCCAAGATTAACGGTTCCGCAATAGAAGACCAGATCGGTGCGGCGCATCGCAACCAAAAAGCGGTAAAAGACGCGGCTGGAGACAAAAAATGGGACCTGCACGGCAAACATGACCAACACCTGAGCGACGACGGCGGTGTCGCGCGGGCCGAAGGCGCCATGCTGCAGGGCGACGCGAACCAGCAGGTGGCCGCCGGCCATGAGGGCCAGGGCGATGGGCGTCGACACCAGAAGCGTAAGCCGGAGCCAGGTGCGCAGAGTGTGCCGGCATTGCTCCCAGTCGCCGTGAGCGATCATGGTGGAAAAGTAGGGGGTGACGGCGGAAGAGACCGAACCGGCCAGAAGCGTGAGGATCACGCTGACAAAGCGGTTGGCGTAAACCAGCGCGGAGACGCTTCCGGCGGGGAGCATCGCGGCCATGGCTTGATCGATCAGCAGGCCGCCCGAAGCCACTACGCCGCTCAGCAGGACCGGTCCGTATTGCCGGGCAACTTCGCGCGTGGCCTCGGTCATTCCGTACCAGCGCAGCCGGAGATGGAGGCCGTGCCCGCGCATCATGCCCCCGACGAGAGCCGCATGGGCGATGGAGCCGGCGACCATGGCGTAGACCAGTGCCCAGATGCCGAAGCGGCTGCTGAGCAGAAGCGCGCCGAGGATAATCGCGACCGAGTTCACCATGGGTGCAAGAGCCGGCAGCGCGAAGCGGTCGAAGGTGTTGAGAACTCCCGTGCAGAGCGTGGCGATTCCGGTGAAAACCACGACCGGGAGCAGGCCATAGAAGAGCCGGATTGAGAGAGCGAGTTTTGCGGGCGCAAAGTGCGAAGCAATCAGCGGGAAGAAGAGACGCGCGCAAATGGCCATTGTGGCTGCGGAGGCAGCCAGCAGCAGGCACATCGAGAGCATGGAGTTCGAGAGCAGTTGGCCGGCCGCTTCGCGGCCCTGCTTTTCCCTGACCCGGACAAAAGTGGGGACGAGGGCCTGATTCATCGACTCGGAGACGAGGTTGACGAGCAGGCTGGGGATGAGCGCCGCGGCAAAAAAGGCGTCGATGGCGTCGGAGCGGCCGTAAACGCCTGCGACGGCTATCTCTTTGAAGACGGCGACGATTTTAACGAGGATTCCGGCGCCGCCCAGCCACGCGGCAGCGTGAACGATTCGTCTGTTGAAGCTGCGTCGATGCGGCAGGCGGATGGTCTCATTTACGGAGACCGAGGCATCGACAGACGCGCTTTGCAGGTTTGCGCACATAGGGGACGAACGATCCCTTCACTCGGGCAGAAGCAGAAGTCCGCCTGCAGCGGCCGTAAGGCGGAGGTTCGATTGCGGTGGGAAGCAGGCGTCGAGGCGATCCGGTTCCTCGGCGGCGAACCGGCCGGCCAGCGCGATGGCGCCGAGCAGAAGCCAGGTGATGCGGTTCTCCTCCACTGTAGCAACCAGCGATCCCACTGCCCAGACGGCCAGGGCCGTGGCCAGAGCCAGGCGCAGAGCGCCGCGCGCGCGCAGAGCCGATTGCGCAGCCAGGAACACTATGCCCACGGCCAGGAAGAGGGCCACCAACCCACCCCCGGCGGCAATCGAAAGAGCGGTGTCGTGCGCGGTGGCGATGGGGGCCAGATGGGCGGCTTCAGCGAACGAACCGGCGCCCGTGCCGAGGATGGGCGCTTTAGCGAAGGCCACCCAGCCCGCCGACCAGATGTTCAATCGCTGGTTCAGGCTCCCGCCTTGGAGCTCGGCGGGAATGGTGGCTAGCCGCGCCAGGGTTCCGCGGGGGATGGCGGCCCAAAGCACTGCCGCGGCCGGGGGCACCGCGAGGACCGCAACGGCTAGTCCTTTCGCGTGGCCGCGGCCGAGCAGAATGGCGCAGCCGGCGACGGCGACCAAGGCTGCCAGAAAGCCTTCGCGCGAGGCGGTGAGCAAAACGGCGAACAACCCGAGGGGAAGGTAACCCAGAGCCAGCAGACGGGGCAACCAGCGCGTTTCGCCGGTGAAAAGAAGCGCCGCGAGCGGGAGACCGAGATCGAGGAAGCGCGCTACGTCGTTGGGGTCCTGGCCGGCGGCGGCAAAACGAATATGGGTGATCGCAACGGCTACGGGCGAAGCGAAATTTGCCAAGTTGAGCAAGGCGAGCACCCAGGAGCCGGCTACCCACGCGAGCAGCAGGGCGCGCAGATCACGCGGGCTCTCGACAAACTCCCAGAGCAGCCAGACGATCATCGTCTCCTCGAAGTAGCCGCGGATGGTGGCGAAGGTCAAATGGGCATCGATGGTCCAGAGAAGGGTGCAGCAGAGCCAGAGATAGAAGGCGAGAACCAGCCATTGCATGGGGCCGGGCGTGCGCACTCTGCCGGCCTGCAAGACGGCGGGAATGGCGGCGAGCAGCACCAGTAAACCCAGGATGCGCGCCACGTTTCCGAACGGAGCGGGGAGGACGAGAGAGTATTCCCATGGAATCGCAAAGACGAATACGAGCAGCAAAGCCCAAGTAATCCGGCGCATGGATCAGTACCTCTGCGAGTAAACGAGCGCGGAGTAAATGGTGACGCCGATGGCCGACTGAATGGCCGACTCCATGGTGCGGTTCCAGAGATTTTTGGCCGTGGAATCGGGCACGAAGAGAATGTCGCGGTCATGAACGGGCTGGTCCGGCTCCTCGCCGCGCAGCATGCGCTTGAGATTCAGTGCGATCATGACGCGTCCGCCTTTTTCCTCGCGGATCAGCAGGGCTTTGCTGGTTGCTGCGTTTTGCGACGGTCCCCATGCCAGAGAGAGAGCCTGGACAACTGTCAGCCCCTGCGCGGGGTCGACCGGGAAGCCTCCGGGCCGCACGACATCGCCAATCACGTAGACCAGGCCTGCGCGGCTGACCTGCACGGTGTCGCCGGGGATAAGCTCAGGGTTGTGGTCGCCGCCGGGGTCGGTAGCGCCGGGGTCCAGCACCACCGGATGGGGCGTCCTGGGATCGTCGCGGTGAAAAATATTCACCAGTCGGCCGGCGTTCGGCGTGAGCCCGGAAGCCGCCGAGATCAAGTCAAGCAGGCGATGATGGATGGTGTAGGGGTAAACACCCGGCCGGTTGACCTCGCCCAGCACGCTTACATCCTGCCCCGAGTAATATGTCACCAGCACAGAGACCAGCGGGTGCAGCAGCATGCCTTTGGCGGCGAGCGCGGCTTCGATTGCCTGCGCCGCTGCCTGCTCATCGAGTCCCGCCACCTTCACATCGCCTATCATGGGCAAGGTGACCAGGCCCGACAGCGAGACGCGCACATCGGAGTGAAACTCAGGGGTGTGGTATTCGCTCACGTCGAGCGCATCGCCGGGACCGATTGGAGCCGGCATAGGAGCCTGGGCTAATGGCGCTGCCGGAGTGAGTCCGGGCTGAACCCCTTGCGGCGCCTGGTTCCAGACGGCGGGCGCCTCCTTTGGGTTAGGCACGCTTTTTCGCTCCTGGGTCTGCGGAAAACTGGCCACGCCCGTGGGCAGGCCCGATGTGCTCGGGGTGGGGGCCTGCGCATGCACCCACGCGCCTGCTGCCAGCACCGCCAGGACGAGTATGGCTGCGCGCTTTGCCGTGGGCCACAGCGACTCTGCCAGCAGCGCAGCTCCCATTGCCAGCCACAGGCCCGCAAAGAACGTGATTGCCAGATAAATCGGCAGATCCGGCGCGGCCGGTTTTGCCGGCTGGCGCGCGGGATCGATGACGGAGATGTTTGAGTTGTGTATTCCCGCGGCCATACCCGCCTCCTCCACCTTTTCGAGCACCCTCAGGTAAAGCTCGTGGCTTGAAGCTGCCTCCTCGCGCATTGCCGCATCCTGGATCGCCCCGGCGTTGAGCCTGGCTCCCTCGGCGGCCAGCGCATCCAGGCTGGTGCGGACCAGCTTTTCCCGGTCGACGGCCGTTTGCCACGCGCTGTGAAAACGCTCGACAAGTTTAGCGTCCTCGGATTTTTTCTGCCCGGCCAGATCCTGCAACTCGCGGCGTATCTCGACGACGCGGGGAAAGTTCGGCCCGTCCTCGACGGTAAGCTGCGCCTGTTCTTCTTCAAGAGCGCTGCTTTGCGCGCGGATCTGCTGGAGGACAGCCGTTGCAAAACCGCTGCCTTGCGATTGCAGGCCGGGGTCGGTGGCCACCACCAGCTCCGGATCGCCCTGGGAGGCGGCGCGAAACTCAGCCTCGCGCAGGATCCGGTCGGAGGTGGCAGACACCAGTTGGCGGCTCAGCTCGTCCATCTCGACGACGGTGGAATTGTACTCCGATTCTCCCGGCTGCCCGTCGGCCAGAGTTTCCGGACTGCTTACGATGCCGTGCGCGCTCTCGTACTTCGCAAGCCGCCGATCGTCGCGGTCCACGCGGGTCTTCAAGTCCGCCAACTGGCCCTGGAGCCAACGCGAGGCCTGCGCCGTGGCCTGCATCTGCGACTCGTTGCCCTGCTCGATGTAGGCCTGAATCAAAGCATTGACCACCGCTGCCGACAAGGCCGCGTCCCCGGACCGAAAACGAATTTCCAGAATGAATGTGCTGGGCACGGTCTGCACATGAAGGCGGCGGCTAAAGCGATCGAGCAGCCAGGCCTGAGCGCGGACCTGAGGGGCGCTGGGCTGGAAGCCTGGAAAGCGGCGGGCAAAGTTGCCGCAAAAACCGGGCGCCCGATAAAGCTTGAGGGCGGTAATCACCTGCCAGGCCAGCCGCCCGCTGCGAAAGACATCGGCAAGCGTTTCCAGTTGCACGGATGCGGTGAAACTGGTGGCCGAAATCACCGGCTCGGCCGGTTCGAGATTCAGTGCCGACGCCGGCGAAGTGCGAAGCTCCACCTTTGCCGTAGCATCGTACCGATTGGGCGCGATCAGGCAGTAGAGCAGGCAGAGGACGAGCAGCCCGCCGACGATCGCGAGCATCAGCCGGCGACGCCGAACCAAAACCTGCCCAAGATCGCGCAGGGAGGTTGTAGATCCCGCGCGGGTTACGACTGGACTGCGCGACGCGACGGTTTGATCCGGAGTTCCGTTTTGAGCCTCTGACGCGTCCGGCAAGGCCGGGAACCTCGATCCCAATGCCCCTCACGCAAGGCTTTCTCCCGTTAACGAGACAGAAAGCCGCCGCGAAGGAGTCCCCCGTAGTTTCAATGACTTTTTGCCTGAACGATTGTGTTTTACGTCACATTGCAGCGAGAGGCTCCAACAAATATAACACCAGCCGTCCCTGCACGGCCGCGCGGCTCAAGCTTCGGTACTGGTCAGTTTGAAAACGACCGTCCCTCAGGGGCTGAAGCGCCGCGAATTTTTCGGCAGTTTATGAAGGGCTAGAGCTTGCGGAAAAGGGCCAAATTCGGCTTGAATCGCAGGGCAAGCGGGGCAGGGGCTAAACAGGTTGCGGAAAAACTCTCAATTCGAGGCGAAATCCTCGAAAAGCGTCCCTCAGCGGCTAAAGCCGGCATTGATTTTGCTCCACGTACGGCACGACTAAAGTCGTGCCCTTTCAAAGCCGCGAGTTTTTCCGCAGCCTGTAAAGCCCATCCTTTATTCTGTTGCATTTGCGGCACGACTAAAGTCATGCCCTGACACAAAACTACGCGCCGACCGAGTCTTTTCGCAGCGTGTAAAGCCCGTACCCTTCAAACCTCAGTCAAACTGACCCGCTGCCCAAGCCTACCGTCCGGCAGACCGGTACCAGTCGACCGTCCGGCGCAGCCCTTCGCGGAAATCGACGGCCGGCTCGTAGCCCAGCAGCTCCCGCGCCAGCCGGATGTCGGCCAGCGAGTCGCGAATGTCGCCGGCGCGCGGTTCGGCGTAGGCCGGATTGCCCTTATAGCCGGTCAGCTCGCAAAGAATTTCGAAGGTCTCATTGAGCGTGATCCGGACGCCGGTGGCAGTATTGATCACTTGCCCCGAGACCCTCTCCGCGGGCGCAGCAGCTGCAAGCAGGTTGGCCTCTACCACGTTGTCGATGTAAGTGAAGTCGCGGCTCTGCTCGCCGTCGCCGTAGATCGCGGGCTGCTCGCCGGCCAGCATTTTGCGGCAAAAGATCGCCAGCACGCCGGAATAGTGCGACGAGGGGTCCTGGTAGGGGCCGAAGACATTGAAGTAGCGCAGCACCACCGTTTCTAACCCATAAACTTGGGCAAAAGCGCGCGCGTACTGCTCACCGGCCAGTTTGGCGACGGCGTAAGGGCTGATGGGATTGGGCAGCATCCCCTCGTGCTTGGGAAGGGTGGGCGTGTCGCCGTAGGCCGACGACGACCCGGCATAGATGACCCGGCGCACCCCCGCGGCCCGCGCGGCTACCAGCAGGTTGAGCGTTGCGTCCACGCAGTTGCGGTTGGTGGAGACGGGATCGGCCACGGAGCGTGGCACGGAGGCCAGCGCCGCCTCGTGAAAAATCACCTCAGCGCCGGCACTGGCGCGCGCGCAATCTGCCGGATCGGCCAGATCACCCTCGATGAATTCCATTGCTTCCAGGCCAAGCAGGTTGGCGCGCTTGCCGGCGATGAAGCTGTCAATGCCGCGGACCGATTCGCCGCGCGCCAAAAGAGCCGCAGCAATCGACCGCCCGATAAAGCCGGCTACGCCGGTGACGAGATAAATAGCCAATGTCCTTCTCCTTACCGGGGCCACACCCCTGCGGCCAAAGCCGCGACGAAAACCGCCTGTATGGCGATTCTCGCGTCAAGCGGCGGCACCGGACGCCCGCCGATCGTCAGCTTTTCTCTCGCGGCTTTCACATTTGCCGGAAAGATGCAGATCAGCATTGCCTCGGCGAGAATTCCAACAGGCAGCGCAGCCCGTGGAACCTGCAATGCTGCAGCGATCAGGATTTCGGCAATCCCCGTGAGCGTCACCCACATTCCTGCATTGCCAAAGACAGCGGGAACCATGCGAATCAGATCGGGCCTGCGCTTGCCCCAGTGCGCCGAAGCCGTCAGCAAAAACATCACCCCGAAAGCGGCCCGCAACGCATGTTGCCAATCCGCAAAATAGGGTACGCCCAGACCAGCCAAACTGAAAGCGGCGAACGAAACCGCCAGCACGATCGCGGGGATCACAAGCGTCTCCTCAGGTTATTATCCACCGACAATCGTATACTCGATAAGAACACCGCGCAGCATTTGTGAATCTTGCCTCTCCCACAATCTAAAGTTATGACGACCGCAACAACAAATCGCTCCCTGGCGGAGCTTCAGTACAGGATGGAAGCCCGCGAGGCCCGCATCGGCGTCGTCGGCATGGGCTACGTCGGCCTGCCGCTGGCGCTGCTCTTCAGCAGTGAGCGATTCCGCGTTACCGGCTTCGACATCGCGCCGGACAAAGTGGCCATGCTCAATGCCGGCGGTTCCTACATCGTCCGCATTCCGCCCGCGGCAATTGAGGAAGCCCGGAAGAGCGGCTTCCACGCCACCTCCGACTACTCGGAAATCGCGGCTATGGACGCGGTCGTCATCTGCGTCCCCACGCCCCTGGACGACCACCACGAGCCGGACCTGAGCTATGTACGGAAGACTGTGAAGTCGATCGCCCCCCACGTTCACGAAGACCAGTTAATCGTCCTCGAAAGCACCACCTATCCGGGCACGACCGAAGAGGTGGTTGTCCCGATTCTCGAAGCAGGCAACCCGCACGGCCTTAGAGTCACGCGTGGACTCGACGATGCCGGCATCCACGTGGTTTTTTCGCCGGAGCGCGAAAACCCCGGCGACGACACCGTGGCCCGGCACGACATTCCCAAGGTCGTGGGCGGCTGCGGCCCTGCCGCCGCCGAGCTGGCCGCGGCCATGTACTCGACCATCTTCCGGCGCGTGGTTCCGGTAAGCAGCCCTTCGGTGGCGGAGATGACCAAGCTGCTCGAGAACATCTACCGCTGCGTGAACATCGCCCTGGTGAACGAGCTCAAGCAGTTGTGCATGAGAATGGGCATCGACATTCACGAGGTGATTGAAGCGGCGCGCACCAAGCCGTTCGGCTTCCAGGCTTTTTATCCGGGGCCGGGCCTGGGCGGCCACTGCATTCCCATCGATCCCTTCTATCTTTCCTGGAAGGCCCGGGAGTTCGATTTTCGCACCCGCTTCATCGAGCTGGCCGGCGAAGTGAACACACAAATGCCCTATTTCGTTCTGGAGCAGATCGGCGATGCGTTGAACAAGCGCGCCAAGGCCCTGAGGGGCGCTAAAGTGCTGGTGCTCGGTCTCGCCTACAAGCGCGACGTGGACGACCTGCGCGAGTCGCCCTCGCTGACGATCATCGAGCTGCTGCGCGAAAAGGGCGCGATGGTCGCATACAACGATCCTTACTTTCCAAAGGTGGGCCAGGGCCGGCACTACGCTTTGAACATGACCAACACGCCGCTCGAAAATCTGGCGCAATACGACGCGGTCGTGATCGTGACGGACCATTCCAGTTACGACTACCGGGCGATCGTGGAGCAGGCGCAGTTGGTCGTGGATACGAGGAACGCGACCAGGGGGATGGAGTCGGAGAAGATCGTGCGCTGCTAGCCAATCGTGTTACGTTGGTTCGGTTGACTATGTTATACGCACACTGGACGTTCGTCGAACCGGAACATTTCTCGCTCGCTGAGAGGCTTGTGTTTGTGGCGCTCGCGGCGGGTTCGATCTGGCTTTTCTGCCGGCGCTTCGTTCCCGTTCTCGACAAAGTCCTGCGCTCCAAAAAAGACCCCGATTTTCACCTGTTTCCCATCGGCAGGCGGGTCCGCGACTTTGTCTGGGAGGTCTTGGTTCAGGGCAAAGTCATCCGCCAGCGGCCGCTCGCCGGCTTTGCACACGCGCTTGTTTTCTGGGCCTTTTGCGCCTTCGCTCTGGTCACGATGAACCATTGCGCGACGCTCTTCGGCCTCGGGTTCCTCGACCCGGCCGGCCTCTTCGGGCGCTTCTATTTCTACTTCGCCGCAGCCTTCGCTCTCGCCTGCGCTGTGGGCATTCTGGGCTTGTTTATCAGGCGATTTTTTGTGCGCCCCAAATGGCTGGGCAAAGAGCTTTCATGGGAATCGGGAGTAATCGCGCTGCTGATCTTCGTGTTGATGGTCACGTACCTGGCGGCCTTTTTTGTGACGGCCGCAAGCCCTGGGGCGCGCGTGCTTTGGTGGGCACACACGCTCACGTTGATTGCATTTTTGCCCGTCATCCCGCACACCAAGCACCTGCACCTGGTGCTGAGCCCCTTCACCGTTTTCCTTTCGCGCGGGGGATTTAGCCGCATCCCGCCGCTCAAGGGCGACGAAGACTTCGGCATGGTTGCCGGCAAAGACCTGACGCAGATTGTCAGTTTGCAGGCGTACTCGTGCGTGGAGTGCGGCCGCTGCACCGAGCACTGCCCGGCAGCCAACACCGGCAAGCTACTTAACCCGAAGGAGATTGTGCTGGGTCTGCGCGGCTATCTGAACGAGTTCGGACCGGCGTCGGAAGAGCCACTGCTGGGCAAGTACAACGCGCAGGAGGCGGCGTTTGAGTGCACCACCTGCGGCGCCTGCGAGTTCCAGTGCCCGGTGGGCATCGAGCATGTGCCGATGATTGTGGGACTGCGGCGCGGGGCTGTTAATACGGGCGCGTGGCAGGACGAGCAGGGGTCAAAGCTGTTCCTGGCCCTCGAGCGCGGCAGCAATGCGCTGGGGATGAGCGCGATGGAGCGCGATAAGTTTGTGGAAAAGAACGCGCTGCCGGTCTTCGATGGGACACAGGAGTACTGCCTGTGGCTGGGCTGCATGGGCGGCTACGACCCGCGCGGACGCGAGATTGTGCTGGCCCTGGTGCGCGTGATGAACCATTTGGGCGCGAGCTACGGCGTGCTGCAGAAAGAGCGCTGCACCGGAGACCCCGCGCGGCGGCTGGGCAACGACTTGCTCTTTCAGCAATTGGCCGAAGCCGGCCTTGAAGCGCTTGCGCAGAACAAGGTGAAGAAGATTGTGTCGATTTGCCCGCATTGCGTGCGCACCATTCAGGAGGATTGGAAGGAGTACGGCGAGCCGCCGGAGATCGAGCACCACAGCGAGTTTCTGGCGCGGCATCTGGCCCAACTGCCATCGGTCCAGAGCGGGGAAAAAATTGTGTTTCACGATCCGTGCTATCTGGGCCGTTACCGCGGCGTATATGATGAGCCGCGTTCGGTGGCTGCGCGCTCGGGAGAGCTGGTTGAAGCGCCGCGCAGCCGCGAGCGCAGTTTCTGTTGCGGGGCCGGCGGCGGGTTGGCTTTTCTTGGCGAAGAAAAAGGCGAGCGCGTGAGCCATGCGCGCGCCGCGGAGCTGGCCGCGACCGGAGCGCAGACCGTGGCCGCGGCGTGCCCGTTCTGCAATACGATGTTTCGCGACGCGCTGGCCGCGCAGGGCGATGGTGCGCCGCAGTTGCTGGACATTGCCCAACTGGCAGCGCGAGGGCTGCCGCAATCGTGAATCGAACAGCTTCGGCATCTAACATGGATTGGGACTTTAAAGCATGAAAATTGTCGTCGCAATCAAACAGGTTCCGGATCGCGATGCGCCGCTGCGCATTGACGCGGCCGGCAAGTGGATCGAAGAAGACGGCCTGCAGTTCGCCATGAACGAGCCGGACGCTTATGCGCTCGAAGAGGCTTTGCAGCTTAAGGAGCGCAGCGGCGCGGACGGCGAGGCGATCGTGGTCAGCGCGGGGCCGGAGCGCGTGGGTTCGACCATTCGCGAGGCCCTCGCCAAAGGCGCGGACCGGGGGATTCACATCCTCTGCGACGACCTGCGCGAACGCGATGCGCTGGGCGTGGCGAGGCTGCTGGCCGCGGCAATCAAAGCGGAGAATGCGGACCTGGTTCTGACGGGCTTGCAGTCAGAAGACCTTGGACTGGGGCAGACGGGCGTGATCCTGGCCGAGTTGCTCGGACTGCCGCACGCCACGCTGATCCTGCACGTGGAGAAGATTGAATCCGGCGGCAAAGTTGGGGTTAGGGTGAAGCGCGAACTGGAAGAGGGATGGTTCCAGCCGGTCGAGCTGCCGCTGCCGGCGGCGCTGACGATTCAGTCGGGCGGCAACAAACTGCGCTATGCGACGCTGATGGGAATCAAGCGCGCCAAGAACAAAGAGGTGCGGCGGGTGACGGCTGCGGAATTGGGCGTGGAAGCTGCGCCCGTGGCTGTGCTCGATAAAATTGCGCTGCCTACGAAGCAAAAGTCGACGCAGATGCTGGCGGGTTCGGCGAAAGAGGCCGCGGCGGCGCTGGTGGAAAAACTGAAATTCGAGGCGCGGGTGCTATGAGCAGCGTTTTGGTGGTCCAGGAGGAACGCGGATACGGCCGCAATCGCTTCTCACATGAGGCGCTGGCCGCTGGGCGCAAGCTCGCGAGCTTGGCCGGCCTGTCCATGGAAACAGCCGTCGTCGGGGATAAGAATACTCCTGTCCTCGCTGAGACTACCGGGCAACCTGCCGCTACGGCGTACGCCATACAGCATCCGCTGCTCGAAAAATACACGTCGGATGGCTACGTACTTGCGTTGGAGCAGCTCTTACACAAGCTCCGGCCGTCCTACGTGGTTTTTCCGCACTCGTATCAGGTGCGCGACTTCGTTCCGCGCCTCGCGACGCGGTTTGACGAGGTGCTCATCAGCGATGTCACGGCCATAGAAGCCGGACCTTCGTTCGTGCGGCAGCTCTTCCAGGGGAAAATGAGTGCGATGTATCGGCACGCGGCAAACGGGCCGTGCTTCGTCTCCATCCAGGCCGGAGCCATTCCAGCCGACGCCCCCACGGCGGGAACAACGACTATTCTTCCTTTCGTTCCTGAAATTGCGGCAACCGACATTCGCGTCCGTCCCGGCGAGCCTTTTCGCGGCTCGGCACAGACGGTCGATCTCGGCTCGGCGCAACTGATCGTGAGCGTGGGACGCGGCATCAAGGACGCGGCGAATATTCCGCTCGTGGAGGAGCTGGCCAAGGCGCTGGGCGCGGAGCTGGCTGCCTCGCGGCCCATCTGCGATGCGGGCTGGTTGCCCATGGAGCGGCAGGTGGGCAGCTCCGGGCACACCGTTTCGCCGAAGCTGTATCTTGCTGTCGGAATCTCCGGCGCGATCCAGCACCTGGTGGGGATGAAAGGCTCGCAGTGCGTCGTCGCCATCAACAAAGACCCCGACGCGCCGATCTTCGAAGTAGCCGACTACGGGATTGCCGGGGATTTATTTGAGGTGGTGCCCGCGCTCACGGAAGCTGTTAAGGCAGCGAAACAGTAAGTCTTCGCAGTCGCCACATCTATGCACGCTGCGGAAAAAGAGTGAAGAGCAGGTGAATCTGGCCAGGAAACATTCCTCAGAGGCTAAAGCCAACTCTTTACCTTGATGCGCTTGCGGCACGACTAAAGTCGTGCCCTTTCAAGACAATGAGTTTGTCCGTAGCCTGTACAGCACAGGCTGAAATGCGTTAACTTTCCTTTTTTGCCAGTCATGCCGGATTGAAGGGGACTGAATGGTTCTTCCCGCAACGTACATGGCTGCGCTGCTGCTCATGATCCTGAGCATGTTGTGCTGGGGATCGTGGCCTAACACGCTGAAGTTCTGCCCCAACTACAGGTTTCAGCTTTTCTACTGGGATTTCTCAATCGGGATGGCCTTGGGCGCCGTCTTCTGGGGACTGACCGCCGGCAGCCTGGGTCACGGCGGACCGCCGATGTGGACCGATGCGGCGCACATGCAGGCCGGACCCATCGTGTATGCGATGGTGGGCGGCGCGGTCTTCAACGTGGCCAACCTGCTGCTCGTGGCCGCGATCGATCTCGCCGGCATGGCCGTGGCAGTTCCGGTGGCGATCGGCCTGGCGCTGGTGATCGGAGCGGTTTCGAGCTACGCGATCCACCCGGCCGGCAATCCCTGGCTGCTCTTCGGCGGCGTGGTCCTCGTCGTCATCGCCGTGGTTCTGGATGCGGCTGCCTACCGCCAGCGCGAGGCCACGGCCAAGGCCGCCACCACGCGCGGCATCGTCATCAGCCTCGTTTGCGGCGTTCTCATGGGCTGCTTTTATCCGTTTGTGGCGCGCGCGCTGAACGGAACGCCGGGCCACGCGCCGCCCGGGCCCTACGCGGTGAACCTTTACTTCACGCTGGGCCTGCTGATTTCCTCGGTTCCCGCCATTCTTCTGCTCATGGCCAGTCCGCTCGACGGTAAACCGCCCGTGGCCCTCGGTGGTTACGGAAAAGCGCCGCTGGGCTGGCATCTGGCCGGCGTGCTGGGCGGCGCCATCTGGAGCACCGGCGGCCTGGCCAACTTTGTTGCCTCGGGCGCGCACCTCATCGGGCCGGCCGTCTCTTACACCATCGGCCAGGGCGCGACCATGGTCGCGGCTCTCTGGGGCGTCTTCGTCTGGCGCGAGTTTGCAGGCGCGCCACGGCGGGCAAAGCTTTTCCTCGTCCTGATGTTCATCTTTTTTCTCCTGGGACTCAGCGCCGTCGCCCTGGCTCCGCTTTATTCAAAAGGTAGAATTTGAGCGATGACCGATGCACGCAAACCGATCGTGATTGTCGGCAGCGCCACCATGGACCTGGTGACGCGGACGCCGTGCATTCCGCGCACGGGCGAAACGCTGATCGGGACGGCGTTTGAAACCACCCCCGGCGGCAAGGGCGCGAATCAGGCCGTGGCCGCGGGGCGCCTCGGCTACCCGGTGAAGATGGTGGCCATGGTTGGCGACGACGCTTACGGACCGGCCATCCTCGAAAGCCTCGCCCAGGCCGGCGTGGGCACGGAAGCCATCGCGCAGGTTCTCGGCTCGTCGGGCCTGGCGCCCATGTTCGTGGCCGACAGCGGCGAGAACAGCATCGTCGTGGTTCCCGGCGCCAATTCCAAAATGACGCCCGCGGCGGTCGATCGCCATGCGGAGCTGATTCGCTCAGCGGGGATCGTGCTTTGCCAGCTTGAGATTCCGTTGGAGACTGTGAGCCACATCCTCGCACTTTGCGCCGAAACCGGAGTTCCCGTAATGCTCGATCCTGCACCGGCTGCGCCGCTGCCCGAGGCGATCTGGACGCAAGTGGCTTGGTTTACGCCGAACGAAACTGAGGCAGCTTTCTATCTCGATGGCGATTCAACAGCGGAGGAGACCGCCGCGCATCTGCTCGCGCGCGGCCTCCGCGGCGTGGCGCTCAAGCGCGGTTCCGAAGGCGCGTACATCGCCGCCGCGGACGGCAAGTGCGGCTGGGTAAAGCCGTTTGCGGTTGAAGCTATCGACACGGTGGCTGCGGGCGACTGCTTTAACGGAGCATTCGCCGTAGGGCTGCTCGAAGGCCGCGATCCGTGGGCCGCTGCGCGCTTCGCCAACGCCGCCGCGGCGCTCTGCGTCACGCGCAAGGGCGCGCAAGCGTCGATGCCGTCCCGCGCCGAGGTGAAAGCATTTCTGGCAGAACGCCCCACGGTTTGACAGAGCCTGCGCGCGGTGTGTTTGAATGCCCTCGACGCTGATTTTCATTCTTGTTCGCAGTGGCGCAACTGGCCAGTGGGAGCACTGAAAATTCCAGGGGAGTATACGTATGCAGGAAGAATCGGGGCAAGAGCCCAGGCCTGAAGGCCCCGTAAATTCGCACCGTTTCCGGGGGCTGAGCAGGCTGCGAAAAAACGAGCGATTCGACGCCGCATTCCAATGAGCGGTCCTCAGGGGCTGAAGCCCGCGGTGATTTTGCGCACTTTTGGCACGGCGAGAAAACCAGCCGAAGGCGACTGGAGACATTCGGGGGGGACCAGCCACCCCACGCTGAAGCGCGGGGCTAGCAAACCCTGCGCCTACGGCGCGGTGATCCCGGCAGCTTCGGAAATCACCTGGTTTTCATCACCTGGGGTCGGCCGCAGGCCCATGGGGACACGACTGAAAGCCTGCCCTGAGCTTGCCGAAGGGTCATGCCCTTTCAAAGCCACGAGTTTTTCCGCAGCCTGTGAGGTCCCCGGCTCCCTCCGCAATCGGCGATCTACAACTGTATTACTAAGCCGCTCTCAGATGGAGCAGCGCTTTGAACCGCTCGACGAATGTCGGGATCTCGGGGCAGGCGTAGTAGACTTGGCGGTTTGCGGACATGAGCAACTGCACAGCTTCCACCTGCGCATCCTGGCTGGATAGCGATCCGCCCTGGTGCACGTACTCATCGGCCAGGTACTCAATGGCGTGGCTAAGAATCTCGAGTGCACGCCCCGATTGCGGGTCGATGCGGCGGCGTCGGTAGGAGCGCGCACGGAGTGAGGGAACTGCCGGCCCGGACGCCGGTATAGGGACACCCTCAGTGGTGAATGCACCCATGGTCTTTATCCTCACCCTGTTCTTCGGCCCCATTCGATACTCTTTTCAGAGGACAAACGTACCGTGTGCCAAATAGGTACACTGCCCAATGTCGTGGCCCGAAACGGAACCGATATAACGCAGCGCACATGCCTTTTTTCCCGTCATCGGGCGTCTCACCCCCCCTCACGAGCGTCCCATCAGGCGCCTTGACTGTGCGAGGCTGGAAAACCTAATCTCAAACCAGTGCCCTGTTTCGATTCAGGCCGCAGGGCGCGAATTGAGCCGATTTTTCCAGTCTGGGTGGCGATGGTTCCCTATTACTGGCAATATCTTGCGCTGTTGATACAGATTGTGGTGGCGTTCCTGTTGGGCGCCGGCATGATCGTGGGCTCGCGCTTCATCGGGCGGCATCGCAACAATCCGATCAAACTGGCTCCGTATGAGTGCGGCATCGTGGCTCAGGGCGACGCCCGCCACCGCTTCAGCGTGCGCTTCTACCTGGTGGCCGTTTTGTTCATCCTCTTCGATGTGGAAGCAGTTTTCATGATGCCGTGGGCGGTGATCTATCGCCGGTTGCCCAAAATCACCGGCTCCAGGTTCTTCGGTTTCTGGGAGATATTGGTTTACCTGGGCTTTGTGGCCGTGGGGCTTTACTACATCGTGCGCAAGGGCATCCTGAACTGGAGTGAGGATAGAGCAGACCTCTGACAAGCAGAAATAGACAGGCGGAAATTACCGCGGGAGGGACCTGGGACGATGACCGAAGCGCTGAAAAAGACATTGCCAGACAAAGAAGCGGTCCTCGAAGAGCTGTCCGGGCATCCGGCTGTGAAGGCGATCCTTGCGTGGGACGCGGACGCGCTGGCCGATGCCAAATTCGATCGCGGCGAGCTGACGCTGACGGTCGCGCCGGAAAAGATTTGCGCGGCATGCGAGGCGGTGCGGGCCGCGGGATACAACTTCTTCGAGGACATGACGGCCGTGGACTGGTTTCCTCAGTCCCCGCGGTTCCAGTTGAGCTATCACATTTTGTCGCACAAGTTGAGGGAGCGCATCCGGCTCTGCGCCAGGCTGGATGGAGAGGACCCCGCAATCGAGTCGATCACCGGCATCTGGCCTGGCGCCAACTATTACGAACGCGAAGTCTTCGACCTCTTCGGCGTTCATTTTCAGGGCCATCCTAACCTGCGCCGCATCCTGCTGCCCGACGACTGGAAGGGCTATCCGCTGCGCAAAGACTACCCGGTGGAGGGTTATCGCTGATGGTCGAGGTGGGCACCCCGATTCTTGAGGTTCCGGAGGCGCAAGGGGCCGAAGGCCAGCACATGATTCTCAACATGGGGCCGCAGCACCCGTCGACGCACGGGGTTCTGCGCCTGGTGCTGGAGATAGACGGCGAGACGGTGGTGCGGCTCTATCCGGAGATCGGCTACCTGCACACGGGGATCGAAAAGACGTGCGAGGCCAAGTTCTACCACCAGGTGGTGCCGCTCACGGATCGCGTGGACTACCTGGGGCCGATGGCCAATAACCTGTGCTACTGCCTGGCTGTTGAAAAGCTGCTTGACTTGGAGATTCCGCCCAAGGCGCAGTGGATGCGGGTTCTTCTGGCCGAGCTGACGCGGCTCAATTCGCACCTGATCTGGCTGGGCACGCACGCCATGGACATTGGCGCGCTGACGGTGTTTCTTTACACTTTCCGCGAGCGCGAGGAGATTCAAAGACTCTTTGAGGCCATCAGCGGCCAGCGCATGATGACCAGCTACATCCGCATCGGCGGGCTGGCGATGGAAGCGCCGCTGGGCTGGCTCGAGCGCTTGCAGGCGTTCATCAAGGGATTGCCGGAAAAGATCGACGAATATTCGAACCTGCTCACGGGCAATCCAATCTTCATCAATCGCTTGAAGGGCGTGGGCTATCTGTCTCAGGCGGATGCGATTGCGCTTGGCGTAACCGGTCCGCCGGCGCGGGCTTCGGGGATCGATTTCGACGCGCGGCGCGACATGCCTTACTCGGGCTACGAGAAGTTTCAGTTTCAGGTGCCGGTCTCGAACGACTGCGACGTGTGGGCGCGGTATTTGCTGCGGCTCGTGGAGATGCGCGAGAGCATCAAGATTATTCAGCAGGCGCTGGACGGGATGCCGGAGGGGCCGATCAAGGCCAATGCTCCCAAGGTCGTGCTGCCCGACCGCGAAAAGATGAAGACCGAGATGGAGGCGCTGATCCATCACTTCAAGATCGTGACGGAGGGGTTTGAGGTTCCGGCGGGCGAGGTTTACCAGTGCATTGAATCGGGGCATGGGTTGATGGGCTACTACGTGGTTTCGGACGGAACGGCGAAACCGTACCGCGTACACATGCGCTATCCGGGGTTTGCGACGCTGCAAGCGCTGGAGACGATGTGCAAGGGACGGCTGATTGCAGATGTGGTGGCGGTGATCGGGTCGATTGACGTTGTGCTGGGGGAGATCGACCGCTAGAGGGACGTAGGGACTAAGTGCCTTGGGGAAGCGCATTGGACACAGCGAAGTTTGCAGACACACAAATTCACGCCGAGCTATGGCATTCTCTCGCTTCCCTGCTCCGCAGTTACACGGCGGCGCATGGACTTCATGGCGGCAGGGAGGCAGTGGTGGAGCACGATGCGGTGCGAATCACGGTGCGGCATGGGAGTAAATGGCTGGAATTGCGGCGTGAACACGCAAGCATCGTCTGGACGCGCGACAATGGAACGAGCGGCTCGCTGGAGTTGACCGACCACGGACACTTGCGGGGCGCGGCGGGCGAAGAAGAGATGGATCTTGCCGCCGAAGCCTGGGCGCGGGAGTTGATGCAATGAGCACTGAAAGCATTTTTTCGCCGCAGTTGGCGGCGCGTTTCGACGCTTTGGTCGACAAATATCCGGTGCGGCGCTCGGCGCTGGTTCCCATGCTGCTTTACGCGCAGGACGAGGTCGGCTACCTCTCGGATGCGGTGATTGCGGAAGTGGCGCGGCGCATTGGCATCACCGAGCTCGATGTGCGCAGCGTGGCCAGCTACTACTCGATGCTGCGCTTCAAGCCGGCGGGCAAATACAACATTCAGGTCTGCACGAATATCTGCTGCATGTTGTGCGGTGGATACGAATTGTTTGACCGCTTCCGCGAAGAGCTTGGCGTGGACAATAAAGGCGTGACGCCGGACGGACTGTTTTCGCTCGAAGAGGTCGAGTGCATCGGGGCCTGCTCGTGGGCGCCGGCCATCCAGGTGAACTACGACTTTCACGACGAGCTGCGGCCGGACCTGGTTCCCGACATTCTGGACGGCTATCGCGGCAAGGCTCAAAAGGGGCAAAAAGATAATCCGGAAGGGACGGACAAGACGAATGCCTAGACTCGTTTCCCATCCCGACGAAGTGAAGATTATTTCGCGCCGGTTCGGCCAGGGCGCGGCGGCCATCGACCGCTACATCGAGCTGGGCGGCTACATCTCGGTCAAAAAGTCCCTTGAACAAGGCCCCGAATGGATCGTCAACGAGATGAAGGCCTCGAACCTGCGCGGGCGCGGGGGTGCGGGGTTTTCGACCGGCATGAAGTGGTCGTTCGTGCCCAAGCAGTCGGCTAAGCCGAAGTACGTGCTGGTCAACGGCGACGAGAGCGAGCCGGGAACCTGCAAGGATCACTTGATCTTTTTGCACGATCCCCATGCAGTGATTGAAGGTACGATCATTGCCGGGCTGGCGATTGGCGCGAAGATCGGCTTCATTTACCTGCGCGGCGAGTACCGTTATCTGCTGGAGATTGTGGAGAAAGCCATCGCCGATGCTTACGCTCGCGGCTTCCTCGGCAAAAAGATCTTCGGGAGCGATACGGAATTTGAAATCATCACGCAGACGGGCGCGGGCGCTTACGAAGTGGGTGAAGAGTCGGCGCTGATGGAGTCGCTCGAAGGCAAGCGCGGGATTCCGCGCATCAAGCCGCCGTTTCCAGCGGTAGTCGGGCTCTACGGCGGGCCGACGATCATCAATAATGCCGAGACCATTGCCACGGTGCCGGCCATCTTCGCCATGGGCGCCGCGGCTTACTCGGATGTGGGCACGCCGCGAAACGGCGGCACGCGCCTCTTTTGCCTGAGCGGGCACGTGGAGCGGCCCGGCGTCTACGAGCTGCCCATGGGCTACAACCTCAAAAAGATGATCTACGAGGTTGGCGGCGGAGTGCGCGGCGGGCGGAAGTTGAAGGCCGTGGTTCCCGGCGGATCGTCCACGCCGGTGCTCCTGCCTGAAGAGATCGAGAATCTAGGCATGGACTTCGACCAGGTGGGCAAGGCGGGGTCGATGCTCGGGTCAGGCGGGGTGGTGGTGATCGACGACCAGACGTGCATCGTCGAGTTCGCGCTGCGGACGATGGGGTTCTATCAGCATGAGAGCTGCGGGTGGTGCATTCCCTGCCGCGAGGGGACGGACTGGCTCAATAAGTCGCTGACGCGCTTTCATGCGGGGTTCGGGTCGGCGGCGGACATCGACAATATGCAGTACCTGGCGGAGAACATGCTGGGGCGGACGTTTTGCCCGCTGGGCGACGCGGCGGCCATGCCCACGATTGCGTTTTTGAAGAAGTTTCGCAAGGAGTTTGAGGATCATCTGGATGGGAAGCCGTGCCCATTTGCCAAGGAGGGCGTGCCGCAGTTGACGGTGGTGTAGAAGAACGAAGGAGAATTTGAGGCCGCAAGAGCTAGTGCGCATTTTGGAAGCCGATGGCTGGTACTGCACGGGCCAGGAAGGGAGCCACAGGCATTTTCGCCATCCAGTAAAGCAGGGCCTGGTGATTGTGCCTATGCACAGTGGAAAGGAAGTCGGATAAGGATTGCTCCATAGCATCCTGAAGAAGGCCGGGTTGAAATGACGCGAGAGTACATGGTTGTTTACGAGAAGGCCGGGAAGAACTGGAGCGCATTCTCGCCCGACGTGCCCGGATGCGGCTCGATGGGGGATGCGCTCGACGACACGCGCACCAATATGCGCCAAGCAATCGAGTCGTATTTAAGGGAATCGGCGAAGGTGGGCGAGCCGCTACCGGAAGCCACCTCAACAGGCGTCGATTTCACGGAGTTCGATCCCGATCACGAAACAAAGCAATATGTGGTTGAGTGGCTTGAGGTTTCGTTGCCGCAGTCGCTCTCACCGGTTGCTACAACCCAGGCTGCGTAAGGACCTAGATGGCAGACGTTACGTTCATGGTCGATGGAAAGAAGCTGACGGCGCCCGCGGGGACGCTGCTGATCGAGGCTTGCCGCAAGGCGGGGATCGAGATTCCTTCTTTTTGCTATTACCCCGGACTCAGCCTGCAGGCCGCGTGCCGCATGTGCCTGGTGCGCATGGCCAAGGTGCCCAAGCTGCAAACCGCGTGCACGACCGCCGTGGCCGAAGGGCAGGAGTTCGTCACCGAGTCGCCGGAGATTGCGCAGGCGCGCAGGGCCATGACCGAGCTGCTGCTCGGCAACCATCCGCTCGACTGCCCCGTTTGCGACGCGGGCGGTGAGTGCGAGCTGCAGGACATGACCTTCAAGTATGGCGCCGGCGAGAGCCTTTACACCGAGGCCAAACAGCATCGCGACGAGCAACAGTGGTCGCCTGCCGTTTTCTACGATCGGCCGCGCTGCATCTTGTGCTACCGCTGCGTGCGCGTGTGCGGCGAAGGGATGGACGTGTGGGCGCTGGGCGTGGAGAATCGCGGCGTGAACTCGGTGATTGTGCCTAATGAGGGCTCGAGCCTCGATTGCGAAGAGTGCGGGATGTGCGTCGACATCTGCCCGGTGGGCGCCCTGACCAGCGGCAGTTACCGCTATAAGACGCGGCCGTGGGAGATGAACCACGTCTCGACCGTCTGCACGCACTGCGCCGACGGCTGCAAGGTGACGCTGGGGATGCGGCAGTTCAGCGAAGGCGCCGAAATCATTCGCGCGGACAACCGCGACAAGAGCGGCATCAATAACGATTTCCTCTGCGCCAAGGGGCGATTCGGCTTCGATTTTGTCGAGAATAAAGACCGGCTGACCACGCCGCTGGTGCGCAACGAAGCGGGCAAGCTGGAGCCGGCCACATGGGAACGCGCGCTGCGCGTGGCGACGGAGAAGCTCAAGGAAATTCGCGAGACGCGCGGCGGAGCGGCGATCGGCGTCGCCGGCTCGAACCGGACGACGAACGAAGAAAATTACTTGCTGCAGAAGTTTGCGCGGACGGTGCTCCAGACCAACAACATCGACCACGAGCGGACGACGGATTACGCGGCGTTTGCGTGCGCACTGGCCGGGCACACCGGCAAGACTGCGAGTCTGCGCGAGATCGCGGCGGCGCCGGCCATTCTGCTCATCGGCGGCGATCCGACCGAAGAGCATCCGATGCTGGCGTGGGCGCTGCGCACCAATGTGCGGTTGAACAAGGCGCGGCTTTACGTGGCCAGCGCCAAGCCGATCAAGCTGGAGCGCCAGGCGAGAGCTGCACAGCAAATTCCGGCGGACGGCTACGGCAGTCTGCCGGCCTTTCTCGAAAAGAGCGATTCGGAGTTTGCCAAATTCGTGCTCGCCGAGGAGTCGCTGGTGGTGATCTTCGGTGAGGAGTTCCGCGGGCCGGACGTGAACGCGCTCGTCGCGTGGGGGCTGAAGCGTGGCAATGTGCGGTTTGCTTATCTCGGCGATCACTCGAATTCGCGCGGTGCGGCAGACATGGGGCTCTTGCCCGATCTGCTGCCCGGCTATGTTCCGGTTTCTGCGCCGGGGGAGTTCTCTGAGTACGCGGGACTGCCGCAAGCGCCGGGCAAGAATCTGCCGCAGATGATTGAAGCCGCGAGCAAGGGCGAACTGGGGGCGCTGCTCGTCGTAGGTGCGAACCCGGTTGCGAAACTCGGCGTCGATCCCTCGGCACTCAGGAATACATTCCTCATCGCGCAGGAGATTTTTCTGACGGAAACAGCAAGCCTGGCCGATGTCGTTTTCCCGGCCGCGAGCCTTTACGAAAAATCCGGCACAGTGACCAGCACCTTCGGCGATGTGCAACTGGTGAGGAAGGCTGCCGACCGCGCGCAAGTCAAGCCGGACTTCGAGATTCTGGTGCGTCTTGCCGCGGGAATGGGCGCCGAGATCAAATCGCTGGTCTACTTCGGCAAGGGCGCCGTCCACGGCGACCTGGGGCAGTCGCGCGGCGCACAATCGGGCGAGGCCGATCGCCATGCGGTGTGGCTGGCTTCAAACGGGCTGGAGCCCAAGCTCAGCCCCTTCGATCCACTTGCGGCGCTCGACGAAATCGTTCGTCTGGTTCCGGGCTACGGGATCGATCGCCTGAGCCTTTTGACAGGTAACGATGAGAGCATGGACCCCGGCATGGGACCGGGTTTTGTGCCGGTCTCTGCGCTTAGCGGGCCGGAGTTGATTCGGCCGTCGCACGACGGATTGTTTACCTCGGGGACGCTCGGCCGCTACAGCAAGGCGCTCAGGGAAATCGAAACGCATCAGGCATGCGAACAGGCGCACGAATTGGCGGGAACAGCGGCGGATTGAGTTGGTTTTGTTGGATTTTGCTCAAGGTGCGATCAAAAGGCAACCGCAGATCCTTCGACTGCGCCGCTCGCAAAAGACGCGAGCGGCTCCGCTCAGGATGACAGCGTGAGAAGAAGAGGATTGCTCCGAGCCGCTCAGGATGACAACGCGAGAAGAATAATGACAGCGCGGAATACAGAGGCTAAACACAGTGACGATTCTCACATTTTTTCTTTGGAGTTTGCTCAAGGTCGTTGTGGTGGTGGTGGTTTTTCTCATCGCTGTCGCATACACCGTGCTTCTTGAGCGCAAGGTCGTGGGCCGCATCCAGAACCGGTGGGGACCGAGCCGCGTGGGCCCTTTCGGCATGTTGCAGCCGCTGGTTGATGGCGCCAAGCTTTTCTTCAAGGAAGATGTGACGCCGACCGAGGTTTATAAGCCGCTCTATTTTCTGGCGCCGGCTCTGGCGTTCGGCTGCTCGCTGATATCGATCTCCGTGATTCCGTTCGGCGCGCCGGGCGTTGGCCCCAAGGGCGTCGACCTGTTCGACATCTCGAACATCAACATTGGCCTGCTGGTGATTCTCGGCGTTACTTCGATCAGCGTCTACGGAGTTGCGTTGGCCGGGTGGTCATCGAACAACAAGTACTCGCTGCTCGGCTCGCTGCGCTCCTCGGCGCAGATGATCAGCTACGAACTGGCCCTGGGACTGTCGCTGGTGGGCGTGGTTCTGCGCGCGGGCACGCTCAATCTGCGCGCCATCGTAGAGCAGCAGGCCACTCACGGCATCGCAACGTGGAACGTTTTCGGCGGCCTTCAGATCCTGGCCTTCTTTATCTACCTCATGTCGGCATTCGCCGAAACCAACCGCGCGCCCTTCGACCTGCCCGAAGCCGAGAGCGAGCTCACGGCCGGCTACCACACCGAGTACAGCTCCATAAAGTTCGCCATGTTTTTCATGGCGGAGTACGGGAATATGATCACCGTGGGCTGCGTGGCCACGCTGCTGTTTCTGGGCGGCTGGACCAGCCCCTTCGCCAACCTGCACTGGTTCCCGTCGCCGCACAATGCAGTCGTGCTGGCGTTCGGCTCTCTCTGCTGGTTCGTCGTAAAGGTCTTCTTCTTCCTTTTTCTTTACATCTGGGTGCGGGGGACGCTGCCGCGCTTCCGCTACGACCAGCTCATGAACTTCGGCTGGCGCGTCCTCATGCCGCTCGCCATTTTGAACATTGTGGGAACAAGCCTTTGGCTCGCGTACCGCTGATTTACAATTTGAAGTGGTTTTACGGAGCCTGAAGTCCGAGGACTCCCGTCTTTGTTCCAATCGTAATTCCCCCTTAACCGGCCGGTCTTATTTTTACCCGGCACAGTCCAAACGCGGCGGAACGATGCACCTGATCCTGTTCTTTATCTTTGCCGGATTCTGCCTGGCCGGAGCCGTCAATCTGCTGCTCCAGAGCCATCCCATTAACAGCGCCCTTTCGCTGATCGTGGTGATGACTTCGCTTGCAGTGCTCTACCTGCTGCTGGGCGCCGAGTTTCTGGCCGCCGCGCAGATTATCGTTTACGCTGGCGCGGTGATGGTGCTGTTTACGTTTGTGGTGATGCTGCTTAACGCGGGACGCGAGGAGCGCACCATGGGCAGCCGGATTGCGCGATCGCTGGGCTTTCCGGCGGGCGTGGCCATTCTCGCCGTCATCGCTACCGTGATCCTGAAAGCGCAGGGCCTGCGCACGGCTGGGGTGCAGGAGGGCATTACTTCTACGGCCGACCTTAGCCGCGTTCTATTCCACGAGTTGCTTTTGCCCTTTGAAGTGACTTCGGTTTTGATCCTCATCGCAATTCTGGGCGCGGTGGCGCTGACGCGGCAAGACAACGGAGAAAGGCCGGCTTCCAAATGACCCCGCTGCTCACCTCTGAAGTCCCTATCGCGTGGTACCTGCTGCTGAGCGCCGTTCTGTTTACGCTGGGCGTGGCCGGCTTCCTCATCAAGCGCGATTTGATCACCGTGTTCATGTCCATTGAGCTGATGCTCAACGCCGTCAACCTGAGCTTTGTGGCCTTTGCGTGGCAGTGGCATGCGGTGAAGGGCCAGATCTTTGTCTTTTTCGTCATGATGGTCGCCGCGGCTGAGGCTGCCGTGGGACTGGCCATCATCATCGCTGTCTTCCGCGTCCGCACCACGCTGGCCGTCGACCGTATCGACCTGATGAAACTATGAACGGTTCTCTCTATCTCTGGCTGATTCCGCTTGCGCCCTTCGCCGGATTCCTGATCAACGGAATTTTGGGCGGCAAGCTGCCGAAGTGGCTCGTTACCGCGGTCGGGCTGCTGGCGCCGCTCACCGCGTTTGCCGTTGTTGTGAATGCCGCGCGCGGCCTGCTGGGCATCGCGCCCGCGTACACTTCCCTGCCCTATATAGAAACCTTCCCGCATCCCTGGATCGCCGCAGGCACGCTGCACATCGATTTCAGCCTGGTCCTCGACCAGCTTTCCCTGGTCATGCTGCTGATCGTCACCGGCGTCGGCTTCCTGATCCACGTCTACTCGGTCGGCTACATGGCCGGGGACAAAGGCTACGCGCGCTATTTCAGCTACCTCAATCTTTTCATCTTCTTCATGACCACGCTGGTGCTGGCCGGCAACGTGCTGCTCATGTTTGTCGGCTGGGAGGGCGTCGGTCTCGCGTCCTATCTGCTGATCGGCTTCTGGTTCCAGAAGGACTCGGCCTCGAACGCCGGCATCAAAGCCTTCATCGTCAACCGCATCGGCGATTTCGGCTTCCTGATCGGCATCTTCCTCCTGCTGGCCACCTTTGGCACGCTGACCTTCAGCGAGATTGGCGCCAGGCTCACCGCCAACCCCGGCTGGCAGGGCGGCGTGCTCAATGCGATCGCGCTTTGCCTGCTCTTTGGCGCAACGGGAAAAAGCGCGCAGCTTCCCCTCTACATCTGGCTGCCCGACGCGATGGAAGGCCCCACGCCGGTCTCCGCGCTCATCCATGCGGCCACCATGGTCACGGCCGGCGTCTACATGATCTGCCGGACTCATGTGCTGTTTAACCACGCGCCTTTCGCGCTGGGCACGGTTGCGGTCGTCGGCGCGGCCACGGCGTTCTTCGCCGCCACCATGGGCCTGGTGCAGAACGACATCAAGCGCGTGCTGGCTTACTCGACGATCTCGCAGATAGGCTACATGTTTCTGGGTTGCGGCGTGGGAGCTTATGCGGCGGGCATCTTCCACCTGATGACCCACTCCTTCTTCAAGGCGCTGCTCTTCCTCGGCGCCGGCTCCGTCATTCACTCGCTCCATGGCGAACAGGACATGCGCAAGATGGGGGGCCTTTGGAAGAAGATGCCGGTCACATTCTGGACGATGACCGCGGCGGTCTTCGCCATCTGCGGAATCTTTCCGTTTGCCGGGTTCTTTTCAAAAGACGCGATCCTCTACGCGGCTTACCTGAATGATGGGGCTGGCGGAAAGATTCTCTGGATCGTCGGCGTCATCACCGCGCTGCTCACCGCGCTCTACATGTTCAGGCTCTGGTACATGACGTTCCTGGGCAAATCGCGCGTGGAAGTGCACCATGCGCACGCGACGCCGGCGTCGATGCTTGTGCCGATGAGCATCCTTGGCGTGCTTTCGGTGTGCGGCGGCTGGATCGGCATCGAGCGCTTCGGCGGATTTCTCGCGCCGGTGCTGGGCAAAATGCCCACGGCTTCCGGCAACCCGCGCCTGGAGCTGATCCTGAGCATCGTCGCTGTTGCGCTGGCGCTCGCAGGCTGGGCGATCATCGACTTGTATTACCGGCGCAAGCCGCAGCGTCCGGCGCAACTGGCCGCGGCCGTTCCCGGCGGGTACAAGCTGCTGTTCAACAAGTACTACGTGGACGAGTTCTACGGCTGGACTGTGGTCAAGCCGGTGCTCGCAATTTCGCGCTACCTGCTGGGCATGTTCATCGACAAGGGAGTCCTGGGTGGAGCCGCGTGGCTCATGGGCGGCATCGCCACCATGGCCGGGGCCATTTTGCAGCGCTGGCAGTCGGGGAACATTCGCTCCTATGCGGCGTGGCTGGCGGCGGCGGCGGCGGCCGTGCTGCTCTTCATCGTGGTGCCCTGGACGACTGTGCTGGCCGGCATCGGAATCCACATTCATATGGCGGGGCACTGAGAATATGGTCGCAATCAACCAATCGATTCTCACGCTCATCCTGCTGGTTCCTCTGGCGGGCGCGGTGCTTATCGCCATCCTGCCGGACCGCATCAAGCTGCCTAACTGGATCGCGCTCGCGACCACGCTGCTTACATTTGTCTTCACTTTGCATCTGCCGGCGCACTTTGTTTCCGGACAGAGCGGTTTTCAGTTCGAGATCAACCGCCAGTGGATAATGAACCCCGCCATCTTTTACCACGTGGGAGTGGATGGGCTGAGCATGTGGCTGGTGGTGCTGACGGGGTTGCTTGCGCCGGTGGGCGTGCTGGCCAGTTGGAGTGCGATCAAGGAGCGGCGCAAGATTTTTTACTCGCTCTTCCTGGTGCAGCAGACGGCCATGTTCGGCGTCTTCATCTCGCTCGACCTGATGCTCTACTACGGGTTCTGGGAACTGTCGCTGGCGCCGATGGCGATTTTGATTGCAATGTACGGGCGCAAAGACGGACCCAAGGCCGCGCTCAAATTTTTCCTGTTCACGTTCATTCCGTCGGCGCCGCTGCTGGTGGCGATTCTGTGGCTTTACTCGCGCACCGGAACCTTCGACTTTGCCTCGCTGGCGGTTTTGATCAATCGTGGATCGCTGCCCGTGGGCGGCTTGTGGTGGTGCGCGTTGGCGTTCCTGGTGGCATTTGCGGTCAAAGTGCCGGTCTTCCCCATCCACGGCTGGATTGCCGACACTTTCAGCGAAGCGCCCGTCGCGCTGGCCATGGTCGTGGCCGGCAAGCTGGGTCTTTACTCCATGCTCCGCTTCCATGTGGGACTGTTCCCTGTGCAGGCGCGCCAGCTTGCGCCGCTGATGATTGCGATCGCCGTCATCGGCATTCTCTACGGCGCTTGCCTGGCCCTTGCACAGCGTGACTTCTGGCGTCTGCTGGCCTTTGCCGCCCTCGGCGAGTACAGCACGATCGTGCTCGCTATTTACGGCCTCACATTCACCGGCTGGACGGGCGCCGTCTACCAGATGCTCAACGTCGGCGTGGTCGAGGGTGCGCTGTTCCTGCTGCTGGGCGCGATTGAGAACCGCTACGGGACGAGCCAGATTCAGGCTTATGGCGGTCTTGCGGCCAAAGCGCCGCGGCTGGCTTCGTTCTTTGTAATCGCTTCGCTGGCCATGGTCGGATTGCCGCTGCTAAACAGTTTTGTGGGAGAATTCTTGATTCTTTCGAGCACCTTTACTGAAGTCAGCAAGGGGTGGGCTGTTGCCGCGGCCCTGGGCGTGATCCTGAGCGCGGCCTACATGCTCTGGCTGGTGCAGCGGCTGTTTTACGGCGAGGAGAGTGAACTCGTCGCGCGCAGTCCCGGCGATCGGGGCTTCCACGACTTGGTTTTTCGCGAACTGGCCGTGGCCGCGCCGCTGGCCGTGCTGATGCTGGCGATGGGCGTTGCGCCGTCGCTCTGGCTTAAATCCATTCAGACCGGCGTACACCCGCCGCCGCTTTTGCAGCAGACGGCTTCGCCTCGTTCCACTATGCCTGTGTCCGTGACGGCGACCTCGTTTCACGCGGAGGCCAAGCGGTGAACACAGTTCCCAGCATCCTCCGCATCCTGCCCGAAGTCATCCTCACGCTCACCGGCGTGGCCGTCATGCTGCTTGAAGCGTCGCTGCCGCCCGATTGGCCGCGCCGTTGGCTCGGCTGGCTTGCCGCCATCGGAACCACCATCGCCCTCTGGGCCAGCCTGTGGCAGTTTTCGCTGCCTGACGGAACCGGGTTCTTCGGGACGGTCGAGACCAGCGCCTTCACCATCTTCTTTCATGTGCTTATCTGCGGCATAGTTCTCGTGGCCTTGCTGCTCTCAATCGACACGCTGTCCGAGGACAGCCATCACCAGGGTGAGTTTTACGCGCTCGTAGTCTTTGGTGCAGTGGGCATGTGCCTGCTCACCGGCGCTGTGGAACTGCTCGTCGTCTTTATCGCTCTTGAAATCTCATCTATCTCCACCTATATCCTTGCCGGCTACCGCAAGCACAGCGACCGCGGGCCAGAAGCTGCGATCAAATATTTTCTTCTAGGCTCCTTCGCTACGGCGTTCTTCCTCTATGGCATTGCGATGATCTTCGGCGCTACGGGCACCACGCAGATTTATGAGATTGCCCACCTTGCGCCCACGGCTACGAATCACACCTTTGTATTGCTGGCCTTGGCGCTGATGCTGGTGGGGATTCTCTTCAAGGTGTCCGCCACGCCGTTTCACGTGTGGACGCCGGATGTGTACGAAGGCGCGCCGGCGCCCGTGGTCGCGCTGCTTTCGACTGCGCCCAAGGCTGCAGCATTCGCGTTTCTGCTTCGCATTGTCTACGAGATGCTGCCTGGACTGCACGCACTCTGGTCGCCGCTGTTGTGGATCGTCGCGGTGCTCTCGATGACTGTGGGCAACCTGGCCGCGCTGCGCCAGCAGAACGTGAAGCGCATGCTGGCTTACTCGTCGATCGCGCACGCCGGCTACCTGCTGGCGGCTTTCGCGGGAATAGGAGCGGTGGGCATTGCCGCTGCCAGCTTCTACACCGCGGCTTATGCGGCCATGAACGTGGGCATCTTCGCGGTGGTCACGCTGGTGAGCGGATACGACGAAGAACTGCCCATGGTCGAAGACTACCGCGGGCTGATTTACCGCGCGCCGCTGCTGGGCTGCCTGCTGATCTTTTTTCTGGTTTCGCTCACCGGCATTCCGTTTACCGGCGGGTTTTTCGGCAAGTTTTACGCCTTCTCGGCCGCGGTGAGCGGAGGCGCTGTGATTCTGGCTCTTATCGGGTTGCTCAACTCCGGCCTGGCGGCGGCTTACTACTTGCGCTTTGCGCTGGCCGCCGCGCAAAAACCTGGCGCCAACCACGACCAAGGCGAGGAAGCCCGGCCCAAGCCGCAGGTGGGGATTGCGGTCGGAGCGGCGCTGCTGCTGGCAGTCTGCTCGACACTGGTGCTGGGCATCGCGCCCAATGAAGTGCTACGCGTAGCCCAGTCCGCTGGACACACGCTGCAAGCGCCGGCAATCCAGGGCGCAACGGCTGCAACAGCCGCGGAAGCGCATCCGGCCGGGCCGGAACGGTAGGGCGGCGCGCTCGAGGGCGCTACAATTTCAACAATGAAGCTAGGCGAGTTGGCAAGCCGTTTGGGCGCGGAGTTGCGCGGAGACGCGGACCTGGAAGTGACGGGCGTTCAAGGAATCGAGGTCGCCGGTCCCACGGAGATCACCTTCGTGGCCAATCCCAAATATGCCGGCCTGGCCCGCAAGACCGCCGCCGCCGCAGTTCTTGTCGAGCCGGATTTTCAGGAGATTCCCGCCGCAACGCTGCGCATTCTGAATCCTTACCACGCTTTTTCCCGCGCGCTCGGTTTTTTTTACCAGCCGCCCGTTTACTCTCCGGGCATTCATCCCACGGCCGTCGTACACGCCACGGCGGAGATTGGCGAGGGGGCGCACATCGGCGCGTACGTGGTGATTGGGCCCGGAGTTCGAGTGGGTCCGCACGCTACCTTGCTGCCTCACGTGGTGCTCTACTCCGGCGTCGAGGCGGGCAGCCATTTCTTTGCCCATGCCCACGCAGTTGTTCGCGAGAACTGCATCCTCGGCGATCATGTCACGCTTGAAAATGGAGCGGTGATCGGGGCGGATGGATTTGGTTTTGCCAAGAACGAAGCCGGACATTGGGAAAAAATTCCCCAATCCGGCCCGGTCCGCCTGGGCAGCCGCGTCGATGTTCAAGCCAACGCCTGTATCGACCGCGCTACGGTGGGCGCGACAGAGATTGGCAACGGAACGAAGGTGGACAACTTAGTGCAGGTGGGCCACGGCTCGCGTGTGGGTGAAAACACGCTTCTTTGCGCGCAGACCGGTCTGGCCGGCTCTTCGATCGTCGGCAGCAACGTAATTCTGGCCGGGCAGGTGGGCATCGCAGGTCATTGCACGGTGGGCGACGGTGCGATTCTTACCGCGCAATCGGCGGTGTCGCACGACGTGCCGGCCGGCAAGACGATCTCCGGCTCGCCCGGATTCGACAACCGCATCTGGCTGCGCGCAGCGGCGATCTTCCCGCGGCTGCCGGAGCTTCTCAAGCGCTTAGATCGATTGGAGAAACAGGTTGCAGTTGAGAGCGCGCCGGCAGCAAATGCCGGTGCGGATGGAGATGTGAAGTGACGGACCGCCGCAGGATGCGCCACCCTCGAATCGCCGCCCTCTTGCTGCCGCTGCTGATGGCGACGGCGGGATGCCGCTCCTATCTTGTCCGCGTGTCTGTGGTGAACCGCACCGGAGCGGCGGCAAACCTGATCGAGGTGGATTACCCCAGCGCGAGTTTCGGCATCGACAGCCTGGCGCCGGGGGCGGTCTTCCATTATCGTCTGCAATTACTCGACCGGGGCCCGGTCACGGTTGAATATGTGGGCCCGGACCGGCGCAAGTATCAGGCGACCGGGCCCACGCTTGTTGAGAAGCAGGAAGGCGGTCTCGAGATCGACCTGCTGCCTGGGGGGAAGATTGAGTTCCGTCCGAACTTGACGATGGGAGGCTAGGGCGGTTTTCTTCGAAGAGTAGACCAAGGCGAGGCGGCTAGAGCGGTTCCAAAGATGCTGTACCCAACGGTCGTGGCATCCCACCCATGCGACAGAAGAAAGTCGCATGGATGGGGCACGGAGTTTTGGGTACGGCAATTGTTTAAGCGCTTTAAGTGGCTTTTTCTCAAAAAAAGTCACTTAAAGCACGCCAAAAATGCCCGATCGTTCGACCAGAACCCCTTAACGCGCAAGAGATTCGATCAACGCACCGAGGCTGCGCGAATTAAGCGCAGGGCGCGCCGCGCCGCGGAACCGCTCAGTGCACCATGGTCTTGAAGAGCGGCGACTGCAGCAAACTGGCGAACTCGGTATCGGAGGCGGCGAACTGGATGGAGAGCTGCCCCGCATTGGCCGCGACCGTGGTGTCTGTGAGCGCCTGTTTCTCGGTGGCGGTGCTGCTCATTTTGCGCACAATCATGGCAGCGGTCAGCAGCGAAGACATGGTGGCGGCGGCGAAGGCATCGCCGGTGGCGATGGTGAGATTGAAGTGCACGCCGTGAGCGAAATCCATGGTGTACCAGGAAGCCTGCAGGTGCTGCTTCACGGTGTCGAAGTTGGTGACCGAACCGGCTTGGCCCAGCACCTGCTTCATCATGGTCTGCGTGCCCTTGCCGTCGAGGATGCTCCACAGCGCCTCGGAGTCGACGGTCTGCATGGCGTTCATCATCGTTGAGTTGGCCAACATGCTCTGACTCAGCCCGTCGCGCGCATTGAGAGCGGCCTTCACCGAATCGTTGCCTCCGAAGATCATGGTGGAGGGATCGACGAAACAGAGCACCATGCCCGACTTGCCCAGCGGATAAATGCTGTTGGCGCGCAGCACCTTGGGCTTGATCTTCTGTTTCTTGAAGTTTGCAAGGATGTCCTGCACCGGGAACTGGCCCTGGGCGACGCCAACGGTATCGAGGTTGTCGGCGGAGGAGCTGGACGAAGGCCGGAACAGAGCGAAGGCCAGCACATCCACATACTGGTCGATGCTGCCGCCGCCGCCAGTGGTCACCGTGAACTTGCTCAGCGCCTCGTCGAACTGCTGGAGCTCCGGCGGCATGACGCGGCTACGCAGGTCCATGGCCGAGGTCGAGTTTTCCATCGCCGGGTAGTCGATCACGACCAGTTGCTGCACGTTGTAGGGAATAGCCGAGCGCGCGTCGGTGGACAATTGCGCAGCCTGCACCAATGTGGCTGCCGCCGCCAGCAGCATGGGAATAACCGAAAACCTAATTGCTTTCAACGAATTCACCCTCCGCAAATTTCTTCCGCCCTTGGCCCGCCCCGCAGGAGCTAAAGCCCGATCAATCCGGTCAGCTTCACAGCACGACGATAGCGATTCCAGAGAAGTTGTACCCACCTGTCGTGGTCTCCCACCCATGCGACAGAAAAGAGTCGCATGGATGGGGCACGAAGCTTTGGGTGCAGCAACTTTGGAACCGCCTTAATGTCGCGCCCTTTCAAAACCCGCCATTCGCCAAGGGCTTCAACGCCGGCGTTCCAATCTTGGCGTCGAACCCGGTCCCTCAACCCCGGTGTAGATCCTATGCCGTTATTGTACCCGGCTGCGTCCTTCCGTCGGCGGTGAGGTGGTGCAAAGACTCTCACGCATTCTTCAGAACCTCGCCGGGCCATCGAAGCGGCGCCTTCAAACGCTGCTCCAGGATCTTGGCTTGCGGATCGAAGCTGGCTAAATGACGCATCCATTCGCTCTCCCGCTCGCAGGCGGCTTCAGGAAGCAATCCCATCACCTCGGAACCGGCGATGGCCACCTTGTGGCGCGATGCCAGGCTCACCACAGCGCTGAAGACTCTGGAGAGAGGCGTGGCGTGAAAGTCGGTGATGTTCATGGAGAGCTGCGCGCTGCCCTGGGCGAGAACTCCCATGGCTTTGACGCCGATGAGCCCGCCCGACGCGGCCCGAATCTCGCGGGCGATGGCGCGCGCGGCGGAGAGGTCGGCGGAATCGAAGTAGATGTTATAGGCCACCAGAAACTTACGCGCTCCCACGGCACAGGCGCCGGCGGTGGGGTGTAAACCGGGGCCACCGAGGTCGGGCCGGCGCGAGGGATCGTTTTGTACAGCGCCGCGAAGCCCTTCGAATTGGCCCCGGCGCACATCTTCAAGGTTGGCGCGGTCGGGACGCGACGCGGCGGCTTCGTAAAAGAACACGGGCACGCCAAAACGCCGCCAGATCTCGAGTCCCGCCTGGCGAGCCAGCAGGACGCACTGTTCGAGCTTAACGCCGGAGACGGGCACGAAGGGAATGACGTCTGCCGCGCCAATACGGGGATGCACGCCTCGCTGGTGGGTGAGGTCGATGAGCTCGACGGCCTTGCCCACGCCGCGCACGGCCGCTTCGACCACCGCGGAAGGCTCGCCGGCAATGGTGACGACGGAGCGGTTGTGATCGGCATCCATCGACCAGTCCAGCAGGTGCGCGCCTTCGACTCGCATTTCGGCCACAATGGCCTCGACGCGCCGGGCATCTACGCCCTCTGAGAAGTTGGGCACGCACTCGACTACGGATTGGCTCATGGGTTCATTGCTCCAGAGACATGGACGCTATGGACCTAATGCGTATCCATGAAACGCCGGAACGCTTATTTCCAGAACGTGTAGCCGGCTTGGAACTGGACGCTGGCGTTGACTCCGGGGTTGCGGTCGCCTAGTGAGGCCGACGAGATGTGAACGACGTTGAAGCCTACGTCGATCGACCGCTTCGCCCTGGTGAAATAATGGAAGCCGATGCCGCCCTGCGGCGCAAAATTCCAGACTGAAGTACCGCCGTCGATGCCCTCAGCCGGATTGGTCATAATGTTGGGCGGAAACTTGTGAGTAGTATAGATGAGTCCGCCCGCGCCTTGAAACCAAGGCTGCCAGCGCCGGGAGCGAGTGCGGAAGTTCCAGCGAAGAATGACCGGAGTGAGAGCGACGCCGTAGAATGTGCCTCCACCTGTAGGAAGAGTACAGGCGACAAGTTGCCCCGTGGTTGTAATGCAGGTGTATTGCTGCTCGTGCGGGGGCGGGGTGTATGCCTGCCACAAGGGCATGATGTTGCCGCCGAGTTCGAACTGGCCGCTCAAAATCCCCGCTTTGATCACGCCGGTCAGCGGCTTACCGACCTGGAATCCGCCCCAAAGAAACTTGTAATCGGACCGGTTGCCAACGCCACTGCCCCAGTTGATAAATGGGCCGTACTCCCAGCTCATGTTGTCGCGAACCTGGGCAACGGGATTGGACGCCTCGGCTTTATCGCTTTTGGACGGCGTTTGGGCCGACGCCACAATCGATCCAGCCAGCAAAGCAAAAAAAAAGACCCTCGCGCCTCGAATCAATGCTTATCCCTTCTCGATTGGAGATTCTGCTCTTGAAAAAAAGACCGCCACAAGCGGGCGGCCTGTTCCCTGCCCCAACGGATGCGGTTAACCGGCTGCCTGCTCCACCTGCGCGGCGTCCATGTCGAAGTTCGAGTAAACGTTCTGCGTGTCGTCACTATCTTCGAGGGCTTCGAGGAGGCGGATCATCTGACTGGCCGCGGCGCCTTCGAGCCTGGTATAGGTAGACGCCAGCATGGTTACTTCGTTGGCCGCCGTGGGAATCCGCGCTGCCTTTACCGCCGCCAGGACGGCCTCGTATGCGGAAGGATCGGTGACGATCTCCCAGGTGTCGCCCTCGTCGTTGAGGTCCTCGCCGCCATTTTCGAGGACGATGCCCATCAACTGTTCTTCGGTTGCGGCCGACTTCTCGACGGCAATCAGTCCCTTCTTCGAGAACATGAAGCGGACCGAGCCGGACTCGCCGAGGTTGCCTCCGTTCTTCGCGAAGGCGTGACGAATCTCGCTCACGGCGCGGTTGCGGTTGTCGGTGAGGACTTCGACGATGATGGCCACGCCGCCGGGGCCGTAGCCCTCGAAGGCGATTTCCTCGTAGTTGACGCCTTCCAGTTCGCCGGTGCCGCGCTGGATGGCGCGCTTGATGTTTTCGGCGGGCATGTTCTCGGCTTTGGCAGCCAGGACCGCGGTGCGCAGGCGCGGATTGCCGTCGGGATCGCCTCCCGCTTTGGCGGCGATGGTGATTTCCTTGATGAGGCGGGTGAAAGTCTTGCCGCGCTTGGCGTCGAGCGCGCCCTTTTTGTGCTTGATGGTGGCCCATTTCGAGTGGCCGGACATGAGAACCTCAGAGACGGTGAGAGTACGGCGCGTTCGGCGCGCCCGACAAGTGAGTATACCATCCGGGGGGATGGGTGAAGTTCGCCGTCCGGACCGGCTGGCGAAGGTCTCTGGCCGAGCAACGTTCGATTTGAAAGTTCGCCAATCCCAGGCCCCAAAATCGGGAACTGGGGCACCCCAATTGGTGCAAATTCGAACGGTCAAAGACCACTTTGCCCGGCCAATTCGCTCAAGTTTGCGTCGGAATTTTCCGCGGATTCACGGCAGGCGGCCAGCACAGCGCTTCGGCAATGTCGAGAGACACGGCGAACGCAACGGGGCCGGCCACCTGGACGATCATCCAGAGATGCCATTGCCCGGTGCGCAGGATAAAGCCGGCCAAAGCGACGGCGAGCAGCACTGCATTGACGGTCAACCAGACGCAGGCAGTGCGGCGATGCCAGAACGCCAGGGCGCAGGCCGGCAAAATGGTGGCGGAGTTGAACACCGAAACGAAGACATCGAAAAAAGTGTCGCCTGGCCCGCGGGTGATGAAAGGCGCGGTGATGAAGGGCAAAAATCCCCACAACATGCCGATTACGAGCAGTGTTCGAACCGCGAATTGCCGCGAGGCGGATTTTCGATCCATGGTAACTGCGTTTGTCATTGTCTTAGATCCGGGCGGCCGGCGCCGGCACTGCAATTCTTGGACTCAGGCGAACAGTTCCGCTTCTCTGAGCGTAACTCCGCCGCGATCCTTCTCCGAAACGATCGCGTCCTGCTCTCTAGAGGGCCAGGCAATGCGAAGATCGGGATCGTTCCATACGATCGTACGCTCCGAGGCGGGAGAGTAATAGTCCGTGACCTTGTAGGCGAAACCGGCTACCTCGCTGAGCACCGCAAAGCCGTGGCCGAAGCCCTCGGGAATCCAAAGCATCTGGCCGTTCTCTCCGGTCAATTCAGCGGCAACGTGGCGGCCGAAAGTCGGCGAGCTGCGCCTCAGGTCCACGGCCACATCGACAACGGCGCCGTGCGTGACGCGCACAAGCTTTGCCTGCGGCCGGCCGATTTGATAATGGATTCCGCGCACGACATTCTTGATGGAAATTGAGAAATTGTCCTGGGCCCACGCCGTGGGCAGACCGGCCTCGGCCATGGCGCGCTGGTTGTAGGTTTCAAAAAATGCGCCGCGATTGTCCCGGTAGATTGTGGGCGAGAGCAGAAGCACGCCGGGTAGAGACGTCTCGGCGACCTTCATGGCTGACCTGCGTTCGAGGGGAAATAAGGATCGCGCAGCAGGGCCAGAAGGTATTGCCCATAGCCGCTCTTCGAGATCGGCGCCGCAAGCGCTTCCAACTGCGCGGCGTCGATGAATCCCTGGCGAAACGCGATCTCTTCAGGGCAGGCGATGTTCAACCCCTGGCGGCGCTCGATGGTGTGGACAAAGAGAGCGGCCTCGAGCAGCGAATCGTGCGTGCCGGTATCGAGCCAGGCCATGCCGCGGCTCATGATCTCCACGTTCAGTTTTCCGGCTTCAAGATAGCGGCGGTTCAAATCGGTAATCTCGAGCTCGCCGCGCGCGGAGGGCTTAAGCGAGCCGGCGATCTCAACCACCTGGCCGTCGTAAAAATAGAGTCCGGTGACCGCATAGCGCGATTTGGGCGTCTGCGGCTTCTCTTCGAGACTGATGGCGCGGCCGCCCGCGTCGAACTCGACCACGCCGTAACGCTCGGGATCCTCGACCGGATAAGCGAATACGGTTGCTCCGTTTGTCAACCGGGCCGCCGACTGAAGCTGGCGCGAAAAACCCTGGCCGTAGAAGATATTGTCGCCGAGAACAAGCGCGCTTGGCTCACCGGCGATAAAGTCCCGGCCAATGAGGAATGCCTGCGCCAGCCCGTCGGGGCTGGGCTGCACGGCGTAGCTGAGCTCGATGCCCCAGCGGCGGCCGTCGCCGAGCAGATCGGCGAACCGGCTCGTGTCTTGGGGCGTGGAGACGATGAGGATTTCGCGCAGGCCGGCGAGCATCAGCGTGCTCAACGGGTAGTAAATCATGGGCTTGTTGTAAACGGGCAAAAGCTGCTTGGACACGACGTGCGTGACCGGGTAAAGGCGCGTGCCGGAGCCCCCGGCGAGGATGATCCCCTTCATAGCCGCACCCGTTCCGCCGCGGCGCGCGATGTGTAATTCCGCGCGATCCAGTCGCGATATTCGCCGGTGCGCACGCCTTCAATCCACTCGGCGTTGTCGAGATACCAGCGCACGGTCTTGCGCAATCCGGCCTCGAAGCGCTGCGCAGGGCGCCATCCCAGTTCGCGGGTGATCTTGGAAGCGTCGATGGCGTAGCGGCGGTCGTGGCCGGGGCGGTCTTCGACGAAAGCGATCAGGGTGCGCCTCGGTTCTTGCCCGGCAGCGGGCCGCATCTCGTCCACAAGGCCGCAGATTGCGGTTACGACATCGATGTTGGCGCGTTCGCTGTTGCCGCCGATGTTATAGGTCTCGCCTACTTGGCCGCGCTCCAGAACGCAGCGAATCGCCGCGCAGTGGTCTTCCACAAAAAGCCAGTCGCGAACGTTCTTTCCATCTCCATAGACGGGCAGCGGTTTGCCTTCGAGCGCGTTGAGGATCATGAGCGGAACCAGTTTCTCGGGGAACTGAAACGGGCCGTAGTTGTTGGAGCAGTTGGTGGCCAGCACGGGCAGCCCAAAGGTATGGCGATAGGCCCGAGCTAGATGGTCCGAGGCAGCCTTCGAGGCCGCGTAAGGACTGTTCGGCGCATAGGCCGTGGTCTCGCAGAAGGCGGCGTCTTCAGGGCCGAGCGAACCGTAAACTTCGTCGGTGGAAACGTGCAGAAAGCGGAAGGCTGCGCGCTCCGCTTCGCCGAGGCCGGACCAGTAGACTTTGGCCTGGTCGAGCAGCGTGAACGTCCCGTGCACGTTGGTGCGGATGAACGACTCCGGCGAGGCGATGGAGCGGTCGACGTGGCTCTCCGCGGCAAAATGGACGATGGCGCGCGGGTGGTGGGTGCGCAGCAGCGACGCAATCAGGTCGGCGTCGCAAATATCGCCGCGTACGAGCTCATGACGGGAATCATTCTCGAGGGCCGACAGGTTGGCGGCGTTGCCGGCATAGGTGAGCAGATCGAGATTGACGACTGGGGAGCCTACGGCGGCAAGCCAGCTCAAAACGAAGTTCGAGCCAATGAAGCCCGCCCCGCCCGTAACCAGGATGGTGTCTTTCGTGACTGCCTCCGAATCGTCAGTATACGGCACATAATGCGTTACATACGAATGGCGCGAGGGGTGCAGCGGCGGTGCGGCAGCTTGCCGAATCAGCTAGATAACCACAATATGCTCAGCGGCGAAGCGAATTTTTCGATATATTAAAGATTCAGCCTGGTCCCGCCCGCGGCTAGCCTGCTCAGGATGCCTTTCGACAAGAAACAAGGGCGATTTCCTCAAATGGAAACGCATCGCGGGTGTGTCCTTCATGACAGATTTTGGCAGGACAGATTTTTTGGACAAATGAGAAATTTGCTTCACAAATCATCCGTGGGGAAGGCCGCCATGCAACCATCGAATCGCCGCTCGGGAACGCCGCCACCACAGGGGCTTTATCATCCGCAGAATGAGCACGATGCCTGCGGCATGGGCCTTGTTGCCAGCATTCGTGGCGAAAAGAGCCACGAGATCATCCGCAAGGGCATCGAGGTGCTGATCAACCTCACCCATCGCGGCGCGGCGGGCTGCGACCCGGAGACGGGCGACGGCGCCGGCATTCTTATCCAGATTCCTCACGTCTTTTTCGCGCGCGAATGCGGCGAGCTGGGGATACAGCTTCCGGCGCCAGGCGCTTACGGCGTGGCTATGGTCTTTCTGCCGGTGGAAAAGCACAGCCGCCTGCAGTGCGAGGGCGTCTTCGAGCGCATTGCGCAGGAAGAGGGCGCAAAGGCGCTTGGCTGGCGCGACACGCCGGTGAACGGCGACGCCATCGGCCGCGAAGCGCGCAACTCGCAGCCTTACATCGAACAGCTTTTTGTTGCGTGCCCCGAAGGCCTGAACGAAGACGCCTTCGAGCGTCTGCTCTACCGAATCCGCCGGCGCACGGAAAATGAGATTGCCGAATCCGAGATCGAGGACAAGGAGACCTTCTACGTCCCGTCGTTCTCCTGTCGCACCATCATCTACAAGGGCCTGATGCTGGCGCCGCAGATCGAGCGGTTCTACTTTGAGCTGGCCAATCCGCTGGTCGCGAGCGCACTTTGCCTGGTTCACCAGCGCTTCTCGACCAATACATTTCCAAGCTGGAAGCTGGCGCATCCCTACCGCTACGTGGCACATAACGGCGAGATCAACACCATCCGCGGCAACGTGAGCTGGATGAACGCGCGGCAGAGTGTGATGAAGAGCCCGCTGCATAACGGGCACATCGACAACCTGTACCCCGTCGTTGTGCCTGGCGGCAGCGACTCCGCCTCTCTTGACAACGCTGTTGAGTTTCTTTTCCAGTCCGGCCGCTCGCTGCCGCACGTGATGGCGATGCTGATTCCCGAAGCCTGGGCGGGCAATCCTGACATGGACGAGGACAAGCGCGCGTTCTACGAGTACCACGCTTCGCTGATGGAGCCGTGGGACGGGCCTGCGGCGATTGCCTTCACCGACGGACGCGTCATCGGCGCCACGCTCGACCGCAACGGCCTGCGCCCCGGCCGCTACATCGTCACCAAGGACGACCTTGTTGTGCTGGCCTCCGAGGCAGGCGTCCTCGACGTTCCCGCTGAAGACATTCGCAAGAAAGGCCGCTTGCAGCCGGGCCGCATGTTCCTGGTTGACACGGTCGAGAAACGCATCGTCTCCGACGCCGAGATAAAGAAGCAATTGGCGGCGCGGCAGCCTTACGCGGATTGGCTCAAGGAGCAGCAGGTCACGCTCGATGTGCTGCCGGAGCCAGCGCGCGTGATTGGATCGAATCCGGAGACGCTGCTGCGGCGGCAGCGCGCCCAGGGCTACACCGAAGAGGACCTGCGCATCCTGCTCGGCCCCATGGCTTCAGGCGGCGCCGAGCCGGTCGGTTCCATGGGCACAGACGTTCCGCTGGCCTGCCTGTCCGATCATCCGCAGCCGCTCTTCAATTACTTCCGGCAGCTCTTTGCGCAGGTGACCAACCCGCCCATCGACCCCATCCGCGAGGAACTGGTGATGTCGCTGATCAGCTACATCGGGACCGAGCGCAACATTTTGAACGAGGCGTCGGAGAACTGCCACACGCTCAAGCTGCCGCATCCGATTCTGACGAACCGGGATCTCGAAAAGCTGCGCCGCGTTTCTTCGGGCGATCTGCTGGCCACGACCCTGCCGGCGCTCTTTCGCGCGGCGGACGGTGAACCGGGCCTGAAGCGGGCGCTCGACGACCTGAGCTCGCGCGCTTCGCTGGCCGTGAACTCGGGTTACACGCTGCTGATTCTTTCCGATCGCGGAATCGACGCGACTTATGCGCCGATTCCCAGCCTGCTGGCCATGGCCGCCGTACACAACCGTCTGGTGCGCGAAAAGACGCGCACGCTGGTTGCGATCATCATCGAAAGCGGCGAGCCGCGCGAGGTGATGCACTTTGCGCTGCTCATAGGCTACGGAGCGAGCGCGATCAACCCCTATCTTGCCATCGAGACCATCCACGACCTGAAGCGCCGCGGCCTGCTGCCGGAAAAGGTCAGCGCCGAGTACGCCGAGAATAACTTTATCAAGGCGATCAACAAGGGTTTGCTCAAAACCTTCTCGAAGATGGGCATCAGCACGCTGCAAAGCTATCGCGGCGCGCAAGTTTTCGAGGCGGTCGGGCTGAATCAGCCGCTGGTCGATAAGTACTTTGCCGGAACAGCCTCGCGCATCGAGGGCGTGGGGCTCGACGTGCTGGCGCGCGAGGCGCAGATGAAGCACGAGTACGCCTTCCGGCCGCTGACCGATTACGAGACCGAGCTTGCCATCGGCGGCCAGTATCAATACCGCGAGGACGGCGAGTATCACCTAATCAACCCGCAGACCATTAGCAAAGTGCAGCACGCGGTGCGCGCGAACAGTGCTACGACGTTCAAGGAATATACCGACCTGATCGACGAGAAGAATCGCACGCTGTGCACGCTGCGCGGGCTGCTTCAGCTCAAGTACGCCGAGAAGCCGATTCCGATCGAGGAGGTGGAGCCGGCGAAGGAGATCGTCAAGCGCTTTACGACCGGCGCCATGAGCTTTGGGTCAATTAGTAAGGAGGCGCACGAGACGCTGGCCATCGCCATGAACCGCATCGGCGGCATGTCAAACACGGGCGAAGGCGGCGAAGACGAAGAGCGCTTCAAGCGCGAGGCGAACGGCGACCTTCGCCGCAGCGCCGTGAAGCAGGTGGCCAGCGCGCGCTTTGGCGTGACGGCGAACTACCTGGTCAACGCCGACGAACTACAGATCAAGATGGCGCAGGGCGCAAAACCCGGCGAGGGCGGCCAGTTGCCCGGACACAAGGTCGATGACGTCATCGCCAGGATACGGCATTCGATCCCCGGCGTGGGCCTGATCTCGCCGCCGCCGCACCACGACATTTATTCGATCGAAGACCTGGCGCAGCTTATCTACGACCTGAAGAACGTGAATCCGAAGGCGCGCATCGCCGTGAAGCTGGTTTCCGAAGCGGGCGTGGGGACGGTAGCCGCGGGCGTATCGAAGGCTCATGCGGATGTGGTGCTCATCTCCGGCGACAGCGGCGGCACGGGCGCTTCTCCGCTCAGCTCCATCAAGCACGCGGGGCTGCCTTGGGAGCTTGGCCTCGCCGAGACGCAGCAGGTGCTGCTCTTGAACGATCTGCGCAGCCGCATCAAGGTGCAGACCGACGGCAAGCTGCAGACCGGCCGCGACGTGGTGATCGCCGCGCTGCTGGGCGCCGAGGAGTTCGGCTTCGCCACCATGCCGCTCATCTCCATGGGCTGCATCATGCTGCGCAAGTGCCATCTGAACACATGCTCGGTGGGCATCGCCACGCAGGACCCGGTTCTGCGCGCGCGATTCACCGGCCAGCCCGAGCACGTGATCAACTTCTTCTTCTTTATCGCGGAGCAGATGCGCGAGCACATGGCGAAACTCGGCTTCCGCACCGTCAATGAAATGGTGGGCCGCGTGGACAGGATCGACGCCGCGCTGGCCGATGCGCACTGGAAGGCCAAGGGCATCGATCTTTCGTCGATTCTCTATGCGCCGACTCTGCCCTCTCGCGTGGCGCGGCGCTCGATGCAGGCGCAGGATCATGGGCTGCACAAGGCGCTCGATCACGCGTTGATTGAAGCGGCGCGACCGGCCCTCGAATCGCAGAAGCGGGTGACGTGCAGCTTTGCCATCCGCAATGTACACCGCACCGTGGGCGCGATGCTGGGCGGCGAGATTGCGCGGCGTTATGGATCGGCCGGCCTGCCCGACGGCTCTATTCACTTCCGCTTTGAGGGATCGGCCGGTCAGAGCTTCGGCGCGTTCGTTCCTTCGGGGGTCACTCTCGAACTTGAAGGCGACGCCAACGACTATCTTGGCAAGGGACTCTCCGGCGGACGGCTCATCGCTTATCCGCCCAAGACGTCGAGCTTCCTGCCCGAAGAGAGCATTCTGGTGGGCAACGTCGTGCTTTACGGCGCGACCAGCGGGGAGGCATTCCTGAACGGCATCGCCGGCGAGCGGTTCGCGGTTCGCAACTCCGGCGCGACTGCGGTCGTCGAGGGCGTGGGCGACCACGGCTGCGAGTACATGACGAACGGCCTGGTGGTGGTGCTTGGCGCGGCCGGCCGTAACTTTGCCGCCGGCATGAGCGGCGGCCTGGCCTACGTTTACGACGATGGAGGCGACTTCTCTGCGCGGCGCTGCAATAAGGCAAGCGTCGATCTTGAGCCGTTGGTTCACGAGGCCGACGTGCATGGCGTGTGCGAGCTGCTCGAGCGCCATCGCGACCTTACGGGCAGCCCGCGCGCGGCCTGGGTGCTGGAGCACTGGGCCAGCGAGCAGCCCAAATTCATCAAGGTTTTTCCGCACGAATATAAGCGGGTGCTGGGCGTGGCCCGTGTCGAACAAGTTTACGTTTCGCCCACAAGTTCGTCGCCTCTAGTGACGGCAGCGGAGGTGCAGCATGGGTAAGGATACCGGATTCATGGAGTTCGAGCGCGAGCAGGCGGTCCGCCGCAAGGCCGAAGACCGCGTTCTCGACTGGTTCGAAATTTATCGGCCGTTTCCCGATGAGAAACAGCGCGAGCAGGGCGCGCGCTGCATGGACTGCGGCGTGCCTTTTTGCCATACCGGCTGCCCGGTCAACAACCTCATTCCCGACTGGAACGACCTGGTTTACAACGCACGCTGGGAAGCGGCGATCCGGCGGCTGCACTCGACCAACAACTTTCCCGAGTTCACCGGCCGCATCTGCCCGGCTCCGTGCGAGGCCGCGTGCGTACTGGGCATCAACCAGCCGCCGGTTTCGATCAAGCTGATTGAGAAGAGCATTGTGGAGCGCGCCTGGGACGAGGGCTGGATTCATGCCGAACCGCCCGAGCAGGCGAGCGGCAAGCGCGTGGCCGTGGTGGGCAGCGGGCCCGCGGGCCTGGCCGCCGCGCAACAATTGCGCCGCGCCGGACACTCCGTCACTGTTTACGAGAAGGCCGACCGCATCGGCGGATTGCTGCGCTACGGCATTCCCAACTTCAAGCTGGAAAAATGGGTGCTCGACCGGCGCATCCGGCAGATGAAGGAAGAAGGCGTGACGTTCATGACCAGCGCGCATGTCGGCGTCAACATTCCGGTGGAAGAACTGACCGAGCACTACGACGCCGTTCTGCTCTGCGGCGGCGCCGAGCAGCCGCGCGACCTCAAGATTCCCGGCCGCGAGCTCAAGGGCGTTCACTATGCCATGGAATTTCTGCCGCAGCAGAACCGCCGCAATGAAGGCGATCCCGAAGACACGCTCCTCGCGAACATGTGCGCCTCAGAGTCCATTCTCGCAGCCGGCAAGCGCGTGGTGATTATCGGCGGCGGCGACACCGGCGCGGACTGCCTGGGCACGACGCACCGGCAGGGACCCATCAGCGTGCATCAATTCGAGATCATGCCCATGCCCCCGGCCGAGCGCGCCGCATCCACGCCGTGGCCGCTGTGGCCGCTGCAACTGCGCACCGAGGGCGCGCACGAAGAGGGCGGCATCCGCGATTGGAGCATCAACAGCTTGAAATTTACCGGCGACGAGCAGGGCCGCGTCAAACAGCTTCACGCTGTGCGCATCGGCCCTCCGCCGAAGTTCGAGCCGATTGCGGGCAGCGAGTTCACCATGGACGCGGATCTGGTGCTGCTGGCGATGGGCTTTCTCGGCCCGGTGCGCAACGGAATGATCGAGCAGTTGGGCGTCGCGCTCGACAACCGCGGGAATGTGGCCACGACCGATTTCATGAGCTCGGTTGAAGGCGTCTTCGCCGCAGGCGATATGCGCCGCGGGCAATCGCTGGTGGTTTGGGCTATCGCCGAAGGGCGTAAAGCGGCCGCCGCTGTCAACAAATACCTGGCCCAGAAAGCCGAGTCCCGCACCCAGCTTCAGCGGGCGCTGGTGTAGCCGGTCAATTGCTTGTTTCCTAGCCAAATTGGGTGCCCCATGTCCCGATTTTGGGACCTGGGAGCGGTCGCGAGTCGAATCTCCATAGCGAAATCGCAGCACCGGAACGACCATGCCGAAAAATAGTAAGACCGCGCCTTCGTAGCACTCCAGTTGACTTGTAGAGCAACTTGCGTCACAGTTTCAACCATGCCAAGCATAAGCCTTCGCCATCTGCGCAACACCCGGCAACTGAAGGCCTGGCTCAACGCCGGAGAAACCGTAGAGCTCCGCGAGCGTAACCGCGTCCTCGGGCGGATTGTACCTGATCGGTCGACCGCGACCGTGCAGCCTGCCGAATGGCCGGATTTCGTCGCACGCCTCAAGCGCAATTTTGGGAACCGCGTCCTGCCCGTAGTGGAGGACCTGATCGAAGAGAGGAACAGCCGCTACTGATCGCCGCCACACGCGAGGAGATCCTAACCGCAGATCCTTCGACTCCGTTTGGCGCAAAAAACGCGCCAAACTGCGCTCAGAGTTTGTGACCTTTTTGATTTTTCGCGGATTTTTGGTCTGCAAGTCCTTTCCTTGCAAAACCGATCTTCCGCAAGTCGAATAAAGTCACAAACTCTCAGGATGACAAACCATTTTAGCTACGAACCTTTAAAGAGCGGGCATTAGCTGACCAGCTCAAACGCCCGAATGGTCTCTTTCCGCACGGTCAGCCGCTCCACGAGATCGGTGCGCACTTCGTAGCCGCGCCCCGGCGTGTCGGGAATGGCGATTTCGCCTGCCGGCGAGACGGCGATCTCGGGCTCGACAATGTCTTCGGCCCAGTAGCGGGCAGAGGCGGACACATCGCCGGGCAGCGTGAAGTTTTCGAGCGTGGAAAGAGCGATGTTGTGCGAGCGGCCAACGCCGCTTTCGAGCATTCCACCGCACCAGACGGGAATGCCGCGCTCCTGCGCGGCGTTGTGCACCGCGATGGCTTCGGAGAATCCGCTTACGCGGCCCAGCTTGATATTGATGATGCGGCAGGACTCCATCTCGATGGCCGCCAGCGCGTCGCGGCGGTTGTGGATGGATTCGTCCAGGCAGATGGGGGTCTCGAGCCGCTTCTGCAAGAGCGAGTGATAGTAGAAGTCATCGTGCCACATGGGCTGCTCGATCATGAGCATGTCGAAGGCGTCAAAGGACACGATGTGATCGGAATCGCGCAGACGGTAGGCGGAGTTGGCGTCGCAACTGAGGGCGATGTCGGGCCAGCGGTTGCGCACACGCTCGAAAACCTCGATGTCCCAACCCGGCTTGCACTTGAGCTTGATGCGCTGGTAGCCGGCGGCCAGCTCTTGCTCGACGATCGAAAGGAGCTGCGGTATGGACGGCTGGATGCCGAGCGAAACCCCGCAGGGGATGGTGTCGTGAACACCTCCGAGGAGGCGAGAAAGCGAGACGCCTTCGCGTTGAGCCTCGAGATCCCAGATGGCATTTTCGAGCGTGGCTTTAGCCATGCGGTTGTCGCGGACGCGATAAAAGATGCGCTGGCAATCGCCGCCGTGATCGGGTTGGGCGGAGGCGACCAACGGCCCGAGCTCCTGAACAATCACAGCCCAAACGCCGTCGGTGAACTCGCCGGAGAAATGCGGATGCTCGGCGGCGGTGCACTCGCCCCAGCCGACGAGGCCTTCCGAGTGTACTTCGGCAAGCAGGATGCGGCGATTTTTGGTGACGCCGAAGCTGGTCTCGAACGGGCGCAGCAACGGCATGTGCAGTTCGCGCAGGATAATGGCGTCTATTCTCATTGGATCACGCGTTCCTCGAGAAGAAGATTCTTCTACGTCCGGGGCATCGGGCCCAGCTCAAAGATTCCATTGCCTTGGGAGTCGCGGACGAAGCCAACTACAGCCAACCCCTGGGAAAAAGCGTTTTGAAACCTGCTGCGGTTCTGCAGTTGCACAGCCTGTGCACGTTCACGGCTCGCCTCGGATGCTTTCCACTCGTAGATGGCGGCCGGAACCAGAATTTGTTCCTCGATCGCTTGCGGCTGGGGCGAACGGCCGTCGAGAATTGCCTCTACGCGCTCGGAATTGAGACGCCATTCGGCAAGCAGACGGTCTGTAGGAAGCCCACCCTGCAGACGAGATGAGGATACACCATAAAAATCGACAAAATAGGTGGAAGCAATGGCCCCAAGCCTGTGGATATTGAGGAAGGCGTTCTTTATTTCCAAAGGATCGAAGGTCCACTGCATGAGGCGAATGCTGCGGGAAAGCGCTTCAAGCCGCTGCTCCCGCTTGAGTTGGGCGCCGAGGCCGCGGTTGCGGTAGCTCTCGCGCACGGCCAGCATGTGCGAGTGGAGATAGGGCCGGGGCTCGGCGGAATCCGTCTTCACGCCAGGCAAAGACAGTGCGAATCCGACGAGGGCGTTCGCGCCGGCGCCGGGTTCGGCGTCAGAGATTTCGGAGTCAAAAGCGCCCAGAACCTGGCCGCCGATCTTCTGCGCGACGCGAAAGACCTTGCGCGGGATCAAGTCGCTTTCGTCGTATCCCCAGGTCTCGACCTGGAACTGGACGCAGGCTTCGAACTCGTCGAGTCCCGAGCAGGAGCGGATAACGATCATGAGCATGCCTCAGGTGCGGCGAGGCTGCGCTTGGCCTGCTCCCAGAGCGATTCGAGTTCGGCGGGTGAAAGATCCTCGAGCGGGCGATCGGACACCAGCTCCATCTGCCGGAAGCGGTCGCGAAATCGGCGGTTGCAGCCGCGGAGCGCCATCTCGGCGTCCAGTCCCAAGTGGCGGCCGAGGTTGACGGCTGTGAATAGCAGGTCGCCCAGTTCGGCTTCAGCGGCGGGCTTGCGAGCGGGATCTGGCGAATCGGCTTCGGCCACGAGTTCCGCGGTCTCTTCGGCCAGCTTGGGTAGAAGATCGCGCCATTGCTGCCAATCGAAGCCGGCCTTTCGCGCCTGCGCGCCCAGCTTGGCGGCTTCGGCGAGCGCGGGCAGGGCATGAGGCACGGCGGCCAAACGAGAAGCTGGGTGGTTCCCTGCCCCGCTTTCCGCGCCGGCAGCCGCCTGCTGCTCGGCCGCCCGCTTCTCGGCCAACTTGATTTCTTCCCAGTTGCGCAGAACCGCCGCGGAGGATCCATCGACGGCGGAATCCACCTGGGCGCGATTGCCGGCGGCGCGCGCGGCCTCGTCGCCAAAGACGTGCGGATGGCGGCGAACGAGTTTGCGGTTCAGGTGGTCGAGAACATCGGCGATGGTGAAGTGGCCGCCGTTCGCGGCCATCTCCGCGTAGAACAGAACTTGAAGCAGCAGGTCGCCCAACTCTTCGGCCAGGTGCGGCCAGTCGCGCCGCTCGATTGCGTCGAAGACCTCGTAGGTTTCCTCTAGCGTGTACCTGCGGATAGAGTCGAAGGTCTGTTCGCGGTCCCATGGGCACCCGCCGGGAGCGCGCAGCCGGGCCATGATGCGGACAGATTGCTCGAAAAGTTCCGCGGCGCGCGCCGGATCGGTTGCAAAGGTTGCCGCAGGAGAGTGCGCGGCGGGGCTTTCGGGGGATCGATCCATGCAGGTTCAGTTTACCGTGCCGGACTTAGGAGGAACGGTGCGGGCCGTGCCCGAGTCTCCCGATCCGTGCCCCCGGGCCGTATACTCGATTTCTCCATGCTGCGTATTGTCGGAACACTCTTTGCGGCGCTGCTTGGGTTGGCCTTCGGCAGCTTTCTGAACGTGTGTCTGAGCCGCTGGCCGCAGCGCGAGAGCGTGGTGACGCCGCGGTCGCATTGCCGTCACTGCGGCCATGTGCTGGCGTGGTACGAGAATGTGCCGCTGGTCAGTTGGCTGGCGCTGCGCGGTCGTTGCCGGACGTGCGGAGCCTGGATTGGCTGGCGCTATCCGTTGGTTGAGCTGGCGGTCGGAGGGCTTTGGGCCGCAGTGGTTTGGCGATTTCTGTCCTGGTCTCCGGTTGCAGGATTACGGGGTCAAACGCTTTCCAGAGGAATTGCAGCATCGGTCGGTCTTCTCGTACTCTTCTGGCTCTTGATTGCGCTTGCGGTGCTCGACGCCGAAAATCTCTGGCTGCCTGATTGGCTTACTTTGCCCGGCATTGCTCTTGGCTTTGCTTATGCTGTCGCCCTCTTACCGTTCGGCGGAGAACTCATACTCGCCCGCTGGGGCAACTCCATTCCTGCGCGAGCAGCAATCGCTTCTATCATAGAAATGCTTGCCGCGGCTGGTCTCGTCCTGCTCATCCGAGGGATCTATTGGCTGATCCGACGCCGCGAGGGCATCGGCCTCGGCGACGCCAAGTTGATGGCGATGCTTGCTGCGTGGCTGGGTCTTTCCGGGGCGCTGCTAGCGTTCGGCCTGGGAGTGGTTTTTGGTGCGCTGGTTGCGATCATACTATTGCTCGTCCCAGGCAATCGCCGCGGCGACGGCACCTGGGCGCTCAGAAAACTGCCGCTTGGCACATTCCTTTGCGTCGGCGGAATTGTGAGCGCCCTATGGGGACAACCGATCATAGCCGCGTACTTGCATTGGGCGGGCTTCCGCTGATGGAGTCTTATTGCGGATTGGCGTTCGCGGCCTGGCCGGTTGAGGAGGGCTTGGCGTTGGCGATCTCCGGGGCGCGGAGGGCTTTTTCGGCATCCCGGGCGTGGCGGCTGCCGGGGTCGAACTCCAGGACCTTGAGAAAGTGACCTCGGGCGGCCGCATAGTCGCCGAGATTCCGCTCGCTCTCTGCCAGGCCCCAGTAAACGTCCGGATTGTTGGGATCGAGGACCAGGGCGGACTGGAAGCGTGAGAGCGCAGCGTGCCAGTTTTTGTTGCTTAGGTAGTAGTTGCCTACGCTGACGTCGTTGGCCGGCGACTCGACCGGCAGCGTGGCGATCTGGCCATCGTCTTTACCCTTTCCCTGGGGCGCGGTGTCCGCGGGCGGAAGAATGTCGCCGATTCCCGTCATGCTGTCGCTGAAGCCCTGCTGCTGGCCGCCATCGGGCAATGAGCTGTCGGGGCTGCGCACGGGGTCGGTGTCGCCGGGGGGCAGTGCGGCGGTGAGCGCGGAAGGTGCGTAGCTCGATTCCGGAATGTTGGACGCGGGGCGGGAAGGCAAGATGGGAACGGAAGTTGTGCTTCCCGGAAACGGATTGCCGTTCGATTGCGAAGCGGCGGCCGGGGCTTTGGGTGCGGCTGGAGCGGTCTGCTGCCGGTTGGCGCTCTGGCCTGGCGAGTTTTGGCCGGGAGCCGAGTTCTGGGCAAACAGCGGCGTCGCGACCGCCAAAGCGGCCGTCAAAACGAACGCGACCGAAAATCGAAACTTCATTCCGTCTGCCGTCCTCACTTCACGTCCTCCCTTCAATGGTACGATGCGGACGAGAGAACTTTAAAATCATCGGCACATCGGGGAGAGCATTTTACATTCCTATGGGACTCATCATCCGTTCATCGGCAATCCACGCGGCCGGCTGCTATACCACGTCCGCAATCCGCTCAGGCGCCCACGTGGCCGAATACACAGGCCGCATCTTGACGAAGGTCGAGGCCGACACCCGCTTTGCCGGCTCGCCGGTGACTTACTTATTTGGACTCGGCGATGGTTCGATGGTCATCGACGGCCACGGGCTGCCCATGTTCATCAACCATAGCTGCGACCCGAACTGCGAGACCAGCGAAGAGGACCGGCGCGTGGTGATTACGGCGATCCGCAACATCAAGGCGGGCGAGGAGATCACGTACGACTACTGCCTCTACGACGGCGGCGACGACGAGGCGATCTGCAACTGCGGGACGAAGAAGTGCCGCGGGACGATGTACTCGAAGATGGAAGTGCGGAAACGGAAGGCGACGAAGACGGCGCGGTAGAGCCGCCGGCTAAACCCGCTGTTGCGCTTAGTGAGCTTAAGTAGGTCTAAATTTCGCTTAGATGAGCTTAAATTGCCTTAAATGTGCCTTAAATCGGCTTAGGAAACTGCGTCTAAGTTTATCATTCAGTAGCGACATTAGAATAGCCTCAATTCTGTCCTGAAGCAGCCTGAAAAAGCCCTTAATTTGACCGAAAACGGTCTTAAAATGCTAAATTTTCGCTGTTCCGTGCGACAGGTGCATTCCACAAGTAATTCATTTTGAATAACTTGCAGTAAGCTATGCACCAAAATCAGGGCAGTTTTCGGAGAGAGGGGGTGGTTGTATTACTTATTGGTAACCATCTGCCTTGCGAAGTTTATATTTTGATTACCCAAACTCACAGCGCAAAGAGGTTGCTGGAAGCGATTTCCGAAGCCTAGCTTGGCGCCTGCCGGCTGCCGATTGCGTCTCATGGCGGTCTGGCTGAGGTCCTATCTTCTATAGTGCGCCGAAGGGCCGAAATTAAATGCAAGTGCGGGGAGTTTCTTTCAGGGAGCCGGCGCGCGGCAGGACGGTCCCAGCGGATGCTCGCGCCGCAAACGGAAATTCAGTTAGCCAAAAGTCCCCAGCTCCAAACCTGAGCGTCTGGTTCGATCCAAACCTGGGGACGGCGGATGATTCTTTCGCGTTCGATACGGCGAATCTCTTTGGTACGGGCAATCCTCTGGACCAGTTTGCATACGGGCAATCCATCAATGCAGGCAGTATTTTCGTCGATGGCAATGGAACTGTCAGCTTTTCGCCGTTGACGGCGCCTGAGGGCGGCGCGCCGCTGCTCTACCTGCTTCTGGCTGCGGCGGTTTGCGGCGGCGCGATGTTCGGCAGCTCTCGAAGCAGGACACGGGCCGGCGCATCGGCTTGAGCTTCGAAGGACTGGTCCGGCTTCGGTCGACCCAGGTCTCAGAATCAGTTCAATGACTCGATGTTTTGAAAGGGTCAGGCTTCAGGTGTGCCAGTTGACCCTGCGACCAACAGCCGGGCTTTAGTGCTTGCGAAAAAGGGGCCATATTCGGCTTGAGTCGCAGGGCAAGCGAGGCAGCGGATGAAGCCCGAGTCTTTAAGATGAGCATCTTCGGCACGACTGAAGTCGTGCCCTTGTTACAAAGCCATGCTTCGACCGGGTTTTTCTGCAGACTGTTTAGCGACTGAGGGAGCTTCTCTTCAATAACATGCATTCCCTGCGTGGGGACCCTGGACCTGGGTCACCCGCAAGGGCGGGAGGATGAATCGGCGCCCTCGCAACTGCAAAAGTTTGGTCAGTGTTGCAAAAATTATCATCGTTGACAGATTTCCCTTCCTCGCTAAGATTAGTGTGCAGTTGTGCCGAGAAAGGCTCGGCCTCGGCCAAATGCGGCGAGGAGCAATTGCGGCGTCAGGCGCGTAGCAGGGATGGGGCGTCTGCGACGCAATCCCGGTCGGACTTCCTATCTTCGGTAGTCGCCATCGGCAATGAAACGAATAGCCTCGCCCTTCGCCCCGGCGCCCTCGCGGGTTTTTCTCCCCCACGTCGAGCGCCGGCGGTAGAGGCCCGGCCAGGAATTTTGGAGGGGATCGAATGAAAATGAGACAGGGTTTACTGGCGATAGTCGCCATCTTTGCGATGGCTTCGTGCGCCGGCGCTCAGAGCTTCACCGTGGACCTCGGCGCGTCTTCGCAGAACTGGGTCCAAACCGGCATTGGAGACAACGGTTCGGGTTACGCCCAATGGTTTCTCAGTCAGGGTGCGTGCACCGCTTCCGGCGGGAACACCACGTGCACCCTCTCGGGCAATTACACGGGCTCAGAAGCGGGTTATACGGGTGGAACGTATTCCTTTGTCACCACCTACGACGGCACGGCTCCGTTTTCCACGCCGCCCTATGGCACAGGCCCGTCTCCGCTGGTGGGGATATCGGAATCCGCGGGCAACGGAGCCTTCACTTACGAGTATCTTCCCCCCACAAGCACCATGAAGTTATACCTGGATGAGACCGGGGGGGCGAACTACGCCTTCACCATTTGGAACGGCAGCGCCTTTGTGAATGGCTTCAGCGTTTCTCCCGCAGATACACCGGTCTGCGGCGGCACTTCGGTTTCGACTTGCAGCTATTACGAAGTCGGCGAGACGCCGGGCGCTACGATTACGTCCACGATAGATGGCGTGGGATACCTCACAAGAGTACCCGAGGGCGGCGCGCCCCTGCTTTATTTGCTTTTGGCTGCGGCGGTTTGCGGCGGGGCTATCTTCGGCAGTTCTCGAAGCAGGGCGCAGGCGAACGCGTCTGCCTGAACCCCGAAGGAAGGGTCTAGCTTCGGTCGACCCGGGTCTCGGAGTCGAGACCTGGGTCACCCGCAAGGGCGGGAGGATGAATCGGCGGCCTCGCGACTGCAAAAGTTTGTTCGGTGTTGCAAAAATTATCATCGTTGACAGATTTCCCTTCCTCGCTAGGATAGGCTAGGATTTCTTCGACGCAGGTTGTCCGGGGAACCCGCTCCGAAACGTCCCGGAAGAGAAAGGTACACGTATGACACGCATGAAGGCAGTAAGAGTATTACCGATGCTGTCGCTTGTCCTGGCGTTTTCAGGCATTGCGGCTTTGGCCACAGCGCAGGATCCAACCCAGAATTTCAACGCTTATGGGGCTTCGACCGGCCTGGGGGTCGCTGGCGCGGAGGATGTCTCAGCCAATTCGCTAACGTTTCCCGGCTTCACGCTGAGCTCGGGTGATTTTCTGCAACTTGACGCACCGGGTTATTATGGCGCGGTGAACTACGAGCTCCTCGCCAACGATTCCCCCTTGACAATAACCTTCGACGCGGACCAGTCCAACTTCTCCATCGACCTGCGCGATTACCAGGGATATAGCGGGAGCGATACGATTACGGTTTATGGAGCCAACGATACAACGGTGCTGGACAGCTATATGGTCGCATTTGGGGCGGATGGCAGCATCTATACCTTCGGCGATTCCGGGGAGTCGGCTCCGATCGGCGCAGTCGCCCTGTCCGAGATCTCGGGATCCTACTGGTCTGGGATCTTGCAGAGCGTCACTTACACCACCGTACCCGAGGGCGGCGCGCCGCTGCTCTACCTGCTTCTGGCGGCGGCGGTTTGCGGCGGGGCGATCTTCGGCAGTTCTCGAAGCAGAGTACGGGCCAGCGCATCGGTTTGAGCTTCAACAGACCCGTTCGGCGACGGTTTCCCCAGGTCTCGAAAGGCGAGACATGGGGAGACCATTTTGTGCGTGGGGCAGTCGCTATCCGCGCCGCTCAGCCTTCAGCCTCTCCGCCAGAAACACCTTGAGAAGCGACTGGTATGGCACGTCGCGCCGGTTAGCCAAAATCTTTAGGTCCTCGATCATGGCGACGGGCAGACGGATGGAGATGGTGCGCAGCGTAGGCTTCAGATTGGGGAACTTCGCTCGCTTGGCCTGCGCCCAATCCAAATACTCAGTCGAATCCGATCCCTTTCCCGTGGAGGACCAGAAGTCGAATTCCTCGGCTTCGTTGTTGAACTTAGGGATTGGTTTTTTGATGCGGCTGGTGTCGTGGTAGACCTACGGCGCGGCCCTACGGGGCGCGCGAACCGGATCGGGATGCTGTCCCAGGGTTTCGTCCGCCGCGGCGGACTCCACCCTGGGCTATTTTCGAGCCTTCCCTCCGGGAAGAATGGGCCCGTGTCGTTCACTATGGATGCTCGTCGCTCAAGGACGGCGGCGCGTCCGCAGGCGCTGCGCCCCAGGATTCGTTGGGCTTGGCGGCGACAGCGAAGTGCAGCGTTCCGCCGGCGGAGATGGCCTTGAATGAGATCCAGTTCTGGCTGTGCGCATGGCCGTTGAGTTCTGCGCTCTGAATGTAGGCGGCGTCAGGCGCGGCGCCGGCCGCGTCGATGGTGAAGGTCTTGCCGGCGTAGGGCGCGTGGAGATGGATGACGGCCCTGGGAAAGACGGGGCCGACCATCTCGTAAGCCAGGCTTGCCGGGTCCACGCTGTAGATGCCCATCATGCTCAGCACAGCCCATGAGGACATTTCGCCGCAGTCGTCGTTGCCGGGGATGCCGTCGGGGCCGGTGGTGTAGTTTTCGTTGAGGACGCGGCGGACGACGCGCTGCGTCTCCCAGGGGCGACCGGAAAAGTTGAACATGAAGGGCGTTTCGAGGTCGGTTTCGTTGTAGGGATTGTAGTACTGGCCGTACCAGCCGGGCACGGGATAGTTGAAGAATTCGGTGAGGCGCTTGTTGAAGAGATCGCGGCCCATGGCGTTGACGACCCAGGCCATGTCGGCAGGCTCAAGCCACTGGTAATGCCAGCCTGTGCCCTCGATGAAGCCGTGCAACGCTTGCGCGGGATCGAAGTTGGGAACCCACTGGCCGTTGGAGTCCTTGGGGCGGAAGAAGCGGTCGTCGTGGTCGAAGACGTTGCGGTAATCGAGGGCGCGATCGTAGAGGGTCTTGGCGTCATCGGTCTTGCCGAGGTTGACGGCGACATCGTAGAGCGAGGCGTAGGCGATGGCGTCTTCCTGAATCTGCGAAACGGAACCGTAACTGATTTTGTCGTCGGGCACGTAGTGGAGCTTGTTGATATAGTCGATGCCTTCCTGGCCTACGTAGGGATGGCCGGGCGGCGGAGCTTCGGTCGCGTCCTTAAACATGCCGTCCCAGCCGGCGGTCATGTCGAAGCCGTGCAGGCCGTCGAGCCAGGCCGTGGCCAGCGAGACAGTGAGCGGACTGCCGGCCATGACGTTGGTGTAGACGTTGATCTGCGGCCAGCGGCCTATCCAGCCGCCTTGCTGGTACATGAGCACGATGGATTGGGCCATGTCTTCCATGCGTTCGGGCTCAATCATCGCCAGCAGCGGGATTTCGCTGCGGTAGATGTCCCAGCCGGAGTAGTTGGCGTAGACATTGTGACCGGAAGCGACGGAGTGAATCTTGCCGTCGAAGCCAAGATAGCGGCCGTCGGCGTCGCTGAAGATGGTGGGCATCATGAGCGAGTGGTAGAGGGCGGTGTAAAAGACGGTGCGCTCGGTCTCTGTGCCGCCGGAGACGTCGATTACGTTCAGCGCTTTGCTCCATGCGGCTTCGGCTTCGTTGCGGATGGCGGCGAAGTCTTTGCCGGCGGCTTCGGTTTTGAGATTGTTTTCGGCGCCGGCGGGATCGACGTAGGAGATGGCGATCTTGGCGGTGATCGTTTGCGGATTTGGTTCGGAGGCCCAGGTGGCGTAGGCGCCAAGCCATTCCCGATGGCCGGATTGCTCGGCGGTGCGGCTGCCCGCGGCGATGGTTCCGGGGCCGCCGTATTTGGGGCCGGTCCAGGTGCCGAAGGACGAGAACGGCTTGCTGAAGGTCATCACGAAGTAGACCTTGTAGGTTTGCCTGTTGCCGCAGAAGGCGCGGTCTTCGACGTAACCCTGAATCCGGTTGTCGCCGACCAGCTGGACCGAGGCGCCGGTGGTGTAATTGAGCGTGTGGCTGAGGGGGAGCAGGATGTTGGCGGGCTGGCCGGCGGGGAAGGTGAATTGGGCGACGCCGGTGCGGTCGGTGGCGCTGAGCTGGGCGTCGATGTTCCAGCCGAGCAGGCGCACCTGGTAGTAGCCGGGCCGGGCGGTTTCAAATTTGTGCGAGTAGGGCGAGGAAAAATCGTCGCCATCAGTGAGCACGGGGCCGGTGGTCGCGGTGAAGAAGACGTCGCCTTCGTTGGAGCAGCCGGGGCCGCTCATGTGGGTCATGCTGAAGCCGCGGATGGCGGTGTTGGAGTAGTGATAGCCGTAGCCGTGGTCTTCAGTGTCGGGGCTGAGCTGGACCATGCCGAAGGGTGTGGTGGCGCCGGGAAAAAGATTGATGGTGTCGCCGGGGCCTGTTCCGGTGCCGATGAGCGGGTTGACGCTGGCGGCGGGGCCGGAGGTCGCCGGCTGCGCCATGATGGCGCAGGGGAGGCACAAGGCGCACAGCAGCGCCGCGGCGCATTGAATGGGGCGTGTACACGCGGAAGACGAAGAGGGCAGGAAGCGATTGAAGGAGGGTTTCATGGGAGACCGGATCCTCTCTGGCGAACGTTCCCATTCTAGCGCCGCCAGATCGAATTCGAGGGCGGATGGCTCGCTCAGAGGCAGCATTCGAGGCAGCTTGCCTGTAAAATCAGGTTGAATCCCGCCTCAAATCGGCATCGGAGGCCTCTTGCTTTACTGGCTGCTCTACGAAAAACTGTTTCCGTTCTTTCACCCGTTCCGGATCTTCCGCTACCTGACCTTCCGCACGGCATTTGCATCGCTGACGGCGCTGCTGATTGCGCTCTTTATCGGGCCTTACGTGATCCAGAAGCTGCGCGAGTTTCAGATCGGGCAGTATATCCGCGAGGATGGGCCGCAATCGCACCTGAAGAAGTCCGGCACGCCTACGATGGGCGGCGTGCTGATTGTGATTGCCATTCTGCTGCCCACGGTTTTGTGGGCGGACCCGGCCGATCCGCTGGTGTGGATCACGGTCTTCGCCACCCTGGCCTTCGCGGCCATCGGTTTTGCGGACGATTACATCAAGGTGGTGCAGCGGCGCAGCAAGGGCCTTACGGCGCGGGCCAAGCTCTTCTGGCAGGGGCTCGCCGGGGCTGGGGTGGCGGTGGCGCTGGCCGCGCTCGAGCATTTCAAAATGTTCTCGACGCAGTTGACGGTGCCCTTTGCCAAATCGCTGCGGCCCGACCTGCTGTGGCACTGGTGGCCTAGCAGCGTGGCTCACCTGGGCTGGCTGGCATTCGTGCCCTTTGTCGCGTTTGTAGTCTTTGTGCTCATGGGTTCGTCGAACGCGGTCAACCTCACCGACGGTCTTGACGGGCTGGCCATCGGCTGCACCATCATTGCCGCCTGTGCGCTGGCCGTGCTGACCTACGTGAGCGGCAACGTGGTTTATTCCGGATATCTCGATATGCACTGGAACCTGCTGGCCGGCGAGCTGACCGTGTTCTGCGGCTCGATGGTCGGCGCGTCAATCGGCTTTCTCTGGTACAACGCCCACCCGGCGGAGATTTTTATGGGCGACGTGGGTTCGCTGGCGCTGGGCGGGGCCATCGGCACGGTCGCCGTCATCATCGGCCAGGAGCTGCTGCTGCCTTTTATCGGCGGCATCTTCATCCTCGAAGCGGTTTCGGTCGTGCTGCAGGTGGGCAGCTACAAGCTGCGCAAAAAGCGCATCTTCAAAATGGCGCCGCTGCATCACCACTTTGAGCAGTTGGGCTGGAGCGAGTCGAAGGTCATCGTGCGCTTCTGGATCGGGGCGCTGGTGTTTGCACTGTTTGCACTCACCACGCTGAAACTGCGCTAAGCGCGGCGCGGCGCGGGCCCGGCGGTGCAAAATGGAAGAAGGCACGAAAAATGCCGGGGTCTGTGGCAAAGGTCAAAGGATTGCGAGTTTTGTAACAGGGCACGACTTTAGTCGTGCCGAAAGAGGGTTCGAAAGGTACGGGCTTTAGCCCCTGGCGGGAATTCAATTTCCCATTTGCATTCCCTCAGCGGCTAAAGCCGAGTTTCTTCCGTCTTGCTTTTGCGGCACGACTGAAGTCGTGCCCTGTTACAAAACATGCTTTCGCCACGGGCCGTCGGGCTTTCGGGGATTCCCACCCAGTGCAGAGGAGCCAGGGTAGAGAAGATTGGCGCGCTGGGGCTTTTGAGGTTTCCCACCCATTTCACGATAAAGCTGTGAAATGGATGGGGCACGGGGCATCGAGAAACACGGAGCGTCGAGACAATCGAGGCGGATGGACTGGCGATGATGGAGCTCAAAGGCAAAAGGGTGCTGGTGGTGGGGCTGGGGAAGTCGGGCCTGGCCGCGGCCCTTTTTCTGCGCCGGCGCGGCGCGCGGGTGACCGTCTCCGACGTGCGCAGCGCCGAGGCGCTGGCCAAGGACATTCCCGCGCTGCTCGACGAGGGCATCATGGTGGAGACCGGCGGGCACGGCCTGCTGACGTTCCGCCGCCAGGACCTGATTGTGGTGAGCCCCGGCGTGCCGCTGGATACGCCCGAGCTGGTGCAGGTTAGTAGCTTCGGCATCACCGTGATCGGAGAGCTGGAGCTTGCCGCGCGCTTCATGCAGGGGAAGATTCTCGCCATCACCGGCTCCAACGGCAAGACCACCACTACGGCGATTGTGGGCGCCATCCTCAACGAGGCCGGGATTCCGACTCTGGTGGGCGGCAATATCGGTGTGCCCGTGGTTTCGATTGTGGAAGAAAGCACGCCCGACACATGGTCAGTGCTGGAAGTGTCGAGCTTTCAGCTTGAGAGCACCGTCGAATTTCATCCCCGCATCGCCGTCATCCTCAATATCACTCCCGACCATCTCGACCGTCACGGCACCTTCGAGAACTATGCGCGGGCCAAGGAGCGCATCTTTGCCGAGCAGGGCGCCGAGGACTGGGTGGTGCTGAACGCCGACAACCCGCGCGCGGCCGAGGCTGCGTCGCGCTCAACGGCCAGGGTCTACTGGTTTTCGATCGAACACAAAGTTGCGCAGGGCGCGTGGGTCGAAGACGGCTGGGTGGTTTACCGCGCGGCGAAGGATGCGGCCTTTGAATGCATCATGCCGTTGACCGCAATCCCGCTCAAAGGCGAACACAACGTGGAGAACGTGCTGGCTGCCGCATGTGCCGCGCGGCTGGCCGGCGTTGCGCCGGGCGTCATCCGCCATGCCGTCGAGAACTTTCAGGCCGTCGAGCACCGGCTGGAATTCGTGGCCACGATCAACGGCGTGGAGTATTACAACGACTCCAAGGCCACCAACGTGGACGCGGCCATGAAGGCCATCGCCGCATTCTCTTCCGGCATTCATCTCATCATGGGCGGCAAAGACAAAGGCTCCGACTACGCGGTAATGGCCGAGCTGCTGCGGGCGCGTGCGCGGGCTGTCTACACCATTGGCTCGGCGGCGGCCAAGATCGAGTCGCAACTGCGGGGGGTGGTTTCGATCCACTCCTGCGAGACGCTGGAAGCGGCCGTCAACGCGGCCGGCTGCGCGGCGCGTCCGGGCGAAACCGTACTGCTGGCGCCGGCCTGCTCCAGTTTCGACCAGTTCGAGAACTACGAGCACCGGGGGCGCGTCTTCAAGGAGCTGGTGAACGAACGCCGCGGCTGGCAAGTATGGCAAAACGCGTAGGCGCCGACAAATGGATTTTTTTCACCGCGCTGCTGCTCACCGCGGCGGGCCTGGTGATGGTCTTCTCCGCCTCGGCCGTGGTCGCGCAGGAGCGCTTCCACTCGCCCTATACGCTGGTGGCCAAGCAAGCCGGATTCGCGCTGGCGGGCGTGCTGGCGATGGTCGGGCTGATGCGCGTGGACTACCGCCTGTATAACTCGCCGCGGTTTATCTACCCGGCGCTGTGCGCCACCACGCTGCTGCTGGCGATGGTTTTCTTTTTCCCCGGCATCTACGGCGCCCATCGCTGGATCCGCCTGGGCCGATTCGACTTTGAGCCCTCTGAAGTCGCCAAGCCGGTGCTCGTGCTGTTTCTGGCGTGGTTTCTGCACACGCGGCTCGACCGCATGAGGGAGTTCAAGAACACGATTTTGCGCGCGTCCATCATGCCGGTTTTGCTCATGATCCTGGTGGTGCGCCAGCCCGATCTGGGCACGGCGCTGGTTCTGGCCGCGGTTACCGCACTGATGCTGGTCTTCGCCGGCATGGAATGGAAGTACCTGCTGGGCGCGATCGGAGTGGCGCTGCCTTTTCTGGCCGCGCTGCTGCTCCTGGTTCCTTTCCGGCGCGAGCGGCTGCTGGTGTTTCTCAACCCGCTCTCCGACCCCATGGGCGCGGGTTACCACATCACGCAGTCGTTAATCGCCGTGGGCACCGGCGGCCTGACCGGGCGCGGCTACATGGAAGGCATGCAGAAGCTCTTCTATCTTCCCGAATCGGCCACCGACTTTATCTTCGCCAACATCGCCGAGGAGCTGGGGTTGATCGGCTCCATGCTCATCGTTGTTCTGTTTGTAGTGCTGGGCGTGCGCGGCATGCGTGCGGCCTTCCGCTCGCAGGACGCCTTTGGCCGCCTCGCCGCATTCGGCATTACCACAACTATTTTGCTGCAGGCGTTTTTCAACATCAGCGTGGTGCTTTCGCTGGTGCCCGCCAAGGGCATTCCGCTGCCCTTGATCTCCTACGGCGGCACGTCGGTTTTCTGCACGCTGGCCAGCATCGGCATCCTGCTCAATATCACGCGAAGGGCCGACTGATCCCGGTGATCAGGGCAATCCCATTTCAAGATATGGGAAGAAATTGTTTTGAAAGGGCACGGCTTTAGCCGTGCCCCCATGGGCCTCAGCCCACCCAAGCGGATGAAAACCGGCTTCCTTCCCCCGGAGGGGGAATACGAGAATAGCCCGGGACAAGTCCGCCGCAGCGGACGCAGTCCTGGGTAAGGATGCAAATAGAACCGTGCGCCCCGGAGGGGCGCTGCGAATCGTTTTGGCAGCTGGTTTTCTCGCCGTGCCGTAGAAAGGTGCCAAGAAAATGCCTGGCCTTTAGGCCCTGAGGGATGGGGCTGAGCCGAAAAACATCCCTCCGCGGCTAAAGCCGAGGCCGTGATTGGCATATCCATTGGCACGGCTAAAGCCGTGCCCTTTCAAAGCCGCTGCCATTCAAGATTCCAAATGCCAATTGCCCTGGCTCGGTGATCAAATGTTCGACCAAAAGCAAGCTTACCTTGTTAAAATCATCGGCAACCGGCGGCAATCAGTTAAAGCATTTGTCCCCAACCGTTCCCCTCCCTGCCAGGTCTCTTACAGGATGGTTTTGAATCTTTCGATCACCAATCCCAGGTCCCAAAATCGGGGACCTGGGGCACCCTCAGTGGTACAACTTCAAATGGTCAGAGACCTAGAGCATCTCTCCATTTGCTACAGAGCGAGGCGCCCGCCCACCCTAGCCGCAAAAACAAAGGCGCGGCGAGGGTGGGGCACCCGAATGTTCAGTCTTTTGACGCTACACCGTAAGGAGAGATGCCCTAATCGAAAGGCAAAAGCTCGATGGGACTGAGAGTACTCATTGCCGGCGGCGGCACCGGCGGACATATTATCCCCGCGCTCGCGGTGGCTCGCGAGCTTGAGGCGCGGCATGAAGCCGAAGTGCTCTTTGTGGGCACCGCGCGGGGCTTGGAGATCCGCCTCGTCCCCGAGGCCGGATTCCGTCTGCGCCTCATCGACGTGGGCCCGCTCAATCGCGTTTCCCTGGCCACGCGCCTCAAAACCCTTCTGCGCCTGCCCGGCAGCATCTTCGAGTGCAAACGGCTCATCCGCGAGTTTCAGCCTCATGTTGTTTTCGGCGTGGGTGGCTACGCATCGGGACCGGCGATGGCCGCGGCCCTGCGGCTCCGCATTCCCACCATGGCCTTCGAGCCCAACGCCATGCCCGGCCTGGCCAACCGGCTGGTGGGCAAGAAAGTGCAGGCCGCGGCAGTGAATTTTCCTTCGGCCGCGGCCTGGTTCCGGAATTGCGAGGTCACCGGCATTCCCGTGCGTCCAGGATTCTTCACGCTCGAGCCGCCAACGGATCCGTCCCCGCATCTGCTGGTTTTTGGCGGGTCGCAAGGGGCGCGGCTGTTCAACACCCGCCTGCCCCAAGCGCTTCCCGCGCTGCTCGCGGCGGTTCCGGGGCTCACGATTCTTCACCAGTGCGGGATTCGCCACACACTTTCCACCGAGGCGGATTACGCCGCAAGCGGCGCCGATCCGGCGCGCTGGGAGGTGCGGCCGTTTCTCGACGACATGCCCGCTCGCTTCGGCAAAGCCCATCTGGTGATGGCGCGCAGCGGCGCGTCCACGGTGGCCGAGCTGGCTGCGGCGGCCAAGCCCGCTCTGCTGGTGCCCTTTGCCGCCGCCACCGATCAGCACCAGCGGCGCAATGCCGAGGCCCAGGTGAAGGCGGGTGCAGCCGTCATGCTCCAGGAAGAGGATCTCGATGTGCCGGGCAAGCTGGTGGAGACGCTCACGGGACTGCTCACCGCTCCGGAACGTCTTCGATCGATGGCCCGCGCGGCCCGAACCCAGGCGCATCCCGGCGCGGCGGAGCGCATCGCCGACCTGCTGGCGGGACTCGCGCCGTCATCGGCCCTGCTCCGCGCCGGGTGACGCGGATTCCCGTGAAAAATGTCCATTTCACGTCGGCAAATCAGGCAGTCCCTCGGAACGACCCTCGCCGCCAAGGAAAAATAATCTTCGCCCGATTTGCATATAATTATGCCCCGTTGGAGCACAATGAATAAGTAGAAGGTCCGGGAATAAACAGCCGGCCTGGAACCGAAGAACAAGCGAAGAAAGCACCGCAACGCGGGAACTTCGCCGCCTTCGGTTGCCTACCCCCCACC